>CAZKBI010000044.1:0-2004 GCA_964551195.1 uncultured Caryophanales bacterium | reverse complement strand
TTATTGAGGCTTTTTGGGGATTAAAGTGTGCACTAAGTGGTAATCTAGTCCAATTTAAGGCGACTTAATTGGGGAGATCGTAAGTGGAAACTACCTTTTCGGCGACGAGAAGGTGTATCTCTCGGGAAATCCTACTAGACCTAAGGCGCAGCCTTAACCTGATAAGCTACCACTCTATAAATTTTTATAGGAGATAATTATGAAAAAAACTCAGAATGATTACATACGATATGGTTTGATTATTTCCTTTATTACATTAATCATTGCTTTTATTATTAATATTTTAGCAACAGCCGCCTTAGCTGGTACTGGCTGGGCAATCGGGATGCTGGTAGTTTTAGTGATAATACTAATCGGCGTCTTTTTTGACGTTCTGGGGGTTGCTGCTACAGCTGCTCGTGAGAAGCCTTTTCATGCAATGAGCGCAGATAAACGGCCCGGTGCGATTGAAGCGCTACGTGTAGTACGTAATGCTGATAAGTTCTCCAATTTCTGTAATGACGTAATTGGTGACATCGCCGGAATTGTCAGCGGAGTTTCTAGTGCAGCTGTTGTTATTGGATTAGTTCGAGACATGGGAATAAATGAGGGCAGCTTGACATACATGGTTATTTCCGTATTATTTGCTTCTCTTGTTGCTGCATTAACAGTTGGTGGTAAAGCTTTTGGTAAAAGCTACGCTATAAAATATTCAACTCAGATTATCTTTGCTGTGGGACAATTTTTGGCAGTCATAGAGAAATACTTAAAAATTAGCTTATTCAAAAACTATAAGGGGAAGGGAAGATAAAATATGCTAAGTAAGATAGATTGCCCCGATGATATTAAATGTTTAACTTACGAGGAACTGGACGAGCTTGCGGTAGAAATCAGAAGGTTTCTGATTGAAAAGCTTTCAGTTACGGGTGGCCACTTAGCACCGAATCTTGGGGTTGTAGAATTGACGCTTGCTTTGCATTATCTTTTTGACAGTCCTCGTGACAAAATAATCTGGGATGTTGGTCACCAATCCTATGTTCACAAAATTTTAACTGGTCGGATAGCAGGGTTTGATACATTACGCCAGTTTGGTGGTTTGGGTGGTTTCCCGAAGATTTCCGAGAGTGAGCATGATGTGTTTGAAACTGGACACAGTAGCACATCGATTTCCAGTGCGATGGGTTTTGCTTTGGCGCGCGATCTAAAGGGTGACGATTATCGGGTAATTGCTGTTATTGGCGATGGAGCTCTGACTGGTGGTATGGCATTTGAGGCGATGAACCATTTGGGACATGCGAAGAATAAAATGATTATAATTCTTAACGATAATACAATGTCGATTTCACAGAATGTTGGCGGTGTCCATAATTATTTAGAGAAGCTGAGAACGACACAGGGCTATATTCGTGCAAAGAAGAGATTTAAGGATTTTACGAAAAAAGTACCATTTGGTGAAAGTTTATTTGATATTTCCGCGAAAATCCGCGATAGCTTAAAATATTTAGTCGTTGAGGGGATTCTATTTGAGGAGATTGGCTTAACCTATCTTGGGCCGGTTGATGGACATGATATTCCAAGTTTAATCGAAATCCTAGAGAATGCTGACAAATTAGATGAGCCAGTATTGATCCACGTTTTGACTGAGAAAGGCAAGGGCTTTAAACCGGCTGAATTTAGTCCTGATGTGTTTCACGGGATTGGAAAATATGACATAAACAGTGGTGAGTTGATTCAGACTGGCCAAACACCAAACTATACGAGTGTTTTTGGCAATACCCTTGTTAAGTTGGGGGCTTGCAATGAGCAGATTGTGGCTATTACTGCTGCCATGCCGGCTGGGACAGGACTTGATAAATTTCAAGATGCCTACCCCGACCGTTTCTTCGACGTTGGAATAGCTGAGCAACACGCTGTGACTATGGCCGCGGGTATGGCTTTAGCTGGTTTTACGCCAGTTGTTGCCATTTATTCAACCTTTCTGCAAAGAGCTTATGATCAGGTTCTACATGATGCTGCACGGCAGAA
>CAZKBI010000043.1:0-2454 GCA_964551195.1 uncultured Caryophanales bacterium | reverse complement strand
CTTTTATATTAAAAAACCATTCTTTTCTTATTTTTTCTACCACTTAAGTCTATCCCTCTTCTATATTAAATTTTATGGTGTTAAACACTTATTCTAAACAATATTCCTAGGCTCACCTTTTATAAAGGACTCAATATTCAGGTATGTCTCATCTATCAGTCTAACTCGTGCTTCTTTACTGGCCCATGCAATATGCGGAGTAATCAAAAGTCGGTCACTGTTTTTAATTTTCAGTAAAGGATTCCCACTATCAATTGGTTCATTTACCAAGACATCCAAAGCTGCTCCCTGGATAAGTTCCTCATCCAACGCTTTGGCCAAAGCAGCCTCATTAATAATTCCCCCTCGGCCTAAATTAAGCAGAACCGCATGACTTTTCATCAGTTTAATCTGCTGATAGTCAATTAAATTTTCCGTTTGAGCATTTAATGGTGCATGAATTGAAATAATATCTGCACTTGTTAATAATGTATTTAGCTCTACTTGGGAGTGTTTTTGATTGTAATTCTTGCCCGATGTAGAGTAATAAATAACATTACAACCAAACGCCTGAGCGACAGAAGCCACTCCCTGCCCAATCGTACCCAGACCGATGATACCCCAAGTCTTTCCATCCAGTTCAAAAAACGGCTTCTTCAAATTCGTAAATAATACGTTATCATTATACTTTCCGGATTTTACATAGTTATCATAATAGGATAAGGATTCCAGAATGTAAAAAAGCATCGCAAAAGTATGTTGAACCACGCTCTGTGTAGAATAGCCTGCTACATTACAGACAACTATACCTCGACTACGAGTATAATCAAGATCAATATTATTGGTTCCTGTCGCAGTTAAGCAAATAAGTTTGACCTTTTCGGCAGCCTTAAGATTAGCTTCGTTCAAAACAACTTTGTTGGTAATAATAACATCTTGCTGGCTAATTCTCTCACTAACTTGATCAGGTGTAGTTGTTGGATATATTGATAGTTCACCAAATTTTTTGAATTTTGAAAGATCCATATCTTCTCCTAATGTTTGAGCATCAAGGATACATAATTTCAGCATATTTGCACTTCCATTCTATTATTTTGTTTAACTACAATCCTATCTTTAACAAAATTGGTGTGTGGTCCTGTCTGGTGCCGGAATCAATCATTTCAGACTTAAGAACCTTGTGAGCTATCCGATCGCTGACTAACCAATAATCAATTCTCCAGCCAGAATTATTGATTTTGCTTGTTTTTACCCTTTGTGCCCACCAAGAATAAACACCTTCCACGTCACCATGAATATGTCTAAAGGTATCAGTAAAACCTTTGTCGAGTAAATTCGTGAAACCTTGCCGCTCTTCATCCGTAAATCCAGCAGTGTTACGGTTAGATTTCGGATTCGCTAAATCTATCTCTCGATGCGCTACGTTATAGTCTCCAGTTGCGATAACTGGTTTTTCTTGATCAAGACTTAGTAAATACTCAGCATATCTTTTGTCCCATTCTTGTCTATCAGCTAATCTGTTTAGCGCCTCACCTGCATTAGGTGTATATACTTGAGTAAGATAAAATTGCTCGAAATCTAAGGTAAGAATTCTACCTTCAAAATCCATGGTATCCGGCGCCTGAATTTTAGGATAATAAACTTGCGGAGAGTACTTGTCTTTATGTAAAAACATTGTGCCGGCATAACCTTTTCTAGCTGGTTCCTTAGAACTTCTCCACACGTACGAATAGCCATTAAAATATTCCTCCAGATGTTCCAGATGTTTCTTGCTTGGACCGTCAGCAGGTAATTTGGTTTCTTGTAAGGCAATCACATCTGCATCCAGTTCAACAATTGTTTCTATAACTTTCCTTGTAAGTAGCGCTCGATTCGAGTCACCAGTTAAGGCAGCATTTAGTGAATCAATATTCCATGAAATTAATTTCAACTTGCTCCCCCTTTTCAATTTATCTTTGCTCCACTATTATATCAATAATCCTAACATACGTTTTTATTTTAAGTCTTTTGCCCAGGGGCATAAAGTTTTTCCATCATTACGCATATTATCATTATTCTAGTTTCTTATTTCTTTGGCACCGTAGATACTCTAAATAGTTTTGCTAAAAGAGCATGTATGAAAGCTAGAGGCAAATATATAAAGGTTGCAAGCATCATAGCTATTTCATAAAGAAGGCTACTTCTCTGATCAACTTCTTCTTTCTTTCTAAACCTACTAACAAAAGAACCCCAAGCAACGCCAGCTGAGTTGCCAAACATCATAATCCTGATTGCACCTAGAATACCTTTTGCTTTTGGAAGCCCATATACTTCTACTAGTCGCTCCCAAGATTTTTTTGATGGATTTCCTCTAGTTTCAGCGTAATGTTGAGAAAATACTACAGCAGACATTTCTTCTTCCGGAACATCATCGCTTACTCCTGCCAACATGTTTTGAATTTCCTCGTTTGACATACCTGCCTCAAGTGCCATCTT
>CAZKBI010000042.1:0-2779 GCA_964551195.1 uncultured Caryophanales bacterium | reverse complement strand
TCGCTTGGCTTTTTATTACACTGTTTAGTTTTCAAAGAACAATTAAAGCAACATTTGTTATCGTATCATTTTTTCAATGCACCTGTCAAATTATAAATACATCTGACTGGAGAGTGCATTAAATAGTATATCATCTTTTGTTGAGGAATGCCAATAATTTATTTGAACAATTTCATACAGAAATTTTGTTGACTTCTATAATTATAATGGTATACTTCTCTATAGTGCTTTAGCGCGTTAAAGCGAAAGTGAGTGCATGTGACTTTATACTAATTACTAATCGCTAACCGCTCACTGCTACATAAACATTCAAATAAATGGAGGAAACAAAATGTCAAAAATTAAGTTTTTTAGCGGAGAGCAAATCCCGCTGGAGATGCACAAGGTCCGAATCGTTTCGAAACTAAGCCTTTTGCCGGTAGAGGAAAGGCAACGCAAAATGAACGAAGCAGGTAACAATACCTTCTTATTACAGAATAAAGACGTCTACATGGACATGCTTACAGATAGCGGTGTCAATGCGATGAGTGACCGCCAGCAAGCGGCAATGTTTCTTGCTGATGATAGCTATGCGGGAAGTGCAACTTTTGAGCGTCTGCATAATAAGTTGAAAGAGTTTTTCGGAATGGAATATTTCTTGCCAACGCATCAGGGTCGTGCAGCAGAAAATGTTATTTCCAAAACATATGTTAAACCTGGAATGATTGTGCCGATGAACTACCACTTTACAACCTCAGCTGCACACATTACTGCTAATGGCGGTGAAATTGCAGAGTTAATAATTGATGAAGGAATCAAAGTAACAAGCACTCACCCTTTTAAAGGGAACATTGATATTGATAAATTAGAACAGCTGATTGCGGAAAAAGGTCGCGACCAGATCGCTTATGTTCGCATGGAGGCTGGCGCCAACTTAATTGGTGGCCAACCGTTTTCGTTACAGAACTTGCGTGATGTTCGTCGAGTCTGTGATGAAAATGATCTAATGATTGTATTTGATGCAAGTCTGCTTGCCGATAATCTGCACTTTATTAAACAACGTGAAGAGGCTTGCAAAGATATGTCAATCCATGAAATCACACTTGCGCTAGCTGAGCTCTGCGAGATAATATATTTTTCTGGCCGCAAGCTTGGCTTTGGACGTGGTGGCGGTATCTGTACTAATAGCCTAGAACTTAATAACGATATGCGGGAATTGATTACACTTTATGAGGGTTTTCTTACCTATGGTGGTATGAGTGTTCGTGAGATGGAGGCACTAACTATCGGTTTAGATGAGACGCTGGACGAAGAGATTATCTGTCAAGGTCCTAATTTCATTGCCTATATGGTTGATGAATTAATTAAACTTGGCGTTCCGGTTGTTACACCTGCAGGTGGACTAGGCTGTCATGTTAATGCCATGGATTTTGTCGATCACATTCCACAAACCGAATATCCTTCCGGCGCGCTTGCTGCTGCTTTATATATATCTAGTGGAGTCCGCGGAATGGAACGTGGTACTATGTCGGAGCAAAGACATCCTGATGGAACGGAAAAACTATCACATATGGAACTCCTACGATTAGCAATGCCGCGACGCGTCTTTACCCTTTCACAGGTCAGTTACGCTATCGATCGAATTAACTGGCTATATCAGAACCGGGAGCTAATTGGCGGAATCCGTTTTGTTGAGGAACCAAAAACACTACGCTTTTTCTTCGGTCGGCTTGAACCGATTGGCGATTGGCAGGATAAGCTTGTTGCAAAATTCCGCAAAGATTTCGGCGACAGTCTATAAGAGTAAAAGGAGTGGATTGGTCCACTCCTTTTGTATATCTAGCGTTCATTACTCCATCATCTATTACTTTTATCGCTCGTTACCTAAGAAAAATAATGCGACCGTTCCCGGTCCAGAGTGTGTTCCAATCGTTGGACCAATGTGGCTAATCTGTGCCACTTCAATGTTGAAACGTTCTTTAATTTTTTCTGCAACTTGCTCAGCTTCTTCTAAGCAATCCCCATGACTGATAAAAACATCTTGGTCTCCTTCAATTCTTCTTTCTTCCATTATGTCAACCATTTGCTTCAATGATTTATTTCTTCCACGTACATTCATCATCGGCAATAGGTGTCCTTCATTATCAACATGTAAAACCGGTTTAATATTTAGGACTCCCGCAGCAGCCTGTTTGGTACGAGAAACTCGCCCACCCCGGTATAAATAAATAAGATCATCGACAGTAAATAAATGAACGAGACTTAGCTTGTTGTCTTCAAGCCATTTGCTAACTTCGTCAATCGACTTTCCTTGTTCTCGTAACTTTAGAGCATGATTTACTAATAAACCTTGTCCTAGCGACGCTCCAAGAGTATCAACTAATATGATTTTTCTTCCTGGGTTTTCCTCCATTAGTTCTTTGACAGCAAGGCAAGTACTGTTAAATGTACCACTTAGACCAGAAGAAAAAGCAACATGCAATATATCAGCATCGTTTTCGTCAAGTATCTTCTGAAAAAATTCCTTAGCTGCTAAGGGGTTGACCTGGGAGGTCTTAGGAACTGCACCATCTCTCATTTTGTCATAAAACTCTTTATAAGGAAGCTCATTTGTTAAGTCGTAGGTGGTGTCATCAATAGTATAATTAAATGATAATAACGGTAGATTGTGTTTATCTACATATTCTTGGGATAAATCAGCAGTAGTATCAGTCGAAATAATATAACTCATATTAACCTCTCCTTCTTGTTTATCATACTTGATTATAGCAAATAAAGCGTAGATCTCCTATCTATTTTT
>CAZKBI010000041.1:0-3045 GCA_964551195.1 uncultured Caryophanales bacterium | reverse complement strand
TATGTAGGAAAAACCAAAGACGTGTATGCATTAGATGATGGAAATTATCGTCTTGTATTTAAGGATGATGTAACTGGCACGGATGGAGTTTTCGATCCTGGTGCTAATACTGTTGGCTTAAAGATTGAAGGAATGGGACTTGGCAATCTTAAAATGTCGACAAAATTATTCAAAATGCTTAATGAGGCTGGCATCGCGACACATTTTATCAATTCGGATTTTGCTGCGGGAACAATGGATGTTAAAGCTGCCCAACCTTTTGGTAAGGGCTTAGAAATTATCTGTCGCTATCGGGCTGTAGGTAGTTTTATTAAACGCTATGGCGCCTATATTAACTCTGGCGATAAGTTGGATTCATATGTTGAGGCGACGATTAAGGATGATGAGCGTGGGGATCCATTAATCACTGTTGAAGGTCTTGAGGCCCTTGGAATTCTAACAGCTGATCAATTCGCAGAGATTAAAGCAAGCACACAGAAAATAACAGCGATTATCAGCGATTTACTCACAAGCAAAGGTTTGGAGCTGTACGATATCAAGCTTGAATTCGGTAGAGATTGTGAAGGAAATGTCATGCTAATGGATGAGCTATCCGCTGGGAATATGCGCGTATATAAGGGTGAGCAGTTGCTTGACCCATTAGAATTGACGGCAGCCTTGCTCTAACTTTTTTATATATTGGGCTGAAAAATAGACTTAATTTATAGAATGATCAACATAATCTGATATACTATTATAATAAGAATTTCAGATTATAATAGTGTTAGATTATGTTTTTCTATTTAAGGAGTGATAAGATGAAGTTTATAAAAGCTCTCTTGCTGTGGCTGGTCTTAGTTTCCTTTCTTGATCTTTTTGCCTTGTTACCAATTGCCTCGCCTTTAGCGGTCAGCCTTGGTGCAACACCCTTTGTCGTTGGGCTTACCATTGGCGCTTATTCCTTTACTAATCTATTATCCAATATAGTTGGTGGTATTAGTATTGATCGCTTTGGTGCTAATCGTGTGATTGCGTTTGGTTTATTGGCGACAGCGATTGCCTTATTGTTATACACTATTGCAGCTACGCCGCTGCAACTAATTGGAGCTAGGGCAGTTCATGGCTTATTCTCAGGACTACTCGCACCAAGTGCTTTTTCTTTGATGGCGCGCGTATCTAAAGAGGGACGGCACGGAAAAACAATGGCGCATACTGGGGCATTAGTTGGGATTGCAGCTATTATTGGGCCTGCATCTGCAGGAATTATAAGCGGTCGCTATGGTTATGACTGGATATTCTATTCTATAGCTAGCTTAATGGTTATTAGTGCGGTTCTTGTATTATTGTTCATACCACGTCCACCGAAAAAGACTCATAAAGCGGCTAGAAAGGAAGTTAAATCTGAGATAATAGCGATGCTGAAGACAGTTTCCTTAGGTAACGTCTATATGGCTGCATTTACTCTCTTTTATTGTTTAGGTGTCGTTACTTATCTGATACCACTTAAAGCTGCAGAAATATCTGATAGTGGTTCTTTAGGTGGCATGATGATCAGTATCTTTGGTGTTGTGGCAATCTTTGTTTTCCTCCTGCCAACAAATCGAATGTATGATAAATATAATATCGACAAAATCATTATAATCGGAATGATTATAGTCGTTATATCGCAAATAATGCTTGCATTTTCTGTATCAAGCCATTTAATTTTTATAAGTATGGGGGTCTTTGGCTTAGGATTTGCCCTTATGTTCCCGTCATTGACTAAAGTTATTGTGACAGATGCGCCGGACGAACACCGCGGTAAAGCATTCGGTATATTCTATGCATGTTTTTCCTTAGGTGTAATTGTAGGTTCTTTTGTAACAGGTTTACTACAGGGAATCCCGTGGCTTGCTTTTACCTTTAGTGCACTGTTTGTATCCATAATTGCAATTATATTATTTATTCGTAAGAGAAAGGCTGTTACTAGATAGACGGGGGATGACAACAATTGAACGTAATTACAACGAAGTCTAAAGAAGTTATTTCTTCAGTTTTACCGATTACGGTTATCGTACTAATTTTAAATTTTACACTAACACCCCTTGAACCACTCAAGTTGATTTGGTTTATTATTGGTGCTCTATTAATTGTAGTTGGTCTGACAATCTTTCTGCTTGGTGTCGATATCGCAATCACACCAATTGGTAATATGCTTGGAAAATCGATTGTTAAACCCAATAAATTATGGTTCCTAGCGCTAGCAGGGTTGGTTCTTGGTCTATTCATCTCAATTGCGGAACCCGATTTACATATTTTGGCCCAGCAGGTTGATTATGTCACAGGCGGACTACTTGCGCGCTGGGATATCGTATTAGTTGTATCGTTAGGTATAGGGCTCTTGGTCTCGATTGGTCTGATTCGCACCGTGTTTAACTTTCCCCTATACAAACTATTAATTATTGTTTACTTGATAATAGGTGCTTTAGCAATTTTTACTACACCAGAGTTCTTAGCAATTGCTTTTGATGCATCGGGGGCAACAACAGGTGCCTTAACAGTACCCTTTGTCTTAGCTTTAGCAGTAGGAGTTACTGCAATGAGGAAGGATAGTAAAGCTGCTGAAATCGACAGTTTCGGCTTAGTCGGGATTGCATCAGCGGGTGCCATTCTAGCGGTTCTCATCATGGGTCTAGTAGCAAATCCAGGAGAAATTAGTGGAACGCTGACAGAAACAGTTACGGAGTCTACAACTATTTGGGGCCCATTTATTGATTTAATTCCTCAAACAACAACCGACTCTTTATTAGCCATTCTCCCAATCGCAATTATATTTATTATCTTTCAATTATTTATATTTAAATTACCACTCAAAAACTTGCGTGGAATAATCTTTGGTTTACTCTTTGTTTTGCTCGGGCTAGCACTATTCTTGGTTGGTGTTAATGCCGGTTTTCTTGAGGTGGGCAGAATAATTGGCTATGAATTAGCCAGCTTTGATAACAAGCTAATTGTGGTTATTGCCGCATTTGCGATTGGATTTGTTATTATTATGGCAGAACCAGCAGTTCATGTTTTAACAAAACA
>CAZKBI010000040.1:0-3643 GCA_964551195.1 uncultured Caryophanales bacterium | reverse complement strand
CGATAAGCTCAATAATTCCCATCGCCGCAACTAACAAACCAAGAATAACACAAGTAATCTTCGCCAACTGACTCACCCCTTAATTATAATTAAGCTTCTTTGTTATCAAAAAGCGCACGCTTCAATGCAATGTACAGCAATATCAAGCTTATACCTATTATACCGTGCGATAAACCAGCCACACCAGAAACCGCAGCATTTAGTCCGGTTCCTAACTCTAATACTAGTACGTCTGTGATTCCTCGCACATACATAGTAATAATCTTAAGAATTAGTCCAATATTATAAACAATAAAGAAGGTGTTAAACATTTTTACTTTTGAGACATTTAGAAGACGCTCAAAAAGAAACAAAATTAATAGAAAAATTCCACCAAGCACAACCGTGTGTGTATGTATTACCGAAAATACTGTGTTACCATCATAACCAGCGAATTTGGTGAATTCGCGATAAACTGCGCCAGAAAGCATACCAACGACAGCATAAACAAATGAAAAATATAAGAGTTTCTTATCCATCTAATATCCTCCTCATTTTATTTTAGAATATCACCAATGCTTAACTATAAATATATCATATTGCTAATTATTTTACAATATTTCCCTAGCCGCTATCAGCCTTGCGCCGCTTCATCATAGATAACTGTAATATCAGGATGCACCCGCAAAAACGATACTGGAAACTCAGGAGTAAGCGTCCGCTCATTTAAGAGACGCTTTAGCACAGTTTGTTTTTTCTCACCGGTGATTAATAGTAGGATTTTTCGCGCCTGCATAATTGAGCCCATTCCCATCGTTATCGCCTGGGTTGGCATATCACTTACATCTTTAAAGAAGCGTGAATTTACATCAATCGTTTCTGGTGTCAATTCGACAAGGTGTGTATCAAACTGCAACTCCTTTGCTGGTTCATTAAATGCAATGTGTCCGTTTTCGCCAACACCTAGTAAGAGCAAATCAATACCACCACTTTGGGCAATCATCTGATCATATTGGTAGCAGTAATTTGCGCAATCAAGTCCTAATCCTCTGGGAATATGAGCCGCCTCACGGTTAATATCAATGTGCCTGAAAAAATTACGCTCCATATAATTACTGTAGCTCCCTTGATTATCCGGAGACAGACCAACGTATTCGTCCAAATTAAAGCTCTGCACCTGAGAAAAGCTGATATCACCATTCTGATAGCTCTTAACTAACCTATCATAAAGGCCCAATGGAGTGCTTCCAGTAGCTAATCCCAGTATAATACATGGATTTTTCTGTATTTCCGCAATAAAGATCTCTGCGGCTAGGTCACTAACCTCTTCATAATCTTTTTTTTCAACGAATCGCATTAGTACCATCCTCTTATTTTCATAGTATCTGCAACTTTTTTAACCGAAATCATATAGGCAGCCTCGCGGAAACTTACCTCATAAGTCTCCTTCAAATTCCAGATATCGTTAAATGCATTAATCATCAATGCCTCTTGCTTTTCCTCCACCTCTTGCTCAGACCAGTAGTATCCATATAAATTCTGCACCCACTCGAAATAGGATACCGTCACACCGCCAGCATTTGTTAAAATATCAGGTGAAACAACAACTCCGCGCTCGTTGAGAATCTTATCAGCCGCTGTTGTTATCGGCCCATTTGCTGCCTCCGCTATCAACTTAGCCTTGATTAGCTTAGCCTCTTGCTCTTGAATTGCGTTCTCGAGAGCTGCGGGTACCAGAATATCAACTGGTAAACTCCAGAACTCCTCGAGTGAAATCATTTTTGCATCAGGGAAATCGACTAAATTCCGATTTTCATCAATATAATCAGCCATTGTCTGGAAATCTAATCCCGACTCATTATAAATCGCATATGTTCCTATATTTGGTGCCCATTCTGCTATTGCGACAATTTTCGCACCTTGTTTTTCAATATTTTTAACTGTATACCGACCAACATTACCAAACCCTTGCACGGCAACAGTTGCTTTTGTAATATCGATTCCCATCTTGGATGCAATTTCACGCGTAATCACACTGACGCCAAAGCCAGTTGCTTCATTACGTCCTAGAGATCCACCCCAAGCGACTGGTTTCCCAGTTAATACGCCCATAGTGTTCTCACCGGTCAAATTAATGTATTCGTCAACCATCCAAGCCATTACTTTACCGCAACATCCGACATCAGGAGCTGGAATATCAATCTTCTCGCCTATAAATTTATGTATCCCCCTAATATAACCACGAGCTAATTGTTCAAGTTCCCGATCTGATAAGAATAGCGCGTCGCCAATAATCCCACCCTTAGCACCACCATAGGGTAGACCCATAACGCCACATTTAAAAGTCATCCAGATCGATAAAGCTTTAACCTCATCAGCATTGACTCCTGGATGAATTCTAATTCCACCCTTTCCAGAACCAACAGCATCATTATGAAGTGACCGGAAACCCTTAAAAGTTTTTAGAGTCCCATCATCCATTCGCACGGGAATTGAAACTTCAATAATTCTGCGTGGTTCTTTAAGTAGTTCATAGACTGCATCCTCTAAATTTAAAGCATCGCAGGCTTTTTTAACTTGTAATTGTGCACTCTCCAAGGGGTTTAGATTCTCTTTAGTCATTATTATATACCTCCAACATTTCTGCATATTTAAATTTGAAAAATCTACTACTTTATATTATAAAACTAATTTCTAATAAATAAAATGTTTTCCTGTAAATTATTTGCGAATACCGTAGGTTCTTGTTACATCTTGAACAAAAAGAATACCCCTGCCTGGCTCGTCGATTCTGACGTCCGCCCTTATCGCTTCAATAATTGCGTCTGAGATCTCAGTTCTGGCAAGGATTACCACCATTTCTTTCTCTGGCTCAATCTCCATCGCAAACAATTTGCTGGATTCATGAATACCTGAGCCGCGAGCATTAATAATCGTCCCGCCCCTGGCACCAGCTTTTGTTGCAGCCTCAATAACCTCTTCCGCAACTCCCTTATCAACAACCACATTTATTGCTTTATACATTGGTTCTCCCTCTCTTTCCTCATCAGCAATTGCTTCGTATTTACAACTTCCAGCACCAATTAATCCTTCAATACGTGTAGTGTAAGCAATGCCACGGTTTGGCTTCTCTAGTTTTAATTGGGCACCCAAGCTCTCAAAACAACTATCAATCAGAGTTTTCGGTGCAATCATCATGAATATTTCTTTTCGAATCTCGTCTAGTCCAAAAAAATTTAGAATATTGCTACTAACAGTTCCAGTTCCAATCATCACTGTTCCGCCCTTAAAACCATATTGTCTCGCAATTTGAAGTACTTTTGAGCCAACACCGTAATTTACTAAAACGGTCATTATTTCATATACCTTGGATTCTGGTTCATTCATTAGGATCCACCCCTCGTTTCTTCGACTTAAATTGAAAGACTATACCAAGAATCTGTAACGCAACCAGGGGTAGTAAAGCAACCATTGCAATCACGCCAAATCCGTCAACTAACACGTTCGCACCCTCTGTCGCTGCAGCAGTTCCCTGGGCAAAAGCAAGAACGAAAGTAGCTGTCATTGGTCCAGATGCAACACCACCCGAGTCGAAGGCAATTCCTACAAAAAGCTTGGGAGTAAAAAACGTCATAATTAATGCAATCGCATATCCCGGTAAAAG
>CAZKBI010000039.1:0-3793 GCA_964551195.1 uncultured Caryophanales bacterium | reverse complement strand
ATCAAATAGAAGATGAGAGAGAGCAGGTCAAGCTTGCTTGCCCTGCTTATTTTATGTTTACTGAAGGTGCATAATGAATAACAAATAGTTGCTGAATGAAAGAAGGTCTTTAGATGTATTATTTGAAGGAGATACTTACTACATCTAGTTATGGTTGGGCAACAATGAAAAGATTTGTGCGAAGAGTTATTATTACTTTTTTAGTGTTAATAACGCTTTCGTTTATTGCTGCTTATTTTCTGTTTTTCCAGCCGACTCAGAATCAACTAACCGCTGGGCTGATTGAGAATTATGAGCAACAGGCATTGACGAGGTACCAATTTTTTAACAATAGAGTAAATCTTAGCCTACAAAGCGCAGAAAATCTTGCAAGCAGGGGCATGATAATGAATGCGATGCTTGATTATAAAGACGGAAAGATGAATTTAGAAGAATTAACAGAATTATCCCAACCTCAATATCTGATTAATACTCATGGTATAGATTATTTGATACGAGCAGAAAGGTTCATCGATGGCAATATTATTAGCTCGATGATTGTGGAAGAATATACATATGACTGTCCTGCACCAGATGAAATATATAAAGTGGATAAAATTATTGATACTTTCCGTTTAGAGAATGGAAACATCTATTACGAGGTGATTTCACCTATTAGTTCAGATGGTAGAGTGATTGGACACGACCGTCTTATCTTCTGTTTTAATGAGCAAATAGCAATACTAGATTCACAGGATGTCACCTCAACAATTATTAGCAGCAAGGCACTAGCTGAGCTAGCAAATAATGCTGAATTAATTCAAACAAGTGAAGTTGGGGAAACAATAAATAAAGAACAGGTTTTTTACCACATAGCAAGTCTGACTGATAACTACTATTTTGTAACTAGTCAGAATGAAGCAGACCTATTACACAATCTAAATAAAATAAAATCCCGTGCACCAATATTAGGCGCAATAATCTTTATTTTACTGGCTGTTGCAATCTGCCCTTTAATTATTCTGTATGCAAGGAAAGAGTTTAGCGGATATGAAAACATTCACCGGAAATTGAGTAAAGAATTAAGCCAAGCGAAGATTGATCCTTTAACAAATGTGGGAGTAAGGCGTGCATGTGAAGAGCATCTGAAACTTTTATTTAACTACTATGAAAAGACTGGAATCTCACCAGCGATTATTATGTTTGATATTGATGACTTAAAAGATATTAATGATTCCTATGGTCATATTGCAGGTGACTTAGCAATTACGGAGGTTGTTGCAGCTGTAGCTGAAAATATCCGTACAAAAGATTATCTATATCGCTGGGGTGGCGATGAATTTATTGCAATAATTGATGGTCTTGAACAACAGCATGCTTACCAATTTGTTGAAAAAATCCTGCAAGCTGTAGCTGATGCCAAGATAGAATATAAGGGTGAATCAATTAATTCAACAATTTCAATTGGTTTGACTTATTTCAATGAGAGAGACTTTGTCTATCTTGATGCAATTGATCGTGTTGACCAAGCAATGTATAAGTCTAAACTGACAGGGAAAAAGGGAGCCACAATTATTTAAAAAGACAGATTATTTAAAAAGACAGATTATGGAGAGTAGAATGAAAAAAAATAAAATGAAAAACATCGCAGGGAGATTTCATGTTTTTTTTACTATGAGTACACGCAAGGAGAAGGTTAGTTATATTACGTTGATTTTGCTAGTGTTGGTTATTACCATCTCGTACCTGCTATTTTCCTTAAATGATATCAGGACTAATAAGGAGACTAGAGCGCTTGAATTAGCTAATTCTACTGCGGCACTAATTTTTACGGAATATGTTATTGAAAAAGAGGAAGAACATTTAAATGGTGACCTTACTGTTTCACCATTTGAGGAAGCGCTTGTGCAATTTGTGGAAGCTACAGATAAAGTCTATTATGCATTTATCTTAAAATATATTGACAAAGAAGTGCAAATTATTTCGGATTCAGCACCTACTGAAGTAATTGGCACACAGCAAGACCTGTCTGATTTTGTCGTAGAATCACAAGAGTCTATTTATCAAGCTTTTATTGACAAGCGAGCGGTTATAACTCCAGTAATTAACTCTGTTAGTGGAAGTTGGGTCCATGTCTTAACGCCTGTCTATTACCCGGGCGAACAACTATATGCAGTTTTGGGGTTTAGCTACAGTGCGACTGAATGGCACAACAATATTTATCGCCAGATGTTACCAAACATACTCATTATATTAATGGTCTGGGCATTAGTTTTTTCATCAATTTCTATTCGCTCGAGGCAAAAACAGTTACTGCGTTATACAGCTGAGCTAAAAGAGAGTGAAAGAAGCAAGTCGCTCTATTTATCTCAGATTGCTGGAATGGCCTATCGGTGTAAAAATGATCAGCATTGGACGATGGAATTTGTCTCGCAGGGTTGCTATGATCTGACTGGCTATCAACCAGAGGGGCTACTAAATAATAAAGAGATATCCTTTAACGCATTAATTCTTGCCGAGCACCAAGATGTATTGCGTCAAGAGTGGAATCGCATATTATCTCGACATCTTCATTTTACTGCTGAGTACCAGATTATAACAAAATCCGGCGAAATTAAATGGGTGATTGAGTATGGGCAGGGTGTTTACGCTGAGGATGGTTCTGTAGAAGCGTTAGAGGGAATTATCTTTGATATTACTGATCGTAAGAAAAATGAAATGCAGTTAAACTATCTTCAAGAGCATGATATACTGACAGGTCTCTATAATCGGGCCTATATGGAACAAGAGTTAATGCGTTTTAATTATAAAAAGTTCTTGCCACTTACGGTTATGCTCTGTGATATTGACGGTTTACGGATGATTAATAGTGCTTACGGTTATAATATGGGTAATCGTGTAATTAGCGAAGGCGCCAAATTAATCAAAATATATGCGAGCAAGGATGCAATAGTTGGTCGGGTGGGCGGCAGTGAGTTTATGCTTATTTTACCGAATACAGATAATGAGGCAGCTAGACAAATAAAAACAGATATCAAGTCTGGCATACAAAAATTTAATTTAACTAACAAACTTGTTTCTTGTAAGATTAATGTATCTATTGGTTTTGAAAGTAGAGAGACTATGGACGAAACTATAGAAAAAACAATTATGTCGGCGGACGAGGCCTTGAAAAAGCACCAACTATTAAATCAGAACAGTTCTTATTCGGCAATTACTTCTTCTATTATGGCGACACTCTATGCCAAAAGTCATGAGACGGAGGAACATGGTGTAAGACTTGGTAAGCTGGCAACGGCGATAGGTGAAAAAATGGGGTTAAATCTGAATGAGCTTGATGACCTTCGCCTATTAGGACAGCTACATGATATTGGGAAAATAGGGGTTAATGATCAGATTTTAAATAAGCCGGGTCCTCTTACTAAAGAAGAATGGGATATGATGAAACAACACCCGCAAATTGGCTTCGAGATAGTTAGCGCTACGCCGCAACTAGCACATATTGCCGATTATATTTTAACTCATCATGAGCACTGGAATGGGGAAGGCTATCCGACCGGCCTAGCGGGTAAAAAAATACCACTTATTTCGAGAATCCTTGCTGTCGCTGATGCTTATGATGCGATGATTGAGGACCGAGTTTATCGCAGGGCCTTGACAAGAGAAGATGCACTTAATGAGATTAAAGGCGGTTCGGGAACGCAGTTTGATCCAGAGGTTGTTGCTGTTTTAGTTCAACTGGTTGAACAGGAAAAGCTTAATTTCTGATTTACAAATGACGTGAAGTTATATAGAATGCATCTTAATATATGTT
>CAZKBI010000038.1:0-4142 GCA_964551195.1 uncultured Caryophanales bacterium | reverse complement strand
CAGCCCTGTCAACTGCCTCTGGACTAGTACTTTCAATGTCCAGCGCTATTTCACATGACTTGTATTATCGAATATTTAGAAGAAACGCAACAGAACGGCAACGATTACGTGTGGCGCGATTTATGATTTTAATCTCAATCGTTGCTGCTGGTTATTTTGGGATTAACCCACCAGGTTTTGTTGCAGAAGTCGTTGCAATCGCCTTTGGTTTGGCAGCGTCGAGTCTATTTCCTGTTATCTTCCTAGGTATTTTCTATAAACGGATCAATAAACAGGGAGCGATTGCCGGTATGCTATCAGGGCTAAGCTTTACTCTAATTACAATTGTATTGATTCGCTCTGTACCGATTCTTGGAACAGCTGAACCAATTATAGATAGCTTTTTCGGAGTTCAAGCAATGGGTGTTGGTACAATCGGGATGATTATTAACTTTAGTATAGCAATTATCGTCTCGCGCTTTACGCCACCACCACCGAAAGAGATTCAGGAACTGGTAGAAAACATTCGAATTCCTCGCGAATTAGATGTTGAAAAAGAGTCATAGACTATTAAAATTAGGTATAGTTAGGGGGAAGAGATCCTCTTCCCCACTGATTATATTATTGAATAAGACTAAATTAAAAAGGAGGGTAAACTAATGCTAGTACCATCAATCATTGCTGCGGTAACTTTATCTATTTATATTTTCGCTCCTTATATTGACCTGCGGGTTATAAAAAAGGCGTTAGGACTTACTCTAATCTTACAGCTATTCTATTTGATTGGTCACTACATTGTCGCTTGGCCTTTTCCAGATTGGAAGGTATTACTACAGATCGCTTTGGTTGTATTCTTAGGTACTGCTCTTGGAGTTGTCTTTGCTAAGCTCTGGCCGATACCGGCTAAAAAGGGATTTGAACGAGTCTATCGTACATTACTAATCGTCATCCCAGCACTTGGGATTGGCGCTGTGCTGCAGTTTCTTTTGCAGGGTGCTCTGGCAACTCAGGCACTCTATATCGTATTTGCCTTAGCAAGTTGGCTTGGATCTGGTCATTTTGTACGGAAGGAAGAGGAGAATAACAAGGAGGTAACAGCATGATTGCCCGGGATTTTCTAAAGCGTGTCGACCCGTTCTCATCTCTGCCTGAGCAGTTGCTTGAGCTATTAGCTGAGCGAATCAAGCGCCGTACTTATCCTGCTGGAAGTTATATTTTCCATGATGGCGACGATGCTAAAGACTTGCTTTTTATTATAATTGCTGGACTTGCGGAAATCTCCGTAAAAAACAGTAAGGGTGAGAGCTTCATTCTTGATTATCGTGGTGCTGATAGCTTCTTCGGAGAGACGGTAATTCTGTCGAAAAAGTCTTATGTTGCAACTGTTAAATCAGTGACTGAACTTGATTGCTACTTGGTAAAAGCTGAAGATATTGAATATCTAATTCAAAATAATGGGTTATTTGCAATTCAGTTTAGTCAAATGGTAGCTGACCATTTTTATTCCCTGATTAACAAAATACCAAGGGATGAAGGTGTGATGCGCAATATTATGACCGAGGAAAAGCAAGGTGCACAAAAACGAGCGAGTGAGTTAATGAACTCGCCTGTTGTTACCGCTAAAGGCTATGAAACTATTGCCGAAATTGCTCACAAGATGGCCTCAAATCATATTAGTAGCATAATAATAGTTGATGATGAAAATCGCGTCTTAGGCACCATCACTGAGCATGAACTTGTTAGTGATGTCTTGGCTGCCGGAATTTCACCCGAGAATCACCTGGCTTCCGAAATTGCAATTAAAAAACCACTTCTAATTAATCCTGATGCTTATTACTATCAGATTCTATTAGCTATGACCAAGGCGAAAGTTAAGCATGCTGTAGTCACTGAACAAGAGCAGCCAATCGGTATTATAACGATTCGAGATTTAATTCGAACACGTAGCAGTGGAGTTATCAGTGTTATTGACCGACTTGAAACACAGTCTAATCTTGCGGATCTCGCTGAGGTTGGTCTAGAGATTGAGCAAGTCTTGAATGCCCTGATGATCGAAAAGGCTCCAATTCCAGAAATATTAGATATCATTACTGAGTTCTATGATCGGTTAACTCGTCAAGTGATCGATCTTTCAATTGAAGAATTGTTACCGGAATTAGGACCTCCGCCTGTAAAATTTTGCTGGATGACCATGGGTAGCAGTGGCCGTCGCGAACAATACCTAAGAACCGACCAGGATAATTCTATAATCTACGAGACTGTCACCGATCCTACGCAGACCAAGACGGTTGATGCATATTTTAAGCGGTTGTCAGAACTGATTAATGATGGACTAATAACTTGTGGCTTTGTTCATTGCCCGGGGAATGTTATGGCTCGTTATCCGAGCTGGCGCGGTAATACAGTTTATTGGCATAAGGAGGTTGCTAATTGGGTTAACATCTTAAATACGGGAAATATACGCTTACTGTCGATTTTCTTAGACTTCCGTCCAGTTTACGGCTTCTTCCCATTGGCTGAAGAATTGCGTAGTTTCACAAACAAGAATTTCAAGTCTTTGCCGATAGCACTTACTTTCTTGGCGCAAGATGCAACCTCTGGCCGTCTGCCAGTAAGCTTATTCGGTAATCTCACTGGCGTGAATATTGATGGACAAAGAAATGTGATCAATTTGAAGACTTCGCTTTCTGTTTTCCTTGTTGACTGCACCCGCTTGCTAGCAATTAACCAGAGCATTTCCGCAACAAATACATTAGAGCGAATCAAACTTTTACAGGAGCAGAATGCATTGTCGGATGATTTAGCTAATTCGCTGAAAACAGCATTTAATACAATTATGCGACTGCGCATCTCCTCAAGTCTCGCTAAACAGCAGGATGAAAAACCGATCGATAATTATTTGTCGCTTTCTAATCTAACACAATTAGAACGCTTAGAATTACGCGATGCAGTTAAGGCTCTAGAGACTTTAATCGCAATCGTGCGCGAGGATTTCATCCACGTAAACTGATACACATAATTTGGTCAGCTATCCCTCATAACAAGCAAGTATCTCACCGAAATATATTGTATGGTGGTCATTATCATAAAGTTCCTCAATATCCTGAGAAAGTATTGAAGCTGGATCCTCTGCATGCTTATATACTATTTTACACTCGTAGTGCATATTGCAGTTCCCCACTACTGGCGTATCGACCACGCGCGCTGGTAGATAATTTAAACGAGCCAGCTTCTCTTTGTCAGTATCTCGTCCCGACATAGTGCCGCAGATTTTTAGCGCCTCACTCATTTTGTTACCAAAAGGTACGCTAACTGTGAAGTTATTCTCTTTTTCTAGCAGATCATAAGTGTAGCGCGACGGTTTAACTAGTACAATAAAAACAAGTTTATTCCACATGTGGCCGATACTTCCCCAGGAAATTGTCATCGAGTTTACAGTATCACCTGATTTTACCGTCAGGAAACCACCCTCGTCGAAAAGATGTTTGTAGACCTGTTCAAGATTTTTATTACAGTCCATTTGTTTGCAGCCTCCTATTTAAATGTGTCTTTTAACGTAGCTAATAAAGTGTGGGAAAGCGATTGCAGGCGCTTCCAGAGTCCGATCCCATCTTTTTACCCATTCCAACGAAATGTATTCTGAATAGTTATCGCTCTTTAATAACTCTAGCACTTCAACTATCGGTAAATCACCATAGCCAATCATCTTGTAAGAAACCTTACCCTCGTCAATCAACGAATCCTTAAGATGAATATGTTTAATATATTTTTTCAGACGATCATAAGTTTCTTTTACTGGTTCATCCATATATCTGTAAGGGTGATGGATATCCCAGAGCACACCAACATTTGGCTTATTAACCTTTTCTAAGAGGGAAAGTAGGGCCTGCGAATCAGCAAATACACCATTAGTTTCAATCAGTACTGTTACATCACGACCATCGGCGTAGTTCGCTAGTTCCTTTAAATTTTTGGCCACAAAATCAATATCGATATTCTCACCCGAGTATGGTTGCTCGTCTCCTAATACTCGTACATATTTAACACCAAGATTCTGCGCAAGATAAATGTAGTCAATCCCTTCTTTCATCTCTCTTTCTATATTTTTTTTGTCAAAAATATAGCTAGCAGATGTTAAACAAGGTATTTCGATATTCTTATCT
>CAZKBI010000037.1:2054-4230 GCA_964551195.1 uncultured Caryophanales bacterium | reverse complement strand
CAACTTGCTGCAGAGGCAGCGAAAGAACTTGTAAAAGAGGGCATTAATCCACAGATTGTAAATGCTCGATTTGTTAAACCACTTGATGAGAAATATTTACTAGAATTGGCAGCGGCAGGCTATAAAATATTAACAGTGGAAGAAGGCGTGAAGCACGGAGGCTTCGGCAGTTCAGTTATGGAATTCTATTCTTTACATGAACTAGACGTTACTGTTGAATGTATTGGAATTGCTGACGAGTTTGTAACTCACGGTGACACGGATAGATTACGCGAACATGTCGGCTTAACTGTTGAAAATATTGCAGATAAAGTTAAAGATCTTATCAAAAGAAATAGGTAAACTATGAGTAAAAAAGTGCGTCTAGACAGTTTAGCAGTTGAAAAAGGACTATTTGACTCACGCGAACAGGCAAAGCGGTCGATTATGGCTGGACTCGTGACGGTTGCAGGTGAGTTGGCAGATAAGCCCGGTATGCAAGTTGGTTTAACAGCTGAGATTGCGGTAAAAACCGAGTTACATCCCTATGTATCACGCGGTGGCTTAAAACTGGCAAAAGCGATTGAAGTATTCGATTTGTCGCTTGAGGGACGGGTCGTTATAGATATTGGTGCTTCAACCGGTGGGTTTACTGATTGTGCATTACAAAAGGGTGCAAAAGAAGTCTACGCGATCGATGTCGGTTATGGTCAGCTAGCCTGGAAGTTGAGGCAGGATGAACGCGTGCACGTGATGGAGCGAACCAATTTTCGTTACGTACAACCAGGCGATTTTGCTTACGGCAAGCCGGATTTTGTAGCGATAGATGTGTCTTTTATCTCATTGCGAATAATCTTTGAAAACTTGCTGAAAATTCTGGAGCAGCCGAGCGAGATAGTTGCGCTAGTAAAACCACAATTTGAGGCAGGTCGAGAAAAGGTCGGCAAGAAAGGAATCGTAAGAGAAGCTAAGACGCATATTGAGGTATTACAGGAAGTTACTCAGTTTGCTCACTCTATGGGCTATCAGTTTGCTGGCTTAGATTATTCGCCGATTCGTGGGGCTGAAGGGAATATTGAATTTCTTTTATATTTAAAAAGAGATATGGAGGCAGAGCTTGAACCCACAATTGATATCAATGAGGTAATTGAAGACGTTGTGACGCGTGCTCATAATGACGGAAAGTAAAGCAAACTAGATAAGGTTGCTATTTTTATAAATTGTTATAGAAATATTGTGCAGAAAAATGTATAATTATACAAAGAGTATTTATAGGAGGTTGGAATGAAAACAAAAAGACTTCTAAAAATTCGTGAACTCATTACAAGTAATGATATAGATACGCAGGAAGAGTTAGTTGACTTACTCAAGGATAGTGGCTTTAATGTCACGCAGGCTACAGTATCACGTGACATCAAGCAGTTGCATCTTGTTAAGGTGCCACTAGATGATGGTAAATACAAGTACACGCTGCCAGCAGATCAACGTTATAATCCTTTACAGAAGTTAAGAAGGGCAATGCGTGATAGTTTTGTCAGTCTGGATTCGACCGACAATCTGATTGTTCTAAAGACACTACCAGGAAATGCGAATGCGATTGGTGTAATTATTGATAATCTCGGATGGCCAGAGATTATGGGAAATATTAGTGGTGATGATACTTGTCTAATCATTTGTCGCAACAGGGCTGCAGCAAATGAATTATCGAAAAAACTTTTAGATTTATTATAAGTGGTGAAAATATGTTAGTAGAATTAACTATTAAAGAGTTTGCAATTATTGAAAACTTACGGATTAATTTTAATGATGGATTAAACATCTTAACTGGCGAAACAGGGGCGGGCAAGTCGATCATTATAGATGCGATTCAGCTAATAATCGGTGGCCGTGGCTCTGTTGATTTTATTAGAAGTAGCGCCGATAAATCAGAAATAGAGGCAGTTTTTGATTTAGCGAATGATCACTCAATTTATTATTTATTAGAAGAATATGGTATCGAATATTCCAAGGAAGATATGCTTGTGCTTACACGCGAGTTGTTTAGAAACGGTAAAAGCATTAGTCGTATTAATGGACAGCTAGTAAATTTAGCTGTGCTTAAAGAAATCGGCGTGAAAGTTATTCAACTTTATAGTCAATTACAACACCAACAACTATTACATAATGAGAAGCAGCTTGCATTGCTTGACGGTTATGC
>CAZKBI010000037.1:0-1954 GCA_964551195.1 uncultured Caryophanales bacterium | reverse complement strand
AGTGGGGCGGTCGATTTACTTAGCGCTTCCCTTGTGCAATTAGAACAGTTAGTTGAGTATGATGATAAATTTGAAATCTTACATAAGGAACTGGAAAACGTTTATTATCAGTTAGAAGATTTGATGCAGGAGGTTTCCGAACGCCTAAATTATGTAGAGTATGATTCAGGTCAACTAGACCAGGTTGAAGAGCGACTTTCTGCGATTTATTTTCTCAAGAGGAAATATGGCGACTCAATTCCAAATATACTTGAATATCTAGATAAAAGTGTTGCTGAGTTAGAATATCTGGAAAATCGCGAGGTGCATTTGGAGCAGTTGAAGCATGACTTACAAAACGCGACTGAGGAGATGCTAAATGACGCTATTACTCTTTCTGATGAAAGGAAAAAGTCCGCAACAGTTTTAGCGCGTCTAATTGAGAAAGAACTTGCCGACCTTCAGATGAGCAACACACGAATGCAAATAGCACTGGAGTATCTAGAGAATGCTTCTGGAGTCGAGTATAAAGGCACTAAATATCAGATTAGCCAAAACGGACTTGACCAGATAGAATTTCTAATTTCGCCAAATCCTGGCGAGCCGCTTAAACCTCTAGACAAGATCGCTTCAGGCGGTGAGTTATCACGGATTATGCTTGCGACATTGACTATTCTTGCGGAGAAGGAAGAGGTTCCAACAATTATATTTGATGAGATTGATACTGGCGTGAGTGGTAAAGCAGCTCAGGCAATTGCTGAAAAATTAGCTAAAGTCGCTAAGAGTAAGCAGGTTTTTGCAATAACGCATCTCTCTCAGGTAGCAGCAATGGCTGACTCCCATTATTTAATTCAGAAGGATACAGAAGAAATGATTACAAAAACAAAGATTAACCAGCTAGATCGTAATGAAAGGGTTAAGGTCTTAGCAAGAATGCTGGGAGGCGCGGAGATTACTGACACAACCTATCGGCATGCTGAGGAATTAATTGAAAAAGCTCAATTATATAAAGAAAAGAATTAATTTCAAGAAAATAAAGGAAATCATATACTCTTGTCGAAAATTATCAATGTATACGAGAAATCGTAAAATTTGATAGTGGAGATGAGAAAAATGAAAAAGATCAAACTTGTAATTGCAGATTTTAATGTTGAGCACTTAGATTCGCTTAAGGAATTCTTTAGAGAAGATGCTGCGATCGAACTACTGGTAGCTGCACATGATGGAGATGAGTTGTTAAAAGCTCTAGAAATTGTCAAACCTGATGTATTGTTATTAGACCTTGTTTTGTACGGAATGGATGGTTTCGGCGTTTTAGAACAAATAAAGTTACGTTCTAATCTTAAAAACATGAAGATTATTGTTACATCAACTTTTGGACATGAAAGCATTATTAAACAGACTATTAAACATGGCGCCGATTATTACTTAATCAAACCAGTGAATAAAGAGCTATTGTTAAAGCGAATAAAGGAATTAACTCCAAGTGAAGCAGTCATCGAAAACCTTGCACTACCAAATGTTCAAATAGTAAGGGAAGATAAGGCGATTTTTACAAATCCCAACGATGCTAAGCTAACGATAGTTGAATTACTGCACGAGCTAGGTGTACCGGCGCATATAAAGGGTTACCGTTATTTAATTGAAGCAATTCATCAGGTTTACCTTGATGTTGAACTTTTGGATCGCGTTACAACTGAGCTTTATCCTATTTTAGCAGATGAATTTGACTCTACAAAAAGTCGAGTTGAGCGAGCGATAAGACATGCGATTGTTGTTGCTTGGTCACGTGGAAATAGCGAGATGATGGATCTTTTATTCGGCTCGATAGTTGATATTGCACGAATCAAACCAACTAATAGTGAATTTATCGCAATGAGTGCGGCAAAAGTGAAACTTGAGTTCGAGAAATTAAACACAATCAAATAGAAGATGAGAGAGAGCAGGTCAAGCTTGCTTGCCCTGCTTATTTTAT
>CAZKBI010000036.1:3229-4361 GCA_964551195.1 uncultured Caryophanales bacterium | reverse complement strand
TAAACGCACACGCGCTATTGAGCTTTTGCGTCTACCAGTTCCATAATATTGTACCTGTGCCATAAACTTTTACCTCCTTCACTTATCCTCTAATTTCCCAGACTTCTGGTTGTTGCGCTTGATGTGGATGCTCAGCACCAGCATAAACTTTAAGTTTCATACCTTGCTTGCGTCCTAATGTACCTTTAGGTAGCATTCCTTTAACCGCAAATTCAATCATCCTTGTTGGATTCTTCTTAAGAAGCTCACCAGCTGTGATTGTTTTCAGTCCACCCGGATAACCGGAGTGACGGTAGTATTTCTTATCTGCTAATTTATTACCTGTAAGAACAATCTTCTCTGCATTTATGATAACAACGAAATCGCCTGTGTCGATATGTGGCGTAAATTCTGGTTTGTGCTTGCCACGAAGTAGTGTTGCTACTTCTGTTGCTAAACGGCCAAGTGTCTTGCCATCTGCATCAATCACATACCATTTACGCTCAACCTCGTTCGGCTTCGCCATGTATGTTGTACGCATTCTTTTTCCTCCTACCTAATTTGTAAATTTAAATATCTAACTTTTACTTCTTATATGTACCACAACTCGGGGCTTGTGAGTTGAAAATACCTACATTATTCTACTACACAGAGTCTATGAAGTCAACAATTATTGACTACAATAGGCAATTTTCTATAGAAAGATAGCAATCAATATTATACCAATAATAATTATGCTTGTATAGATAACTTCTCGCTGGCTAATCTCCATTTTATAGAGACTGGTGCGCACTGCTCGAGGCTGGTACCCACGTAGCTCCATGGCAATCGCAATGTTATCGGCACGCTTAAAGGTATTCACCAGCAGTGGGATGATCAGCGCAAGTAGATCCTTGGCACGCGCTAGTCTACCTCCTTGGGCAAGTTCGCGACCGCGCGCCTTCTGTGCCATTCCCAGTCGTTCACTCTCTTCCAATAGAATCGGTACAAAGCGCAGCGACAAGGCCACCATCAAGCCAATCTCCGCTGTCGGTACTTTAAAATAGCTAAGCGGCTTTAGAAGCTTCTCGATAGCCATAGCCGCACTCATAATTGGTGTGGTCAGTGTAAAGAGGCTGGCTGCAGTTACGAGTAGGAAGAGCCTAAGCGCTGT
>CAZKBI010000036.1:0-3129 GCA_964551195.1 uncultured Caryophanales bacterium | reverse complement strand
ACCATGCGTCGTAACTGCAGGGCATCCGAGTCAGACTCCCAGCGCAAGCCATTAATCGTCAGTTCAGCCTCCACCGTCTCGCCTGCATCAGCTTGATCTGGCTCAAGTAGACCCGCTAGCAGTTTAAGTAGCGTTGATTTGCCGGCTCCAGTATTACCTACGATGCCTGTTATCGTTCCCGGTTCAATATCTAGTGACAGCTCTTTAATCGCCTGCCAAGCATAAGGGGTGCCCGACATATATGTATAATTTATCTTACTCAATTTAATACTCATTGTGCGCTCTCACTTTCCACCACTGCAAGCAGTTCGTCAGCATCACTGTAGCCATGCTCTTTCAGCAACTGCACCATACCAATACTTACCGGTAACTCCATTAGGAGCTCGGCACTAAGCTCTTGCTTGAAAATATCTGTCGGCTTGCCATCATAAACTAATCTCCCAGCATCAAGCAATATCAGTCGGTCGGACTTTAGTGCATCAGTCAGCTGATTACTAATCATCAATATCGTAATCTGCTCAGCCCTAACTAGATCCTGATAGAGTTGCAGCAGTTCACCGCGCGTCTTGGGATCGAGCATTGCTGTCGCCTCATCAAGAATCAAGAGCTGCGGCTTGAGCACCAACTCACCAGCAATCGCCAGCTTCTGTTTCTCACCACCGGATAGATTGTGTGGGTCTAGATCTCTTTTGTCATAGAGTCCTACAGTCTCTAAGGCACCGAGTGCTCTTTCCATCATTTCTTCCGATTCAACCGCTTGGTTTTCTAATCCGAAAGCTACATCTGCCAGAACCGTAGAACCGATTATCTGATTATCTGGATTCTGCAGCACCATGCCAATCCGGCCAAGATCGGCGGATTTAGTAATTGTGCCCATAGTCACGGGTAGCAGACCCGTTAGGAGGCGCGCAAAGGTCGTTTTGCCAGACCCATTACGTCCCATCAGACTAATTAACTGCCCTTGGTCCAAATCAAGGCTAAGACCATTTAAGGCAGCTCTATTTGCACCTTCATATTCAAAGGTCAGATCGCGCACCGCTATAAGTGCTTGACTTGTTGGCTGCTCCATACTATCCTCCAGAAAACAAGAATTAATACCAAAAAGAGCGCAGACTCAGATTTATATCGAGTACCGCGCCCTCACCCTTTTGGTAAACTATTTGATCCTACTCTACTAATTCAAGATAGACCATTTCCGTAGCATCTCCGCGACGAGGTCCTAATTTCAGAATACGCGTATATCCGCCTTGTCTTTCCGCAAAACGCGGTCCAATGTCGGAGAATAACTTCTGTATTGCATCTTGTCCAGTACCTTCATCCGCAACTTCTCTTCTTACAAAAGCCGCAACCTGACGTCTCGCATGCAAGTCATCACGTTTAGCAAGTGTAATCATTCTTTCAGCTATTGGGCGCACCGCCTTAGCTTTCGCTTCTGTTGTTTGGATCCGCTCATAAATGAACAGGTCAGTCACAAGATCGCGATAGAGAGCTTTGCGAGCTGAAGAATTACGATTTAGCTTTCTTAATGCCATTACCTTCGTCCTCCTTTAGAATAACTCTACTCTCCCTTGCTAAGCGCCAAGTCGAGCTCGTCTAGCTTCGTTTGAACTTCTTCTAATGATTTGCGTCCTAAGTTACGGACCTTCATCATATCCTCTTCAGTCTTCGTAATTAACTCTTGAACCGTATTGATACCTGCACGCTTCAAACAGTTATACGAACGAACTGAGAGATCTAATTCTTCGATTGTCATTTCAAGAACCTTTTCTTTCTGGTCCTCTTCTTTTTCAATCATTATATCTGCTTCCTGCGCTTCTTCAGTTAACTCTACAAATAGATTCAGATGCTCGGTCATGATCTTAGCACCGAAACTAACTGCTTCCTCTGGATGGATGCTACCATCTGTCCAGACTTCTAATGTTAACTTATCAAAGTCAGTAACCTGCCCAACACGCGTGTTTTCCACAGTGAAATTAACGCGGGTAACTGGTGTATAGAGAGAATCCATCGGGATTAAGCCAATAATCTGCTCATCCTTTTTGTTCTCTTCAGCTCTCACATAGCCGCGACCACGACTAACACGGATTAGCATGTGAAGTTTCGCACCATCTTCGACAGTTGCAATCACTAAATCTGGATTTAAGATATCAACATCACTATCTGCTCTGATATCGCCTGCTGTAATTGTACCACCGCCAACAACATCAATCTCCAGAATTTTCTCTTCGTCAGAGTGAATCCTAAGTGACAGCTTCTTAAGATTAAGAATAATCTCAGCTGTATCTTCAAGTACTCCTGGAATTGTTGAGAATTCGTGTAATATACCATCTATTTGGACAGAGGTTGCAGCTGCACCTGGTAACGATGACAAAAGAATTCTTCTTAGTGCATTACCAAGCGTAATTCCATATCCTCTTTCCAATGGCTCAACCACGATCTTGCCATAGGTTGAGTCTTCAGCAATCTCTACCAATTCAATATTTGGCTTTTCAATTTCTATCATTCAAAACCCTCCTTAAACGCGACGTCTTTTCGGTGGACGGCATCCATTATGTGGAATTGGTGTGACGTCTTTGATCATTCGTACTTCTAGACCTACTGCCTGTAGGGAGCGAATAGCCGCCTCTCTACCTGCACCTGGGCCTTTAACTACTACGTCAACACCCTTCATTCCATGTTCCATTGCAGCTTTGGCAGCTGCTTCTGCAGCCATTTGCGCAGCAAATGGTGTGCTTTTTCTAGAACCCTTAAAACCCAATGCGCCCGCGCTACTCCAAGATATCACGTTACCATGCGGGTCTGTGATTGTCACGATTGTATTGTTAAAAGTGGACTTAATATGTGCAACTCCACTTTCAATATTTTTTCTTGCACTCTTTTTAACTCTTGTGGCTTTTTTTACCATTTCGTCATCCCCCCTTACTTCTTCTTATTAGCGACAGTTCTTCTCGGACCTTTTCTAGTTCTAGCATTAGTTTTAGTTTTCTGTCCGCGAACCGGAAGACCACGACGATGACGAATTCCTCTATAAGAACCTATCTCTACTAGGCGCTTAATATCAAGAGCAACATCACGTCGCAGATCTCCCTCAACCTTAACATTTTTATCAATTGCTTCACGTAGTTTAGA
>CAZKBI010000035.1:0-5620 GCA_964551195.1 uncultured Caryophanales bacterium | reverse complement strand
TTGAACCAGATGTGTAATGTAATAACATTCCATCTTCACGGTCAACCCAGACAATTGGGAACTCTTTACTAGCCTCTTTCATCTGTTTACGAACATCAATAAATACTCCATCTTCTGTTATATCTTCACCAATCAAGAGTATTTTTTCTAAATCAGGCAAATCATCTAAGGGCACTCTTCCTAATAACTCCGGAGTAGTGATTAGTGCTGTTGCTTTGCTGTCGATTAGTCGGTCACGCACTGCATCCTCCATGAATGCCTCAAAAAGTGGTCCAACAATCGCCCCTAATTTGATAATACCAAAGAACATAAAATATAACTCGGGAGAACGCGGCATAAAGATAAAGACGCGATCACCTTTTTCGATTCCTGCTTTATCTTGTAAAATATTAGCAGCCTTATTAGACAATTCTTTAAGGTCTTGAAAAGTATATTGCTCTTTAGTCTCACCTAGTGTGTAATTTAGCGCGATCTTATCCTTTTTATCTGTCTCAGCGTGGCGGTCAATCGCCTCGTAGGCTATATTAACTTTACCAGTAGTATGCCAAGAAAAATTCTTCTCTACCTCTTTCCAGTCAATACTCTTGCGTGCCTCTTCGTAACTCTTCAAGTTGTGGTTACCTTTTACAGATGCAAATATTTCCATTTGTTCTCCTCCTCCATTTTCTCCTCAACCATTATTATATAAGAATCAACTAGGCTGTTCAATAATTTGCTTAATTAGTCAAATTATTAGATGTCGTTTAATTTTACATTCTAACTATGAATTTGTCTATTCCCAATATTTAGAACCGCCTCGGCTATCGCCTCTGATAATGTTGGGTGCGGAAAGATCATTTCTGAGAATTCCGAAACCTTACTTCCTAACAATTTCGCAATACCTAACACCATAATCATATCAGTAACTTGTGGACCAATCATATGTACCCCAAGAATTTTTTCTGTTGCTTGATCAACAATTAGCTTAACAAAACCATCGCTCTCACCCAGAACTAAGGCCTTCCCAACCCCGCGGAAATTAGATTTGCCAATTATGAAGGTATAGCCTTGCTCCGTCGCCTGCTCAGTTGTTAAGCCAAGACTTGCAACCTCAGGAAAAGTAAAAGTACATTTCGGTACTTGCATCTCGTCCACCCGCTCAGCTAAGTTACCTGCAAGCCGCTCAACCACAGCGATTCCTTCGTTAGATGCTACATGGGCAAGCTGCATCCCACCAATACAATCGCCAATTGCATAAATTTGAGGATCAGCCGTTTGATAGAATTGATTAACCTTAATTGCACCTTTCTCTACTTCGACTGCTGTCTGCTCAAGGCCTAAATTATCGATAACTGCCTCACGCCCAACGGCAACAAGCACTCGGTCAACTCTTAATTCTTCTTGTTTTCCCTTTCTCTCAACAAGCAAAGAAACAGAATCCTTGTTTAATTTAATGCTTTCCGACAATACTTTCCCGCCGGTAATGATTTTAAGTTTGCGTTTTTTCATTACGCGTGTTAGTTCTTTGCTAATCTCTGTATCTTCAAAAGGGAGGATTCGATCTAGATACTCAACCACCGTCACCCGAACGCCAAAGTCGTGCAAAAGCGACGCCCATTCCATGCCAATAACTCCACCACCAATAATTAGGATCGACGTCGGCAAATCAGCCATTTCGAAAGCCTCATCGCTTGTTAAAATCTGCTTTCCGTCTATCTTGATCCCCGGCAGTAATCGAGGGCGCGATCCAGTCGCAATTATAAGGTTTTTGCCCCTCAAACTAAGTTTTTCGCCATTTGCAGAAACAACCTCGACAAGTTTTATCCCGTCAGCATCGCCAGCAATTTGACCATGCCCCGGATAATAATCAACCTGATTATTCTTAAAGAGAAAATCAATACCCTTGCCTAATTGCGCAACCACTTTTCTCTTGCGCTCTTTCACCTTTTCAAAATCCAAGCTTACTGCCTCAGCTATAATCCCATAGCTCTCACCAGCAAGTGTATTTCGGTATAACTCAGCACTACGCAGAAAGGCTTTGCTCGGAATGCAACCGCGATTTAAGCAGGTGCCCCCAACATTGTCTTTCTCAACAACTGCAACCGACAAACCTAACTGTCTTGCTCGAATTGCAGCAACATAACCGCCGGGTCCCGCGCCAATAAATAGTAGGTCATAAATTTTCTGTTGATCCATTGGTATTATTCCCCCACAAATATTTACTTCGCGAACTCAGCGCCCTTTTCTAAAGCAACTTTATTCGCTGGAATTAAATTGTGCCTTCTTTCAGGAAGAACACTACGTAAGCCTTCTACAACCGAATCAATGGTGACTGCACCCGAAGCCGCAACAAAAGCACCTAGGATTACTGAGTTACTAACGCGCGGTTGCCCGATTTCAGTTGCAACCTCCGTTGCCGGAATTTCAATAACAGTTATATCTGTACGCTTTGATTTCTGATCAATTAAAGAACTATTCACAATCAACACTCCACCAGGAATTACTAGTGGCTCAAATTTATCAAAGGACGGCTTATTTAAGACAATTGCAATGCCCGGTTTTTCAACTAATGGTGAGCCAATCTCCACATCGCTAACCGTGATGGCACAGTTAGCAGTTCCGCCCCTTTGCTCTGGTCCATAGGAAGGAAGCCAAGTAACATATTTACCCTCATGCATGGCAGCATAAGTAATTAACTGCCCCATTGACATTACACCTTGGCCACCGAAGCCTGCTATAACGATTTCATGTAACATCTATTCTTCCTCCTTTCGGTCTTTATAGACCCCAAGTGGGAAGACCGGCAGCATGTTCTCTTTCAACCAATTCATCGATTCAAAAGGATCATAGCCCCAGTTTGTTGGACAGGTCGAAAGTACCTCAACGAAGGAGAAGCCCTTACCCTGTTTCTGATTATTAAATGCTTTTTTAATTGCCCTTTTTGCTCTGTTAATACTTACTAAATCATGAGTTGAAACCCGTTCGACATAGGACGGACCATCTAGCGTAGCCAACATTTCTGCAACTTTAATCGGATAACCCTCATGACTAGCTTGACGACCATATGGAGATGTCTGGGTCTTCTGTCCAATTAAGGATGTCGGAGCCATTTGTCCACCGGTCATACCATAAATTGCATTATTAACAAAAATAACCGTAATATTTTCGCCGCGAGCAGCAGCGTGAATAATTTCTGCAATTCCAATCGATGCTAAATCACCATCACCTTGATAGGTGAAAACGATGCGATCTTTGGGTAGAACCCTCTTTAAACCTGTCGCAACAGCTGGTGCGCGACCATGAGCTGCCTGGGTCATATCACAATTAAAGAAATCATAAGCTAGCACAGAGCAACCAACAGGCGCAACTCCGACAGTATCTTCTAATATGTCAAGCTCCTCTAAAGACTCACCCACAAGGCGGTGGATAATGCCATGTGTACAACCAGGACAGTAAGTATTGGGAATATCGGTTAGACCTTTGGTCTTTTTAAATACTACTTCCATTGCCATTATTGTCCACCTCCTGCGATTTCTTTTAATTTATTTAATATCTCTTCATGCGTCGGCACATTACCACCCATTCTACCGTAGAAGTGAACTGGCTTAACGCCATTTACAGCAAGACGCACATCCTCAACCATCTGACCTGCGTTCATCTCAACAGTGAGGTAAGCCTTAACTTGATCTTTTGTTTCCGCAAAAGGTTGTTTCGGAAAAGGCCATAAAGTAATTGGTCTAATCATTCCGACCTTTAACCCCTCCGCTCTTGCATGGCTAATCGCCGTTTTCGCAATTCGTGAAATAATTCCAAAGGCTACGATAATATAATCAGCATCCTCTGTCATATAATTTTCATATTTTACTTCTTTTTCTTCAATCTCACGATATTTAGCTTGTAAATTCAGATTATGTTGCTCCAGATCATTAGGGTCTAAGCGTAATGAATTAATAATCTTCGGTTTCCCATCACCACGTGTACCAGTAGTAGCCCAATCTTTTGGCGGTAACTCGCGTTCTTCATGAGTGTTAAATTCTACGGGCTCCATCATCTGCCCAAGCATTCCATCTCCAAGAATATAAACAGGAGTACGATAAATATCAGCAACATCAAAAGCAGTATAAGTTAAGTCAACAATCTCTTGTAAGTTTGCAGGCGCATAGACCGGCATCTTATAGTCACCGTGACCGCCACCTTTTGTTGCCTGAAAATAATCTGCCTGTGATGGTTGGATTGTACCTAAACCTGGTCCACCTCGCATAATATTTACGATTACAGCTGGTAACTCGGCACCAACTAGATAGGAGATACCCTCCTGTTTTAGACTAATCCCAGGACTTGAGGAAGAAGTCATAACACGGGCACCAGCGCATGAAGCACCATAAACCATATTAATAGCTGCAACCTCGCTTTCAGCTTGCAAAAACATCCCGTCAACCTCCGGTAGTCGCTTGGCCATGTATGCAATTAATTCGCTCTGTGGTGTGATTGGATAACCGAAATAACTTCTGCACCCCGCCCTAATCGCGGTTTCTGCAATAACTTCATTTCCTTTCATTAGAACCTTCGCCATCTGTTTGTCTCCTTTCGCTTTATCCTTATTTTTTAGGGCGATATACTGTAATTACGTTATCCGGACAGACAATTCCACAAGCTTTACAACTCGTACATTTATCCTGTTCATAAACATCAGCAGTCTGATAACCCTTCTCATTCAATTCATCAACAAGTATAATAATGTCTTGCGGGCAGAACTCAATACATAGTTTACAGCCCTTACAGAGCTTTTCATCAAAAACAACTCTTTTTTCCATTATACCTTCCCTTCTCTACTCCCATGGTAGCTTCATATACCTACTTATATAAAAGACTTTATTAATATCAGTAATTTCCCTAGTTTTTACCATAAATTCTTCGGCAATTGTTGAATATAGAAAAGGAATACCTAACTTAGCTGAAACAGCCTCGGTTAATCCAATACCTTTTCTAATTTCACTACTTTGTGTGTCAGGGCCGAGATGAGTGTTATTAATTAAGCCGGTAACCTTTAAGCGTGAAACCTTCTCAATTCGCTTAATGGCGTCAACCACCCCCGCTATATCATCAACCAGGGGACGATTAGCATTAATAACGAAATACATTTGGTAGTCTTCTCCCTGTAAATCATTATAATATTGTCCAAGAGCAGTCGCACCATCCTGATCCCCACCGACATCTATTATTAAGCGATATTCAGGGTCCTGAATGACTCCATAGATTGCCCCACTAACAAAGGGCAGGTCAGAAGTACTTAGTTTACCTTCAGGTGCGACTAATTTAATATCAGCTGATTCTAGAAACTCTCTCACATCGCGTGAGCGGAAATAGGGATTGACAACGTCTAGATCTGTAATCGCTACCTTCGTGTGTTTCTTTCGTTCGGCCAGAGCAAGATTAATCGCTATTTCTGTTTTGCCACTACCGAAATGTCCGGTAATTATTTTAATCCGTGGGTTGATAATGCATCACTCCCTTTCAATAATTTTCTCACAATTATGAATATGAAAAAAAACCTAGATAAATATATTATATAGGTTTTTTCATAAAAACATATATTAAGATGCATTCTATATAACTTCACGTCATTTGTAAATCAGAAATT
>CAZKBI010000034.1:0-5665 GCA_964551195.1 uncultured Caryophanales bacterium | reverse complement strand
GCCTTCATGGGTATTCTTTGTTGAAGAGATAGACCCGGCACCTGGTTATCTAATTTCTGCAAATCCAATTTATGGAGGGAATCGCTTAAGTGGAACAGAAACAATAAATGTTACTAATGAACTGGCCCTGACAGATGTTAGTTTTAATAAGACAGGTGCGAACGGTGCACTCCTTACAGGAGGAACATTTACGCTGACAGGCAAGGATTATGCCTTAAATGATGTTAATCTTACTGCACCAGCAGTAAATGGCGTTGTGACATTTAGTAATATATCACCAAATCAAACTGGTGTGCCTTATACAATCACTGAAACAGTTGCGCCGGGAGGACACGTAACAATTGGCTTAACAATATCAGCGACGGTTGATTACAATACCTCTAAACAAGGACTAGAAGTTACTTTTACACCTAATGGGAATATGGTTAACACACCCGAAACAGCTAACGTTACTTTTACAAAAACGGGTACTGGTGGTGCCTTGCTTAGCGGAGGATCTTTCACACTTTCAGGAACGGACTATGCTGGCAACGCTGTTAATATTAGTGGTGTAGCAGCGGTGGGGGGACTTGTAGCTTTTACTAACCTACCAATCGGTAGTTATACGGTTACTGAAATCACGCCACCAGCAGGGTATTTAATGCCGGCTGATCCAAATATTTTAACCATAACGGTTGCATACAACGCGGGGAACAATTTAATAGTTTCAACAAACAGCGCTTCCGCTTATGAAAATATAGAGGCCTTGGGTAGTCTTTCCTTTACTAAAAATGATACTGCAGATAGTTCTTTAGTGTCAGGTGGTACATTTACACTTACAGGAAAGGACTATGCGGGTAACGATATTACAATGTCTGCTACTAGCATTGGTGGAACAGTAAGCTTTAATAATGTGCCTATAGGCAATGATTACACAATTAAGGAGACTATCTCACCTCCTGGTTACTTGCTTACTTCTACAGAGCTTAAAGCAAGCGTTAGCTATAGTGTAGATAAGCAGACGGTAGTTACAAGCATAAGTGATACTAAGCTATCTAATAAGCGAGCACCACTGATTAGTTTTGGAAAATTGGAGGTTATTAAGACAGACGAGCGGGGCAATAATTTAGAAGGAGCTGAGTTTGGTCTATATGACGTCTATGGCAATAAACTATATACTGCCATAACAGCGGCTGACGGGGTAGCTAAATTTATGAACATACCTTATGGAAACTACGTACTTGAAGAAACCAAGGCACCGACAGGTTATGTGCTTGATAAGAAAAAGATTTCTGTTGAAGTAAAAGATAGTGAAAAAATATCTTTTACTTACGTAAATAAAAAGCAAGTAACACCTAAAGTAGGCAGATTACGAATCGCAAAAGTAGATAGAGAATATTTCCCACTAGCTGGAGCTGAGTTTACATTATACGATTCAGCTGGTAAAATCATCAAAAGACTTGTCACAGGAAGTAACGGCATAGTAATTTTCGATGGGCTAGATTTAGGAAAATATACTATTAAAGAAACCAAAGCTCCAGATGAATATGTGCTTGTTGAAGGTGTTCTTGAGATACAGATTAGTAGTACTACTCTTAATCAATCCTATACACTAGTAAATGATAAACAAGATAAACCAGGGGTTGTTGGTGGTTGGACAGATGAAGAACTTCCACAAACCGGTGGAGTTCCATTTTCACTGTATTTACTGATGTTGGGAGTCGGTTTAGTTGGTTCGGGGCTTATTCTGAGGAGACTAGCCCTTCATAAAAGTTAATATAATTTTTAGATGTGTTTTGTAATTAGAAGGAGCACATTGTAGCAACTGAATAACTAAAATATTAAGAGACTCCTAAGGGAGTTTCTTTTGTTTTAAGAAAAGCTTAAGATTCCTATGTTAAACTGAAACTAACTGAAAGCCCCGTGGATAAGTTATATAATTGACCTAGAGCCTATCTTATAAAATAGTAAAGGGGCAGTTTATATGCGTGTTTTATTAGTTGAAGATAATAAGAAGCTGACAGAAGCACTTCACTTCCTGTTAGAAAAAGAAAACATATATTCCGACGTCGCACACGATGGCGATACAGGTTTGGAGCTAGCGCTGAGGTCAATCTATGACGTTATCATTCTTGATATAATGCTCCCACGACGCAATGGATTAGAAATATTACAACTTGTTCGTAGTAAAGGCAACCTGACACCAATTCTTTTATTAACCGCCAAAGATTCAATTGATGATCGTGTTCGTGGTTTAGAGCTTGGTGCTGATGATTACCTGGTTAAACCATTTGCAACGGAAGAATTAATAGCTCGCATTCGCTCACTTGCTAGACGGGCAGCACATGAAAAGGAGTTTGATAAATTAACACTCGGCAAAGCTACATACAATTGTGCTAATCAGATGCTAATGATTATGGACCGTGAACAGATGCTTACTGCGAAAGAAGGGCAACTACTCGAAATGTTGATGCGCCGTCCCGAACAAGTTTTTTCACGAGAACAAATTCTCGATAAAATCTGGGGCTATGATGCGGATATTATGCTTAACAATGTAGAAATCTATGTTCATCATTTACGTAAAAAACTTGGTAAGGAAGCAGGAATCGAGTTACAGACAGTTCGCAATCTCGGCTATCTGTTAAGGACAACTAAAAATGATAAATAAGTTACGAATACGTTTAACAATTTATAATACTGTAATTCTGATATTGTTTTTAACTTTTTTTTCGGTGGTTGTATATTTATTGATGAATAATCACGTTTTTAACCGGCTTGACACTAATCTTAATCTGGCAGCCGAACGAGTTCAGAATATCTGTCAGTTACCAGCTACACCCGTTAACTGCATCTATGTACTCCGTGATGAGGAACTTGAAATCACTGCACTATCAGATGCACCTATAACTCAACAAAACAAAGATTTTATTACTACGAGGCTTAGAGAACATGCGGAGCTAGCAATTGCACAAGGCAAAGATATGCGAATTGACTTTGATGTTGAAGGACGAGGCATGATTAGAATTCTGTCTGTGCCGGTTGAAAAACATGGGAAAAAGGGCGTTGTTCAGGTCTTGATTAATATTGATCGAGAAATATCTTTTATGAATACGTTACTAACGGCACTCCTTATTTTGAATATTGCAAGTATTTTTCTGCTTGGTTTAATCAACTGGTTACTTGTCGGGAAATCCTTAGCTCCCGTTAGACGCTCGTGGGAACAACAAAAAGATTTCATAGCTGATGCTTCACATGAGATACGCACACCCCTTTCAGTGATTCAAGCCAATTTAGACGCATTACTTGTCAACAAAGAGCAGAGCGTGCAGGAGAACATGCGCTGGATTAATAATATACATACAGAAACGCTGCAGATGGCCAAGCTGACAGATGATCTTTTGCTCCTTGCCAAAAAAGATGCCAACCAATTGAAGTTTTATAAAGAGTATATTGACTTAACAAAAATAACTAGGCAAACAGTAGAAGAAGTTAGCGAGCTCTTTAAAACTAGCAAGATTGATTTAAAGTTAAACAATAACCAAGCAGTTTATCTATATGCAGATGAATTTAGAATCAGGCAGCTATTACTGATTTTACTTGATAATGCATGGAAATATACGGCTGACGGTGGTTCTGTAGAGGTAGCTTTAAAAGAGAGCGAGAACGAGATTGAACTGAGTATTTCAGACACCGGAATTGGAATTAGCAAAGAAGACCAAAGCTTGATTTTTGATAGATTTTATCGTGCGGATAAAACACGTTCGCGTGAAGGTGGCGGAACAGGTCTGGGGCTGTCGATTGCAGCATGGATTATCGAGGAGCACGGAGGCAAGGTTGATTTAGTAAGCACAGTAGGAGCCGGAACGGAATTCCGTATTACTTTCCCGGTGAAACAAGTTTGATAAATAGGGTCTACATGAGAAACACAAATATATAAAATTTGAAGGAGGAGTAACAATGAAAGTAAGATTTAGCAAGGCAATCATTATTTTTTTCGCTGTAGCATTAGTAATTGGACTTAGCGGTTGTGGGGATGCTGTTACAACCAAACCACCAGAAACGGGAGAAACTTTTGATCCAGTTTTTCTTGAGAACGTAACACCGAAGTTACAAAAAATGGTTGACGAAGGTGATATGTCGCAAGACAGCATGGATTTAACGCTTGAGAGAATTAAAGATGGAACTTATGTAAGACCAGATGTACAGGCAATTCTTGCAGGCACACTAGCTCCACCAAAACGTGGAGAAGAGGCTGAAAAAGCACCAGATGAAGAACCACCAGCGGCGGATGAAGGTGATTTTGCTTATGACGAGGCGTGGCTAGGCAACCTAACACCACAACTTGAAGCTCTAGTTAGTGCTGGCAAAATGGAGCAAGAAAAAATGGACGACATCATTGCTAAAGTTAAAAGTGGCGAATACGATCGCGATGACGTAAGACCAATACTTGACGCACACAAATAAAAGAAACCTAAATTAGCTTAAAGAAAGGTAGATGATATTGTGGCAGCTATATGGGAGAAAATAGATAAACGTAATTTTTCCATGGCGGTTATAATGGTACTTGTGGGCGTATACTTTGCTTTTATTGGTCCCTTAAATATGGACTTTACACAAGAAACCCTGCTATGGAAGAATACGACAGAAGGAACTAACTGGGGCGGCGGCCCTGTTTCAAGATTTTATTCAGGCTTATTATTACGTGCTGTAATGATTGTTGGCGGTTTAGCATTAATCGCATTATCATGGCCAATGGCTAAAGGTCGCAAAAAAATATGGCCAATAGCTTTAACAATTATGGCAGTTGCGCCAATCGGTCAATTCTATGTTGGACTTGGCTACATGGAGAACTTTAGCCTATATCCTCCAATTGCTTATCCTTTAGCTTGGAACGCCTTTATAATTGGACTGGTAGGTTTCTGGGCATTAATCCTACTTAAAAAGATGGATAGCAAGCGTCAGAAGGTTAGCATTTTCGTAGTCTTGACCTTACTTGGAATGATAGGGTCACAGGCTTATGCTTTATTGCTCCACGCTTATCGAGTAATCGTTCGTGACCTTGGTTTCGCAATTTCTGTTCCTGAATCACAAGTAATGGTTCATACAGGAGGACTTCTCTTGCTGGTGCTAATTATGACATTTTTAGCAATTTATAAGGTAGCACAGCTAAAAGAGTCTGGTTGGTGGTATTCACTAATAATCGCTGCGACTTCTATATATGCATTCTTCCCTGCACACTATAATAGACCACCAAGTGCATCACTTGTTCCTGGTGGAACACTTGAACCATCAGCATTTACTTCAACCTATTGGATGGCAGGAGCACAGGCCGTAATATTCTTAGTAATCTTATTAATACCGTATTTCCGAAATGTTCTTTTTGATAAGAAGAAAATTCAAGAATAGAGAAATTAAGTTAGACAAATTAAATTAGAAAGAACTTGGCTCCGGTCAAGTTCTTTTTATTTTTTGCCACCTTGCCCCAACTCATAATTCATTGTATAATAACACTTACGTCGTGCTAGATGGGGAGGTAGCGGTGCCCTGTAGCCTGCAACCCGCTATAGCAGGATCGAATACCTAATAGCGGTCATACCTATGTAAGGTCTGGCTGCTGCAAGTGGTGTTGACGAATGGGTCCTATACAATGAGGCTCAGTGAAGCCCGTCAGGTCCGGAAGGAAGCA
>CAZKBI010000033.1:0-5755 GCA_964551195.1 uncultured Caryophanales bacterium | reverse complement strand
TTAAACTCTTTTTTGCATTTTCTATAATGTATAACCTTGAAAGTCCTGATTCCAATGGATTATCTAGAATAATAGCTCTATCTACGCTTTCTTCATCAGAATAATATTTTTTGTAATTAGATTTATCTGCATATTCCTCGGAAACCTTTTTGGGCAAAGCAAAAATTAAGACAGCTCCAATAATGACATATACAAGATAGCCTAGTAGAATTTTCCATACCATAGTTATTATCAACCTTTATATCAATTTATTTTAAAATATTACTACTATTCACAACCAGCGTGCTATAAAGAAATAAGACATCCTTATCTTGAAAATCGACATGTTCCGCAAGTAGCTTCGAACTCATATAGCGCGTATCCACTAGCGTAATTTGGCTATATTCCTCCAGCATCAGCGGCACCAAACTCCCCGCAAAAGAATCCCGAAACACCACTAATTCCTTCCCAGTCAGATTGTTAGGATTTTCTATCGTGATTAGCGCTGTCGCACCTGATAGGAATAGATCATAGGAATCAATTCCGCCTAGTTTATCCAGATCGTAAACACCTGGCTCCTCGCCAATCTCGCTTTTATATTCAAAGTTATCAACAATCGCCTCGCGCGTCCAATCGCTTTCTAAATAGATGATCTCATCCGGCTTAATGTTTAAGGCAGACTGCCCGTAATAGACTCCGTAGAAGGGCGAATATTCCTGCCGATCATACCTAACCTTGCTCGGATCGGTCACAAAACCCATCCTCTCAGCCAAACGCTCAACAACTGGACCTAGTCGATCTTGTCGCCAATGTGTATCTGTTCGGTAATAGTCAGCTGCTGTTAGCGTATCAAACAGATTGATATAGGACATGTCTTGCACCTGTTCAGTCAAGAGCTTAATCATCAGCTCATAATCGAGTGCAGGGTAGCCGTTAGCTGCGGCAACGTAATAGTTTTTGTCAGGGATGATTGCGTAATAAACATTGCTAGCGCTGTCCTGCAGAAATTCAGCATTCAGTCGGTTCAGATACTTGGCCATGCCATTAACGCGATTTAGCGCAAGCGGATACTCCAGCTTATAGACACTATCACCCAGCACGTAGATATCATTATTATCAGACTTGCGGAAGAGGTTGAACTCGACCGAAGCTTTGAGCGCACGGAAACGATCACGCTGAAAGAACTGGTCATTCGTGTAATCGTCAAAGTCTTTCATAAAGTCACTGCTTAGAATGCTCTCTACACTTGGTATGGGCAGCTGCGCAAGCTTGCGTCTTTCGCTGGCGGAAAACTCCTGTGTCGGAACTAGTAGATTAACTAAAAAGACGGTGAGGAGTAAGGCGACAAATGAAATTGTGATGATTTTGTTTTTCATAATTACCTCGTAAAATTTCGCATAATTTAGAATCTAAAATATAAAAACGGATTAAAGGACGAATCGACCAGATAAGCCGTGATTACTAACATTAGTACTACATATAATACTGGCTCCAGGATACCGAACAACTTCTGCAAATTATCGCGCGTCGCTAGGCGGTTCAATGTATTTTTGACAAGTGGTGTTGAGCCAAGAATTGCAATCAGAATCAGCACCGAATAACTCTTTAGATAATAGACTCCCTCCACATTCGCTAGCGGCAGACCTGACAGTCCCACCATCCCCTGTAAATAGATGCCCAGTTCCGTCAGATTATCGATGCTAAAAATTACGAAGCTAAATAGTACCAGTATCAACACATAGCTGTGCTGAAAGAAAGACGGCGCCTTTTCTAAGAGGCTACGCAGGAGAAACTTCTCGAAAACCAGGACCATGCCGAAAAACAATCCCCAGATCACAAAATTCCAACTAGCCCCGTGCCAGAAACCAGTCAGAAACCAGACGACCGCAATATTAAAGAGCCAACGCAGATTCGAGACGCGATTTCCGCCCATTGGAATGTAAACGTAATCACGGAACCAAGCGCCAAGCGAAATATGCCAGCGCCGCCAGAACTCGGTAATACTCTTCGAAATATATGGGTAGTTAAAGTTCTCGGGAAAATGAAAGCCGAACATCCGCCCAATCCCAATTGCCATATCACTATAACCGGAGAAGTCGAAATAGATCTGCATCATAAAAGCCAGCGCACCCAGCCAGAGTAGTAGCACCGATGGGTTATCACTTGCGAGTGCTATAAGGTGCAGTTCACCGAGCGAGTTGGCGATCAGAACTTTTTTGCCGAGGCCGATAACGAAACGCTTAACTCCATAACCGAAATTATCGAAGGAGTGTGTGCGGTTCTCGACTTCACTGACGATTGTTTTGTAGCGAATAATCGGACCAGCAATTAGTTGTGGAAAAAGTGAGATATAGGTTGCAGTGCTGATAAGTGAACGCTTCAGTTTCACATCGCCACGATAGATGTCGACGATGTAACTAATGGCTTGAAAAGTATAAAAACTGATACCAATCGGTAGACCGATACCGAGTAAATCGACTTTGGTGTTGAAAAGTTGATTAAAATTCTCGATGAAAAAGTCAGAGTATTTAAAGAAACCTAGTAGCAGGACGTTGATAGTGACTGCGGAGATTAGCGCTCTTTTGGCCTGCGCTTGGCCGAGATATTTGTCGATTATTAAACTATGTAGATAGTTGATAATGATTGAGAAAATCAGGATTGTCACATAGATTGGCTCGCCAAAAAAATAGAAAAATAGACTCGCCAGCAGAAGAACTACATTCCTGAAGCGAATCGGTAGGACAAAATAAATTATGAAAACGATCGGTAGAAAGTAATAGATAAAACTAAGACTTGAAAACAGCATCAGGCTTGCCCGCACTTTCTAAAAAGGTAGGGATAACCCTACCTTTTAAATTATTCTGCTAATTTAAGAAAGCTATCATGGAAATCTTGAGACTCATCATCCATAATAAGTATAACTAGATTACCAATATTATCAACGATAATATTCTTGTCCTCAACACCAACACAGATCCATTTGTAACCATCTACATTGTTTTTAATTTTGGTTTTGATTGCTTCAATATCCGCACCCTCATTTGCTCTAACTAGAACGATAGAGTGTGCAATTGATGACATCATTGGTTCTGATGCCAAGCCCTCTTGATAGTCAATATCTGTTGCTCCTAGTAAATATTCAATGTTATCTGCGTTAATCTCCGTTAAATCCATTGACACCTCAGTTAAATCAGTTGCTGACCCTGCATATACCTCTTCCATTAATTCTTCTAATGTTCCAGTCACATCTGTTGCTCCCTTGTCCTTATCACCACAAGCGGTCAGTGTGAAAATTAGTGCAAATGCTAGGAAAACTAGTAAAACTTTTTTCATTATTATATCCCCTTCACAATTGTTTTATTGGTCCGCCTAAGCGTACATCAACATAGACGCAACAAGTTGCAAAAGTGTTGCAGTGGATAAAACTTCTCTATCAATTACAAGCTGGAATAATAACTTAAATTTAAATATCGATCTTCTTAGTTACCCATTCCTTTAGAACAATCGCCTGATTATTAACCTCATCTTTTGCTCCATATAATAAGGTTACATTTCCTTTTTTAAGTTTCTCCTTAACAAGTGATAGAAATTCTGCCGCTGCTGGGTTATTATTTAGTTCCTCAATATACTGCTTTCTAAAACTCTGCATATTTTCAGGTACATGGTTAAAAGCCTTTCTGACTTCTGTCGAAGGAGCAATCTCTTTCGCCCACTCATCTAGGTCGGCTTTCACCTTGCTCTCTCCTCGCGGCCACAAACGATCTACTAAAATTCGGTAGCCATCTGTCGAATCTGAATCCTCATAAATTCTTTTAATAAGCAATTCATGCATTTGTATCCACCTCAGCTTCCCATAGCATTTAACTTAGTTTAATCGATAGTAAATCGCTCTTCTATACATATGTCCATCTTCAACTTAACTATATACCTCGGAAGCAAATTTTGATATATTTACGACTAAAAACCGCTAAAGCAGACTTGAATTTGATTTCTATACATGTTACGGTATACGACAGTGCAAAATCGAATGCAAATTTTCTACTAAAAGATGGAAGTGATCTTATCAATAAAATGCTTAAACCAGCTATCATCTCTATTTCGATGGCAACGGTTATGGCTGGAGCAGCCATCTCACCAGCCCTTGGAATGATTGCACAAGCTTTTCCCGACGCTAGTGCGACCATGATTAAAATGATCATAACAGCACCGGCCATTATGATTATTCCTTTTTCTTTTTTAACAAGTTTTCTAACTACTAAATTACCGAAACGTACAATCGTCATGATAGGATTAGCTATATATCTTATAGGCGGTGTTGGACCGCAATTTATGCCTACAATAGAAACACTCATCTTATTTCGTTTAGTCTTAGGAGCCGGCGTTGGATTGCTGATGCCATTGTCTGAATCTCTCATTTATGATTATTACACTGGGGAAGAACGAGTAAAAATGATGGGCTATAATGCTGCTTTTAGTAACTTCGGAGGTATTATCACGATGTTATTGGCGGGATGGTTAGCAGCATCTGGATGGAAACTACCCTTTCCGGATATTTTTCTCGTGTAAAATGGCATTATACCTACTAATTGATGCCTTAACAAAATCATGGCATAACCAGACACAGTACTAAAAAAGCATCCACAAAAGTGTATAGGTAAATACTGACCTAACACCCTTAAGTAAGGCTTGATCTTATTATGAATCTCTTTCCAGGTTATTTGGATTTTCTCTATATCCTTCTAAAAGCTGGTCATTTTCCATAACAAAAGGCTTAGCAGTTGGTTGATTCCAAGATATGTCATATTTATTCATTAGATAATCGTTCAAATCAATTCTATTGTCAAACTTTACTGCTTGGTAAGGCGCTTGAAAAGATAACTTCTCAAGAAATAATAATTTTCCATCTTCAGTTGGCATTAGAACACCCGTATGACCAATAAATAAATACCCTGATTCATCATGAAAGAATACGGAAATAATGGAGCTCTTGTCCTTATTTGTGAATTCGATCTCTTTATTCTTCCAATCCTCTTGTACTTTTGTCAAATGAACAGATATATCTTTTGTGTTTTCTGTCGGGACAAAAGCATACAGAGTTTGGAACTCTTTGAGCTCCGTTTGACTGAATAGCTCTTTAGGATTATTCTCTATGGCGTTTTCATCAAAAATAAGCATTTCAGTATTTTTTGTCTCAAGTTTACCAATTGAAATTGTATCTTTCATTAAATCATATGTTGTAATTCTACAATTATAGCCAAGAAACTCAAGACTTTTAGCCTCCCACATGTCCTGCATTGTCACCAGATCATAGTCAGGTTCAAGACTATCAATAGTAATAAATCCATTCTCCACTAAACTTATTCCCTCAATCATACTGTTAAAACCATCAACATCTTGAAAAAACGACTCAATATTTTCAGTTGGAATTCCAGCTGATTCCATTGCTTGTCTTACCTCATCTTGGCTTGTTGCATCCAGTAGGTTTGAGTATGTTAAATCCTCTTTATACGCTTCTGTTTTTTTAACTGGTTGATCAGTGCATCCTGATAATATTATCAAGAAAACTAAAGTGACTAATGCAATGATATGTGATTTTTTCATAGCTATTGTTAATCTCCTTTTCTATAATGTCTACTTATTCATCCTGACATAAAAACATATTTTACAACTTTATTTTTCCCATTATTAGTCTCTCTAGATTTTCAGGATTCAAGACGTACATCTACTTAGAAAGTTCTAAGTTTCTTGTAAGCAATGTTACGGCTTCCACATGCCC
>CAZKBI010000032.1:0-6282 GCA_964551195.1 uncultured Caryophanales bacterium | reverse complement strand
AGATGAGTGGGCTTTAATTAAGGAACATCCCGAACTCGGTGCTAAGATGCTTGCCGAGACACATTTTAGCGCAATAGCCGAAATTATTCTGCAGCATCACGAGCGTCTTGATGGTTCCGGCTACCCACAAGGACTGAGGGATGAGCAAATTATGCTCGAGGCCCGAATAATTGCTGTTGCTGATGTTTTTGATGCTATGACTAGTGATCGCGCCTATCGAGCGGCACTTCCAGTCGATGTATCTATAGCGGAGATTGAATTAATGAAGGAGATACTATTTGATGGTAAGGTAGTTGACGCCCTTATAGAAATCTTAGAAGAAGAGGGCATGCTGGCAAGCAATAACAGTTGACAAGCAGTTAAATTATTCATAAAATAAGCAAATAAGAAGCTGGGTTACAAAGCTTTCAAATATAATATTCCAATCGCTATGAATGGGAGTAGTAAATTACCGAGTCCTAAAGAGAGGGAAATCATTAGCTGCGAGATTTCCTAGGAAATTCCTAATCGAAGTCGTCCAGGAGCTGTCGTAAGACCGGTTAAGGCCGTTATCTATGAGTGTATGACTATTGTCATGAATTAAGGTGGTACCGCGAGCATTTTCGTCCTTTGGGTGAAAGTGCTTTTTATTTTATAAATGGGGGTAATAAGAATGGGAAGAGAAAAAAAAGAGTTAGCTACAACCTATAATCCCGCTGAAGTCGAGGGCAAGTGGAATCAATTCTGGATCGATAATCGTTTTTTCGAAGCTGGTCAAGAATTGACAAAGGAGCCATTCTCCATTGTTATTCCACCACCAAACGTTACCGGCAATCTGCATATCGGTCATGCTTTCGATTTCACCTTGCAGGATATTGTAGCAAGATTCAAAAGAATGCAGGGCTATGACATGCTCTGGCTGCCTGGGGCTGACCATGCTGGCATTGCAACACAGGCTGTTGTTGAAAGAAAGCTACGCGATGAAGGTAAGAGCCGTCATGATCTAGGCCGCGAGAAGTTCATCGATCTAACTTGGGATTGGACAGAAAAATATGCCACAATAATTCGTGAACAGTGGGGTAAACTGGGACTTTCACTCGATTATTCGCGCGAGCGTTTCACACTTGATGAGGGTTTGTCAGAGGCGGTAAGGCACGTTTTTGTCGGACTATATGAAAAGGGATTAATCTATCGTGGTAAATATATAATTAACTGGGATCCGGAGGCGCGGACTGCGCTCTCAGATATTGAAGTTGAATATAAAGATGTTAAGGGGGCGCTTTATCATATGCGTTACCCGTTAAAGGACGGTTCCGGTTCAATAACGGTTGCGACCACGCGACCGGAGACGATGCTTGGTGATACAGCCGTTGCAGTTCACCCGGCAGATGAGCGTTACCAACATTTGATTGGTAAAATCGTTGTTCTGCCTATTACTGGTCGCGAGGTGCCAATAATTGCTGATGATTATGTTGAGCGTGAGTTTGGGAGTGGTGCGGTTAAAATTACTCCAGCGCATGACCCTAATGACTTTGAAATCGGCAATCGTCATAATCTACCGCGCGTTCTTGTAATGGATGAAGCTGGGATAATGAATGAAAATGCTGGCATCTACCAAGGACAGGATCGTTTCCTCTGTCGTCAAAATATAGTTAAGGACTTACAAGAGCAGGATGTTCTCTTCCAAATAGAAGAACATTTACATTCAGTTGGTCACAGTCAGCGAACAGGTGCTGTTATCGAGCCCTATCTTTCGACACAATGGTTCGTTAGTATGGGCCCACTTGCTGAGAATGCTATTGCTAACCAGAAAAAAGCTAATGGTGTTAAGTTTGTTCCAGATCGTTTTGAAAGGACCTACCTACATTGGATTGAGAATATCCGAGATTGGTGTATATCTCGCCAACTCTGGTGGGGCCACCGCATACCAGCTTGGTATTGTGATGAATGTGATGAGATCATTGTGCAGATGGAGGCGCCTAAAGAGTGTCCACGGTGCCACAATGCACAACTAAGGCAGGATGAGGATGTTCTCGATACTTGGTTTAGCTCTGGACTTTGGCCCTTTTCAACCATGGGTTGGCCTGAGGAGACAGATGATTTCAAACGTTTCTATCCCACCAGCCTACTAATAACGGGTTATGATATTATTTTCTTCTGGGTAGCGCGAATGATTTTTATGGCTTTAGAATTTACGGGGGAGATTCCCTTTAAAGATATCTATATTCACGGTCTTGTTCGCGATAGTGAAGGTCGCAAAATGTCGAAATCTCTTGGAAACGGAATTGATCCACTCGAAGTTATCGCAGAGTATGGAGCCGATCCGCTACGTTTTATGCTGTCCACTGGAACAGCGCCAGGACAGGATATGCGCTTTCACTTTGAGCGCGCGGAGGCTGCTGGTAATTTTGCCAATAAACTTTGGAACGCGGCACGTTTTGTGCTTATGAATTTAGATGACTCGAAGCCTACAGAATTCCATGTGACCACAGATTTACTAACTGCGGATCGCTGGATTCTCCATCGCTATAACGAGACTGTTAAGGAGGTTACTCGACTTTTTGACCAGTATGATTTCGGTGAAGCGGGCAGAACTTTGCAGCACTTTATCTGGGATGAATTCTGTGATTGGTATATCGAACTGAGCAAGCTCTCACTATACAGCGAGGACGCTAAGGCTAAGCAAACAAGTAAAGAAGTATTGACTTATGTACTTGATAACATTCTTCGCTTGTTGCATCCATATATGCCTTTTGTTACTGAAGAACTCTGGCAACAACTGCCGCAAGAGGGGCCGAGCATCACCATAGCCAGCTGGCCAGTTTATCGCGAGGATTTAATTGATGTGGCTTCAGCTAAGGAGATGTCACTGGTAATGGATGTGATTCGTGTAGTGCGCAACATCCGTTCAGAGGTGAATGTTCCGATGAGCAGAAAGATCGAGATAATTATTAAGCCGACAAGCGCGGCTAATTTAGAAATTCTACAGAAGAACAAGGCCTATATTACGCGTTTCGCCAATCCTGAGACCTTAACGATTGAAGAAGCTGTTAAAGCGCCAGAAGAGGCTATGTCAGCCGTTGTAACAGGCGCAGAGGTATATCTACCGCTATCTGGTTTAATCGACATCCAACAAGAATTAAAGCGTCTAGAGAAGGAACTAGCGGAACTGGATTTCGAAGTAGAACGTGTGAAGAAAAAATTAGCAAATAAAGGATTTATGGATAAAGCTCCAGCCGAGCTTATTGAAGAGGAGCGCGCAAAAGAACTCGATTACCTAGCTAAGCGAGCTAAGGTAAGAGAACGAATCAAGACACTTCCCACTAAATGAAGGGAGAGTTGACGGTGAAATATAATTTAGTTTCAACCAAAGACGAGGCTCTTGCTTGGATTCATGGCTTGACGGCTTTTGGTATCCGTCCAGGCCTTAAACGCATGGAGTGGATGCTAGAGCGACTAGACAATCCCCAGCAGAAGCTGCGTTTTATCCATGTCGCCGGAACCAATGGTAAGGGTTCAACGATCAGTTTTATGTCTGAGATGCTTCTTGCCGCCGGCTATAAGGTCGGTAGCTTTACCTCGCCTTATTTAATTGAGTTTACAAATCGCATCACGATTAATCGAAGAGATATTAGTGACGAAGATTTAGTAAGCTGCCTCAATCTCTTGATTCCCTTAGCAGAAGAACTTGCGTCAACTGAGCTGGGTTCTCCAACAGAATTTGAACTTGTCACAGCACTCGCAATTTTGTATTATAGTAAACAGTTAGATTTAGATTTAGTCTTATGGGAAACAGGTTTAGGTGGACGCCTAGATTCGACTAATGTAGTTGAACCACTCTTGACAATCATCACAAATATCGGCTATGACCACATGAATATACTGGGGACAAGTTTAAGCGAGATTGCCGCCGAAAAAGCTGGAATTATCAAAAACGGCGCTCCCTTAATTTCTGGAGTATTAGAAGCAGAAGCTTTTGGTGTAATCGCCGAAAGAGCTAAGAACAAAGGTGTGAGTTTCTATCAACTTGACCGAGACTTTCAAGTGGTAAATGCCAATTTGACTGCGAAGGGTGCTAATTTCAATTTTCGCTGGATTCCCGGTGCTTGCGCTAGCAAGAATTATCAGGAGTTAGTTGGCTTAGAGATCCAAATGGTCGGTGCGCATCAACTTAATAACGCGGGCGTGGCCTTAATGGCAATTTTACTCCTAAAGGAGCAGTTTGACTTTAAGATTTCTGTTGAGGCAATTAGAGAGGGTCTACTTGCTACTAATTGGGCGGGCCGCTTCGAACAGCTATCTAGCAATCCCTTAATCGTGATTGATGGTGCGCATAATCCTGATGGAGCCAGAGCACTTGTGGAAGCAGTTAAGCTGCTTGACTATAATCGACTTATTCTGGTGCTGGGTGTCTTACATGACAAGCCCTTAGCAGAGTTTCTGGAGATTATTCTACCAGTAACAGATGAAGTAATTGCGACGGAGCCAGATGTTCCAAGACGAGAACTAGCTCATGATCTACAGCACCAAATCAGCGTGATTGACCCTGCAAAACCTGTAACAGCACTTGCCGATTGGCAGGAGGCACTGCTGACAGGACTAACGAAATCGGAAGCTGGAGACCTCCTTTTAGTATCGGGATCGCTCTACCTAATCGCAGATGCAAGAAAATTTATATTAAAACAAGAGGAAGGTGTGAACGCGAATTGAAACAACAAAAAGTACATTTTATTGGTATCGGCGGTAGTGGAATGAGTGGGATTGCGCGTGTAATGCTTGAAAAAGGAAATAGTGTATCAGGCTCAGATTTAGTAGAAACAGAAGTGACTGAGGAGCTTAGACAACTTGGAGCGAAGATTACTATTGGTCACGACGCGCAGAACCTTGCGGAATCCACTATAGTCGTTTATTCATCGGATATTCCAGCCGATAATGTTGAGTTGGTTGCAGCGCGTGAAAATGGGAGACGTCTTCTGCATCGTTCAGAGATTTTAGCAGAGTTACTTGCTGAGAAAAAGGTAATCACCGTCGCTGGAGCCCATGGCAAAACAACAACGGCTTCCATGCTTGCTTGGGTTTTTGAAGAGAAACACATGGAGCCTAGTTATGTCGTTGGTAGCGAGATTACTAATCTAGGTGTAAGTGCACGCGCGGGCAAGGGAGAATATTTTATTGCTGAGGCAGATGAGAGCGATGCATCCTTCCTAAATTATCATCCTTATATTAGTATTATTACCAATGTCGAGGCTGACCATTTAGAAAATTATGAAGGTGATTTCAATAAATTATTAGTTGCTTATGAGCAGTATGCACAGCAAATTGACCCACAAGGCCTGACAATTATCTGCTTTGACGATCTGCATGCGCGACAACTAATCGATAAAATTCCTGGCCAAATAATTACCTATGGCTTCAGTCCTGAGGCTGATTATTATGCAGGCAATCTACATAAGGACGGCAGAACAACTAGCTTCGCTGTCTTTTCCAAAAGAGATGGGATAATTGGTGGTCTCAAAATCAATCTACCTGGCGATCATAATGTGCTTAATGCTTTAGCGGTGTTAATTGCCTCCTTACATGTGGGTATTCCTATTGACGATATGCAGCCTGCCTTGTCGCGTTTTGTTGGTGCCAAAAGAAGGTTCGAGCACAAGGGAACAGTAAATGGTGTTACTGTTATTGATGATTATGGGCATCACCCAACAGAGATTGCTGCGACAATTGCCTCAGCAGAACAGCTTGGCGGCCGGATTATTATTGCCTTTAAACCACTTCGTTATTCACGTACCTATTTCTTTCTTGAAGAGTTTGGTGAGGCCTTCGTTGGTGCTGATCAAGTCTTAGTTACGGAGATTCACTCCCCAGCGGGCGACAGCATGCGTGACAAGGTCGACGCGAAAAAGCTAGTGGAAGCAATTAAAGGTGCAGGTGAGCCGAGCGAGCAGGCTGGACAGATCGTGCGGTATTTCGCTACGACAGCGGAGGTTGTTGAATATTTAGCCCGTAATGTGCTCCCTGGCGACATTGTAATAACGCAAGGTGCGGGAGACATCTGGACGGTTGGTGAGGAATTGTTGGCACGCCTTGACCACTAAAGGGATGATTGTTAAATTACGTAGCGTATGGTAGAATTTACTCATATATAGATTCTTGTTTTCTTATAAGGAGAGAATTAGATGCGGAATAGAAGATTCGGCCAAACGCTTGTCAGACTCGGTAAAATTACTGAGGAACAACTTGAAGAGGCATTAGAGGAGCAGAAAAATACCAAGCAGCAGCTTGGCGATATTCTGTTTGAAAAGG
>CAZKBI010000031.1:3156-6332 GCA_964551195.1 uncultured Caryophanales bacterium | reverse complement strand
ACTTTTAACCCCACCTTCAGAATAGGTAGACCGACTAGGATACTGCACCACTCTAGCAATAAGGTATTATACCATATTTATCCGTTTTTCGCAAAATTCCTGCATCAATTAATAGTCTATCTAATAATCACGAACGATTAATAAATCAGCAATCTCTTCTAATCTATTCGTATTAATACCAATCCCTTGAATTTCAGCCTTCGCCTCATTGATCAGTGTAATAACATCGCGCTGCGACTGTTCGATACCCTTGTAATGTGGATAGGTCAATTTCTGATTGGCGACATCGCTACCAGTTGTTTTGCCCATTTTCTCCGGATCACCAACGATATCGAGAATATCATCTTGGATCTGAAAGGCAACTCCAATTTTTTTAGCAAAACTCGTGAGAGCCGCTAGTTGAGACTCAGCCGCACCCGCCAAAAGTGCTCCCAGCCGAACGGAAAATGTAACTAAATCTGCGGTTTTGCGCTCGTGTATATAAAGAACTTGCTCCAAATCTGCAAGCTCAGATTCTCCTCCGAAATCGACAACCTGCCCACCAACCATGCCTGCTGCCCCAGTGTAATGAGCAAATTCTTCAATTATTTGCAGTGCGCGCGCTCTGCTAACTATTTCTAAACCACTTAATTCCTTGGCAAGATTGCCAAAGGCGTGAGTCAGCAGTGCGTCGCCAGCAAGTAAGGCCAACCCCTCCCCATATACCTTATGATTAGTCGGCTTGCCACGGCGCAAATCATCATCATCCATAATCGGTAAATCATCATGAATTAAGGAGTAAGTATGTAGCATTTCAACTGAGCATGCACTAAGCAAGATTGGTTCACTGTCTAGACCGAAAGATTCGTAGCAAGCAATCGTTAGGATTGGTCGGATTCTTTTGCCTCCTGCAAGCAGCGAATAATCGATCGCTTCCCGTAAGATAGCAGGAACATTCTCCACCGGAATCGTCTTACCAATTTGGTTATTAATCAGTGCTTTCTTCTCAGTTAAATATTCTCCTATTGTAGTATTACTTAATCGCATAATTACTACTCCTTATCCGCCTCATATTCGAAAGCTGTTTTTAATAACTCACCGTCTTTTTCAAGAAGTTTCTCAATCTTAATACTTGCGCTCTTTAATTTCTTCTGGCAATGTTCAGCAAGCACCATGCCTTCCTCAAATAAGTTAATTCCATCTTCAAGCGAGCTCTCACCTGATTCTAAGTGATTAACAATTATTTCGAGCCTAGTTGCTGCCTCTTCAAAACTTAGATTTTCATACTCTTCCGGATTAATTTTCGACATGTTTATCCTCCTCCACTGCTTTAACAACACTTATTATTTGGCCATCATTTAATCTAATAGAAAGCTGTTCCTCCTTATGAACTGAATGAACCGAGCTGATAATCTCTCGTTTTTCATTATAAGCAATTGCATAGCCACGATTTAATACGTTTAATGGGCTAAGTGCAACTAGTTGTTTTTTTAATACAAGCAACCGCTGAGAATAACCACGATTCGCAACCTGCGCCTCTCTTATTAGACGTTGAAGCAAATTAGCGATCCGTTGTTGCTCATTATCGACGCTCATCACTCTTCTTAAACGTTGAACCAAATTAGCGACCCGCTGTTGATCATTATCGGCGCTCAACGCCCTCGATAAACGTTGAAGTAAATTATCGATTCGCTGTTGCTCGTCAATAATTCGTTGTTCTGGTCGTTTAAAGGCAACTGAATCCAGTAATCTTCGTAACTTCAGCTGTGCTGTTTCTAAATATTTAATAATATAAAAATTTAATCGCTGCTCTAAGCTATGTATTCCTTTACTTAATTCTGCAATATTAGGGACTGCTATTTCTGCTGCAGCTGTCGGTGTTGCTGCACGAACATCAGCTACAAAATCAGCGATTGTATAGTCAGTCTCGTGCCCAACCGCACTTATCACGGGCACTCGCGAATGGTAGATCGCCCTAGCAACTACTTCCTCGTTAAAAGCCCAGAGCTCCTCAATCGAGCCACCCCCACGGCCAACGATAATTAAATCGATATCTGCTTCTTGATTCAGAAGCCGGATTGACTCCGCGATTGCTGATGCTGCTCCTGTCCCTTGCACAGCAGTTGGCGCAACTAGCAGCTCAACTAGTGGGTATCGCCGTTTAATCGTCGTTATTATATCGCGAATTGCAGCACCAGTTGGTGAGGTAACAATCCCGATTTTGTGAGGGTATTTAGGTAAGGCTTTTTTGATGTCAGTGCGGAAAAGACCCTCTGACTCCAGTTTTTTCTTTAATTGTTCATAGGCTAAGTAGAGCTGCCCAATGCCGTCAGGCAGAATTTCTTGTGCATAGAATTGGTACTGTCCATCCCGCTCATAAACCGAAACATAACCCCGCGCGATGACCTTCATACCATTTAGTGGCTCAAAAGTCAGTGTCCGAGCATTGCTCATGAACATTACACCCTTAATCCGGCTTGCGTCGTCTTTGAGCGTGAAGTACATATGGCCACTGGAATGATGAACGAAATTGGAAATCTCACCACGAATCCACAGATTACTAAGTAAACCATCGCTGGCAAATTTACTTTTAATATAAGCATTTAATTCGCCAACCGAGATAATATCACTCTGTGGTTGCATCATTTCACACCATCCATTGCATTTATTTTAATCTATTTATTCATCCTTTTTGCTGCTTCAACTGTGTTTTTCATCAACATCGTAATTGTCATTGGCCCAACACCACCAGGGACTGGCGTAATATAGCCAGCTACCTTAGAAACTGAATCAAAATCACAATCACCAACATATTTACCCTCAGCATTACGATTGGTGCCGACATCAATGACTATAGCGCCCTCACCAACATAGTCTTCGGTAATCATCTCCGGTTGCCCGATTGCTGAGATTAGAATATCAGCACCTTTGGCAATCTCCTTTAAATTAACAGTACGCGAGTGAGCTACTGTCACAGTTGCATTTTCCTGCAAAAGTAGAATCGCCAGCGGTTTCCCCACAATATTGCTACGACCGATGATGACTGCGTTTTTGCCTGTAATATCTATCCCTGTTGATTTAATTAATTCAATAATGCCGTAGGGAGTACATGGAAGATAGCCCACATCGCCAATCATTAGTTTACCAACATTGATTGGATGAAAACCGTCGACATCCTTAATCGGATCAATCGCATT
>CAZKBI010000031.1:0-3056 GCA_964551195.1 uncultured Caryophanales bacterium | reverse complement strand
GGTTTAATCCCAACTTTGGCTAACTCAGTAACCTCGTCTCTTAACTCGTTTTTAATTCTGGTTGCTAGCTCTTTACCACTTATAATCTTTGCCGTCATCTTCAAACGTCCTTTCTATCTATAGTTTATTAAATAATTATCTAAGGCAATATTTGCAACGCCGTAAGCATTATCTCCACTATATTGGCTCTTCGCAAAAAATAGTTCCAACTCATAATGACTCAATCGCTTACCTATCTCTGCCTGAAAATATTTGTTCTGTGCAACTCCGCCAACAAATAGAATAGCCTGCGTATCCCTAATCTTAAGCAAATTTACCAAGGCGCCAGCAAGTGAGCGGACAATTACGTCCTCCGCCGCCCGCGCAAGAAGCGCTGGACTAGCGCCCGCAGTTAGCAAACGCTTCGCCTCAGTCTCCGCACCAGACAGATTGAAAAATGTGTCCACTAAATTAACCGATAGCTTAGGTATAGGACCTATCGACTCGCGAGCAATTATTTCAAGTTCTGCACCCGCGGGAAAGGTCATGCCCAGAGCAAGACCAAGCCGATCAAGCAATTGTCCAACCTGCAGATCTAATGTTCCACCGACAATTGAAATTGTGTAATCTGCGCCGTTTTGTGTGACATTGAGGATCTCAGTTGTGCCGCCAGATAGGTGAACTGCGATGAAAGATTGATGATTGAACGGACTCTTTAACGAGTTTATTCCTGCGGCAAGGTGTCCCTCTTGGTGGGTCGTATAATAAAGTGGAATCCAATATAAGTGAGAAATCATCTCGGCTACCGATGTCCCTGCTTGAAAAACTGGCATATAGGAACCAGCAACCGGTCGTGGTCGACTACTTACCGCAACTGCTGCGAGCCGCCCCTTCACATCAGCAGCTAGCCCTTCAAATAGCTCGGGTAGTGTCTTAATATGTTGGAAAAATGCCGCCGACTGTTGAAGCCCTCTTTTGCCTTCATCGACCTGTAGCAATCTACGGGCTTCATAAACGGGCTTACGTTCCGTATCAACCAGCGAGATTGAGGTCGTATAATTACTCGTATCTATTCCCATGAACAACTTTTCTTTATTCCTTACTTCCATTTCCTCCACTAGGCATCCGTCCCACTATTTTGTTTTGCTATAAAGGAAGCTAGAACACCATTAATGTAACTGGCTGATTCGTCACCACCATACTCCTTTGCAATCTCCACCGCTTCATTAATAACAACCTTATATGAGGTCTCCTGCTGATAGATTAATTCATATAAAGCACTACGGAGAACTGAGCGATCTACACGCGGTAAGCGGTCAATTGACCAATCAATTAGATGCTCTGCCAGTTCTTCGTCGATTGTCCCTAGATTCTCAACGGTGCCATAAACAATCCGTTCAACAAAATCTAGCTCTTTCTCACCTAATTTTCTATCTAAACACAAATAATCGATAGCTGAATCAAGCTCGACACCGGTAAAATCAGCCTGAAATAGGGCTTGCATAATTAACGCTCTTAGCTCTCTTCTCTTCACCAAATTACTCCTTACAAATTAGATTTTTGCTATTAGTTAGATTCAAATTATACTATAAAACGTTATAAGTAACAAATTAGGCTACCACGATGGTAGCCTAATTATTTATATAATTTAAACAGAAATAAAATCACCTTCTGCAAATTGACCTAGTATTTCATCAACTATCGTTATCTCTCCGGTTAAGCCGACTAAGTTGCTCTCTAATCCGACCGTCACCATCAAGCAGGAATCCAATAAAGACTCCTATGGCAATAATCACAACAAAAATCAGCATCTTCCAAAAATCAAATACCAAAAAGATCAGCCCAATAAATAAACCTACCAAAGCACCGATCACTATACCCGGATGATTATGAAAAAAACTGTTTCGCATTTTATCTGCTCCCATCCTAAATGAAATAAATTACTTATTAATAGTAGCTAGATTGGAAATTGCAATTTCAACATTCGCTAGTTGTATACCAACGGTCTCCTCAACTTCTTGCTTGATAATCATTTGTAGTTCTTCTGACAACTCAGGTATTGGGCGATCCCCACTAACTAAAGCAGATAGCTTAACTACCGCTTGTTGATTTTCGTTCAATTCGGCTATAATCTTAGGTTCTTTAATACCAACAACTGATTTAACCGAATTTAGTGCAATTCCTTCAATTGCATCGATAGATATGCGCACCTGTCCCGACTCAGTCTCAACAACAAAATACTTGGCTGGTATTTCTTTTCTTTTCACATAAATACTGCGATAGAGTAAATAGACGCTAGCAACTACTAGCAATAGGCCAACAATAATTACGATGATGCGGTAATCACTCTGCTCATAGAGCAAATCTACCCATGTCCTTAAATAACCTTCGTGAAGTATTCGCAAGCCACCTAGTATTGCTAAGACACCAATAGTCGCAGTAGCTATACTAAATACGAATAGAACTATACGTAAAAGAATTCCCATTATATTTGCCTCCTAAATTAGGCCGTCACTAACTACTTACTTACTTCAATATTGCTAAAGAAAACATTTACTGCTACTATATTCACGCCTGTCATGTGCTCCACACTGTCTTTAACCTTTGTTTGGATCTCATCAGCAATTTTGGGCAAAGAATAACCATACTTTATGTTTACAGATAGATCGATAGTAGCGTCTTCATCTTCAAATGTAATCTTGATACCTTGCGTTGCCTCCTTGCCTCTACCAAAAAAGCTCGTGCTTATATCGCTTACGCCTTCAACCTCCAAAACAGCTATCTTGGTGATTGTTTCCAGTGCCTCGGGTGCGATTTTAATCGTCCCAAGATCCCTCTCTTCGTAACTAGTCATAATTAGCACCTCCATTTTGTTATAATTATATCAGGTATCAACCAATATGACAATCTGATAAATTAAGCCTGCGTAAACACTCATACTCTTTACATTCTGCAATTTAGATTGTATTCTACAATTGTTGAAATGAACTTTATAGATCAGCATATTCAGTTCTTATTGTTTTCAACATTTGTTCACATCTATATATGTAATATTGTTCGAAAAAGCGATATAATAT
>CAZKBI010000030.1:0-7203 GCA_964551195.1 uncultured Caryophanales bacterium | reverse complement strand
TTTACAGTAGTTACCAAGGGCTAATCAATACCTTTGCGACCACCTTAAATCATGAGGTAAAAAAGAATATTTTCTACGCACGGGTCAAAAATTACCCATCAGCAATCGAGGCTTCGCTTTTCCCGGACAATGTGCCGCTGACAGTCTATAATCAATTGATCGATACGGTTAATGAGCAACTGCCTTTACTACATCGTTATGTTGCCCTAAGACAGAAAGTATTACAATTAGATGAGATACATATGTATGATCTATATACACCGCTGATTGATGAAGTTGAGTTAAAGGTAAGCTACCAAGAGGCCCTTACCAAGCTACAAACAGCCCTAGAACCGCTTGGCGAGGAATATTTAACCGATATGATGCGTGGTATTCATTCGCGCTGGGTTGACGTTTACGAGAATGAAGGTAAGACGACTGGTGCTTTTTCCTGGGGCACCTATGCGACCAGTCCCTATATTCTGATGAATTATCAGGATAAGGTTAATGACCTATTTACTCTGGCTCATGAGCTCGGACATTCGATGCACTCATACTACTCTAACCAGAACCAGCCACAGGTTTATGCAGATTATACAATATTTGTTGCTGAGGTTGCTTCTACCTTAAATGAGGCTCTCTTAATGGCCTATCTACTAGAAACAACAACCGACAAAAAGGAGCGCTTATACTACCTCAATCATTATCTCGAGCAGTTTCGCGCGACCCTATATCGCCAGACTATGTTCGCTGAGTTTGAGCAGATTATTCATGCGCGAGCAGAGGCTGGTGAGGCAATGACAGCTGTGGAATTAAGTGCTGCTTACCGCGATCTAAATCTAAAATATTATGGTCCAGATATCATAATCGATTCGCAGATTGATATTGAATGGGCTCGTATTCCTCACTTTTATATGAATTTTTATGTATATAAATATGCAACCGGCTTTTCCGCGGCAATTAGTCTTGCTAAGCAGATACTAGAGGAGGGGCAACCAGCGGTTGAACGTTACCTAGGTTTTCTAAAATCTGGGGGTTCTGATTACCCAATTGATTTGCTTAAAGCTGCGGGTGTAGATATGAATAGTCCTCAACCGATTCAGGATGCTTTAGCAGTTTTTGCTGATATTCTGGAGCAGATGGAAGACCTTTTGCTTGCTTGACACTAGGGGCTGCAAATGATAAATTATGACTAAGTTTTATATGTTCTACAGGTATGCAGTGATATCTTTTCGTCCCTATACTGATGGGTTTATCCGTTGTTGGGTGAAAAGGTTTTTTACATTCTAAATGTGTAATGGATTTAATAATATAAAAAAATAAAACGGGGGTTTTTGGTAATGTATAAAATTTTAGTAAGTGATCCGATCTCTGATATTGGACTAAAAACGTTAATGGAAGCAAAGGACGTTCAACTAGATATTAAAACAGATTTAACAAAGGAAGATTTGTTAGCTGTTATTGGTGAATATGATGGGCTACTTGTTAGAAGCCAAACAACTGTTTCACGTGACGTAATAGCTGCTGCTAGAAACCTAAAGGTAATTGGTCGAGCTGGAGTTGGCGTGGACAACATTGATATTAAGGCTGCGACTGAGCTTGGGGTTGTAGTAATTAATGCACCAGACGGCAATACAATCTCAACAGCAGAGCATAGTTTTGCAATGCTTGCTAGTATGGCAAGATGGATTCCTCAGGCAGACAAGGACTTAAAGAATGGTGATTGGAATCGCAAAAAATATGTAGGTGTTGAGCTAAATAATAAAGTATTAGGGGTTATCGGCTTAGGCAGAATTGGTTCTGAAGTCATTTCTAGAGCCAAGGCTTTTAATATGGATGTTATTGGCTATGACCCATTTGTTACTGAGGAAAGAGCTAAACAACTTGGTATCAAGACTGGGACTGTTGAAGATGTTGTAAAAAACGCTGATTTTATAACGATACACACACCTTTGACCAAGGATACTAAATATATCATTGATGATGAAGAGTTCGCGGTAATGAAAAAAGGAATGCGCATTGTTAACTGTGCGCGTGGTGGTGTTATTAGAGAGGAAGCCTTACTTAAAGCGATTGAGGATGGTATTGTTGCGGCTGCGGCAATTGACGTATATGAAGAGGAACCGCCAGCAGCAGATAATGCATTAGTTAATCATCCTAAGGTTATTTCAACTCCTCACCTAGGTGCATCAACTGCGGAGGCACAGCTTAATGTTGCGATTGACGTTGCGGCAGAAGCTTACAACTTCTTAAAAGGTGTTCCCTTTAAAAATGCGATTAATTTACCTTCAATTCCAGCCGATATTCTGGCACACGTTCAACCATATTTAGAGCTTGCTGAGAAGTTAGGTAAACTAATTACCAACACCTTGACTGCAGCTATTGAGCGGATAGAGATTATTTATGCTGGCGACATTGTAGATAAAGAGGTTGATACTTTAACAAGAACTGTTCTAAAGGGTATACTTTCTGAACACATTGGTTCTGCTGGTATGGTTAATGATGTTAACGCACCAACACTTGCTAAAGGGCGTGGCATTGAATATATTGATAGTCGTAGTTCAAAATCTAAAGGTTATACCAACTTAATTACAGTTAAAGTTAAGACAGCAAAAGAAGAGAAAGAAGTCTCAGGTACAATTCTTAATGGCTACGGACCTCGAATTGTTAATGTTGATGGTTTCACTGTTGACTTTAAATTAACGGGCAATCTGTTAATGATGGAGCATACGGACCAACCAGGAATTATTGGCGATATTGGTAAGGTACTTGGTGAAGCGGGAATAAATATTGCAACAATGCAGGTTGGTCGTAATGAAGTAGGCGGCAAGGCAGTTGCTTTCTTGATGATTGATAATCTTGCTGATGAGAGTGTTCTTGAGGAGATTAAAGAACTTAAAGGTGTATCAAATATTTATCAAGTAGAGCTTTAAGCCATAATTTTTTAAACTATCGACAAAGGGTCAGCTTCTCTAGGGAGGCTGACCTTTATTTTTTAAGTTAAATATTTTTTCAGTTTAGGTATTATTTAACCGAGATTAACGATTGAAGGCTTGCGCTTAGTGAAAATTGTAGTCTGATTAACGCCATAATCTTCTAGATAAGCAAGACCTTGCTCGTAGAATTCGCCAACCTGACTGGGATGGTGTGCATCTGAATTTATCATCATCGGTATCTTACGTGCGACTAGTTGCTTCATTAGTTCCGGCGCAGGATAGAGCTCTCTTACTGGTTTTCGCAGACCTGCTGTGCTCATCTCAACGACGATTCCACTTTTGTCTATTTTGTCAGCAACGCTATTGTACAATGCTAGCAGGCGCTTCTGTTCAGAAGCTTCTGGCTTGTGACCATAAACCTTAATCACATCAAGATGTCCAAGGATATCGAAAAGCCGTGATTCAAGCATTTGTTCAATGATTGCAAAGTAGTCTTCATAGATTTCAATAACAGGGCGCTCATCCCAACCAGCAATCATTTCCTGAAGGTCAAACCCCCAATCACCTAGCCAATGGACAGAGCCGATAACATAATCCCAGGGATAGTTATCAATAAACTTTGCTAATTCTGATTCTTTACCAGGAGTATAATCTAATTCAATGCCTAGTTTGACCGGTAAACCTTTACTTTTGGCTTTTTCAATCAGGCTAACATATTCATCAAGGTCCTCCGTTTGTCGCTTAGCAATCCACGAATTATATAATAAATGTTGGGTCTGTTTAAAGCGATAAGCATGCTCAGAAAAACCAAGGTCAGTGATGCCTTTTTTCTTAGCCTTTTCTAGGTATTCATTCACCCACTCCATGGCGTAGGGACCCGTTTCTAAATGTACATGGTAATCAGTAATCATTATATTACTCCTTTTTAATATATTCAGCTGCAAGCTCTTTCTCAATGCTATCTTTGATCTGCTCGGCATCCTTGACATAGAGAATCTCCCATTCTAAGCGCTGCGGTGCAGGTAGGAGGGCTACGCATAGGTCAATGTCCAGTTGGCGTAGCGTATTCTCTGTCAACTTTTTAAAGCTATAAAAAAGTAAGCGGGTTGAAAAAATCGGATACTCGAAACTATATGAGATCAGATCAATCTGCCTCTGTTCGTCGACTTTAGTAAGTTGCGGCACAAGCTGATAAACTTCTTCAAGTTTAGCGAAGGCTTTTATTAAGTCTAGAGGAATGTTTAGGGATTGTGCCTGGTCATTACCCAGTGCGTTATATTTAAAATAGGTCTGGCTTGCATAGAACATATAAGGTTCGAAGTTTTCTACGCGAAACCTGATACCTCTTTCTAGGGCCTTATCAACTGAAAGTTCAACCAATTGGCCAAAATAATCATCAGTAAAATCGACATATAATAATCTGATTTTTTCTAAGCGCTTCATATAATGCTCTTTTAAAATCTCGTAAGCGAGCTTGTTATCACGAAGAGCCTCTTGCCAATAGTCCTCAATATCTTGAGATGAAAGGTTTATTGTTCTATCTATTTGATTTTTTAGAATTTTTTTAGTCATTTATTTTCCTCAGAAACGATATTTCCTTTATTATAACATTTTTTACTTCTAAATATAATCATTGCCCGCTCCTTAGTGCAATTTTTCCTAAAACCGTTATAATAATAAATACAGACTTAAGAATCGGGTGGTATTTATGAGATCGGAAAAGGAGACTAGGGCTCAACCGGACCTAGCGAAGATCCTTGGAATCCTTGATAAGATGTATCCAGATGCAAAATGTGAACTCAATCATCAAACAGATTTTGAGTTGTTGGTAGCAACCATTCTTTCTGCACAGGCAACGGACAAAAAGGTTAATGAGGTTACCACAGTACTCTTCCGCAAATACAATAGGCCGGAGCAGTTTGCTAAGTTGTCAAACAGCGAGTTGGAGTCTGAAATAAGGCAGATTGGACTCTTCCGCACAAAAAGTAAAAATATTATCGAGACTGCACAAATTATCGTAGAAAAGTATGCTGGAGTGGTGCCGCAGTCTCGAGCTGATTTGGAATCGTTACCCGGTGTGGGGCGCAAAACAGCAAATGTAGTGCTTAGTACTGCATTTGGTGTGCCAGCGATTGCTGTTGATACGCACGTTTTCCGAGTGGCTAACCGAATAGGCTTAACGGAAGCTAAAGATGTGCGGGAGACCGAGGAACAGTTAATGGAGCGGCTTCCAGAGGAAAAATGGATTAGTACGCATCATCGTCTAATCTGGCATGGGCGGCGTGTTTGTTTTGCGCGCAAACCCAATTGCATGAACTGCGGCCTTTTGCCCTATTGTAAAGAGGGAGAAAATTTTATTTAGGGATAGGCTAAAGATTTAAGATATATACTCTAATTGTTGGGGGTTAAATGATGAGTAGAAGGACTAATCTACAGAGAACTAGGAAAAAAAGTAAAACAAGCATTCTGCTTGTGCTCATATTTGTGTTGTCGATTTTGGTAGCTGCAGGGGCCTTGCTTTATTTCTACCTGCCATTTTTTCAGCAAGCGAAGATTAATCCCTCCTCGGAAATAAGAATCTATCATATGGGAGGGCTAGTTGAGCAGACAGGTTATATAGATGAAGGGATTCTGTATTTGCCCTATGATTTTGTTAAGGAATATGTCGATCCGGAAATTGAGCGAGATGATCCATCAGGTTACGTAATTATAACAACACATAAGGACGTTTTTCATCTACCACAAGGAGATTATGAGGGTATGTTAAATTTGGAGCCCTATAACTTTACTTACCCTGTGAGGAAGGTAAATAATGACCTCTTTTTAGCGGTTGATCCCTTGGCGGATTTTTATGAGCTTGACATTCAATATGTTGAAGAAGATGCAATTTTCCTAGTGCATGATTTAAGTCTCCCGCTACTGGAAGGCATAGCGATAGATGCATTTAAATTGCGCGAGGGGACTAGCTATAATTTACCAAGTTATGGTCTTGTTGAGGCTGACACTAAGCTTAATATAATGCGGGAAGTAGATGGCTGGTATTGGGTGGAAACAAGGGATGGTCTAATTGGTTATGCCAATAAGAAAGATGTAAAGATTACCGGCGTTAATTTAAAAGAAATTGAGAAAAGCGCCTATGCGCCCTGGAATCCAATTGGTGAACCAATTAAGTTAGTCTGGGAATACGTTAACCAACATGCAAGAACGGACATTAGCAAAATAGGTAGTCTAGAGGGTGTACAGGTTGTATCGCCTACTTGGTTTAGTTTGAAAGAAGATGGGCTGGTAGCAAATATTGCCGATAAAAGTTATGTTGACTGGGCGCATAAACGTGGGTATCAAGTCTGGGGACTCTTTTCAAATAGCTTTGATCCGGATTTAACTAATAAGATGCTATCTGACTCAAAGCTCCGTAACAAAGTTATTAAGCAGATATTAAGCTACGTTGACCTATATGAACTGGATGGAATAAATTTAGATTTCGAGAATATATATTTAAAGGATAAGGACCTGTTTGTTCAATTTGTTCGTGAACTAACTCCATTACTACATGAGAAAAAGCGAACAGTATCACTTGATTTAACCTTTCATTCCTTGAGCGCAAATTGGTCAATGTTTTACGATCGAACACGCTTGGGGGCGGTTGTTGATTATATGGTTGTTATGGGCTATGATCAGTATCCAGCTGGGAGTACAGTCGCAGGACCGGTTTCCTCAATCCCTTGGGTGGAAAAAGGAATCGTAAAATTATTAGAAGAGGTTGCCAGTGACAAAATAATCTTGGGAGTTCCGCTATATACGCGAATGTGGGAGGAAACAACCGCTGCGGATGGAAAAACTACGGCTAAATCAAAAACATACTCAATGGATGCAACTACTAAATGGTTAGAAGAAAATAAGGTTACACCCACCTATGATAGCACTACGCAATTGAATTACGCAGAGCTTGACAAAGGTGATGTTAAATACAGGATCTGGATAGAGGATCAAGTTTCCATGAAACAACGAATGCAGTTAATTGATAAATATAATTTGGCTGGATCTGCTGCTTGGCGGCGAGGTTTTGAAGATGATAGCTTCTGGAAAGAACTTGCTCAATAACAAATAGAGGTAAGCCGATAAATTTATTGAAAATATTAAGTATTTTACAAATAATAGTTGATATTTTTTGAAAAACAATGTATCATATTTGATGTTGCCTTAATTGTTCTTTGAAAACTAAACAGTGTAATGAAAAGCCAAGCGAGCCCTGTCGAGAGATAGGGAAAAAACGTTTTAAAGTAATAAA
>CAZKBI010000029.1:3362-7225 GCA_964551195.1 uncultured Caryophanales bacterium | reverse complement strand
TCTTTCTCCCTTAAATATTCCGTTAACTGCTTAGCATATTATAATTATATTATAACAGAATAATGCGCAACAATAATAGATTGTTACGCATTATTATTAAAGTTTCTGAATAATTAATATTATGCTTAAATTGAACTATTCAGCAAAATATTTATTGAAGATTTTATCGTAGGTGCCATCAGCTTTAATTTTTTTCAGGCCTTCATTAATCTTTTCAAGCAATCCATCATCTCTGTCCTTTAATACAGCAATTCCGTATTTCTCAATTTCGAAAGCAGGATCCTTAATTAGTTCATAACCATCCTTAGCAACAACCTTGAGGTATTCTTGTAGAACTGCATTATCAGTCACAACTGCATCTAAACGACCAAGTAATAAGTCGTCTACTGCTGACGGTAGATCATCATAACCTTTAATACCTTTATATGTTTTGCCAAAAGCATCGGCAACTACAAAGTTACCAGTTGTAGCAGTTTGAACACCGATGTTTTTGCCTTCTAAGTCAGCAAGCTCTGTAACGCCTGAACCCTTTTTAACCATAATTAATTGGTTAGCTTCAAAATATGGCTCAGAAAAATCATAACGTTCTTGACGGTCAGCTCTAATTGTGATTGCTGAGATTCCAATATCAACTGAACCATTATCAAGACCATTCATTAATGGATCCCAACCAGTATGCTCCACATTAATCTTAATACCAGCAGCCTCTGCTACTGCTTTAATGATATCGATGTCAAAACCAACAACATCATCACCCTCAAGCATTTCAAATGGTGGATAGGCCGCATCTGTGCCAACTAAATAGACAACTTCATCATCAAGTTCCTCGCCGTTGTTATCGTTAGGCTCATCTTCACCGTTACACGCCGCTAAACTAAAGACTAAAGCAACAGCTATTAATATTGTAAATAATATTTTAAACTTTTTCATTCTTACTCCCCCTCGTATAATTATAGTACTATAATGAATAATTAAACATATTTTCGTATAAGGAGGATTATATACTTGCACAAAATAAATTGCAACTATTATTTTATAAAACTTCCTGGTCATAGGCCCGCGCTACTGTTAGCACACAAATTTCTGCTGCGCCTCCCGCCTCAATTAGGACCATCGCCGCCTGTTCGACCGTTGCTCCCGTTGTATAAATATCATCTATCAGAAGAATTCGCTTACCCGTAATTTCCGCCTTGCTCAGACGGAAACTATGCTCGGTCTGGCGAAATCTTTCGGCCCGCTGCTGCTTACTCTGCTTAGCTGTCGCCTTCTCCTTGATTAAAGTTGCTACATAGGAAAGCCCCGTCAACTCACTTAAGCCCACAGCGAGTAGTTGTGATTGATTAAAGGAACGTTCAATTAGACGAGTTGGATGGAGAGGAATGGAGGTTATTAAGTCAAGAGAATAACTTGCGAAATGCTCTTGATAGGTAAGGTAGAGCAAGCGCGTTAGCGGTTTCGCTAAGCTACGTTTGCCACGAAACTTATATTGATTCATCAGTTCCTGAGCATGCTGGTTATACATGATAGCACTACGTTGTTTACTAACAAAATGATAGAGCAGTCGCCTGCAATCAGCGCAGATTGGCTTGTTGTCGTCATCATAGCTGCTAGCATAGAGATCCGTCGCAAAAGACTTATGACAACGATAACAGTAAGGGGCGAGCGGTTGGATTAGAAAATCGTAGCAAGCTTTACAGAGGCTGGTTCTCGTTAGTCGATCAGTCAAGAGATTGCAATTCGGACAGCGCAGCTTCGGACTAATTAAAGCCTGGAAGAACTTTTTAAACATGCGCGCTGATTCATCCTCCTAACCTGTTTGACTGAATATTTGAGCGCCTTGGTTCGCCAAGGTGAAACAAACCAGACCATGCCTTTTGGATAATCGGCATTGCGACCAACACGACCGGCAATCTGCACAAGTGTAGATTCATCATAAATATTATCGCCGGCATCAAGAACTAGTACGTGTAGATTAGCAAAGGTTACGCCGCGTTCAAGAATTGTCGTTGTTACTAGACAAGACAACTCACCCTGCCTAAATTTATCCACCTGTTTACTATATTCGCGATCACCTGCGTGAATCCCTTTTATTTCTACAAAATATTTTCCTGAAAACCACAAGTTTATCTGTCGTGTCCATTTTTTAACTGCGCTCACCGTTGGTGCGAAGATTAAACCCTTGCCTTTACACCTTTCTAACTTGATTAGGAATTGCTCTATAACCTGATAATAATTATTGGTAATTATAACGCGAGGGAGAGGTAAAGGCTGCTGATGGTAACGCATAGGCAGGATCTCATGCATTAAACTGTCTGTTCTACCCAATTTCACTTGCCATTCTCGAGGCGGGGTTGCGGTCATCATAATTTGTTTGGCATCATCTTTGCTTGCGCGCTCAACATAGCCTTGCAGCCGAGGATTGTTATGATAGGGATAAGCATCGAGTTCATCAATAATTACTAAATCAAAATACTTATAGAAACGGATGGTCTGCTGTGATGTTGCCAAGTAAAATTGAGCGGCCTGCGCGCGATCCGGACTATCAGCATATAGGGCGGAAATAGCTACACTAGGAAAGTCGCGTTTGAAACGAACCGCCAATTCGCGAATTACATCCTTGCGTGGTGCTGTAAAAAGAACTCGCTTACCACGTTCTAAAGCATAACTAATTGCTGGATAGCAGAGCTCAGTTTTGCCGGCACCGGTAACCGCCCAGAGGAGAAAGAGTTGGTGCTTGTCACTACGCATGAAGAGCTCAATGCTAGTAACTACTCGCTTCTGTTCAGGTGAATAATTGATGGTCGGCATTAGCGCACCCTTACTCACAGCAACTCTCGCACTCTCACTCCCCACAGCGCTCAGAGCCTTAAAATAAAAAAGCGGCGTACATGTAGTTGCACGCCCCTGACTTAAACAGGCTTCACAGGTTGCGCACAGCTCCTGACAACTAGCGCACTCCTGAATTATAATCTGCTCGCTACCGCCGCAACGCTCACAAAGGAGTCGCTTACCAGCAGTACTTACAGCACTCTTAATCTCAATTTTTCCTTCTAAATAGGCCAGCCGTAGCAAGCCTTTAATCTCATTCTCCACATAATCGCGTGATTGCAAACACCCAAGCACCTCTTGCCAGAGGAGCAACCTGCCCTCTAAAATCGGATAATCGTTAACCAACCACTCGTCGTATTTCTTACCTAATAACATATTTAATCGCTGTTTACCCCGTTCCTACCACCGACTCCACCTGCCCAATCATCCTTGTCAGTAGGCCGATAGATTGCAACCTTATTCCTACCCTTTCTTTTAGCACCATAATAAAGCGCACGATCACTAAAAATAATTAAATCATTAACTGCTTCAGCTGGTTCCGGATATGTAGCTATACCGATACTAACTGTCAGCTTAACCGTTTCAGCAGTCCCATCAAGTGTATCTGTAAGCACAAAATTATGCTCTTCTACCTTTTTGCGAATCCTCTCGGCAATCTCAAAAGCAAGTTCTTCTGTTGCTTGCGGAATAATAATCGCAAACTCTTCCCCACCGAAACGAGATAGAACATCACCAGTTCGCGTAAAAATGACAAACAACTTCGACAACTCACTTAAAACCTGATTTCCAGCTTGATGCCCATAGGTATCATTAATCTTTTTAAAGTGGTCAATATCGATCATTAGTAATGCAACCGGAGTATTATTCGCCTCAGCCTCAGCCAGCGTTTCCGATAGAATATCAATAAAAGCTCGATAGTTATACAGCTTCGTCAGTCCATCAATTAAACTGCGTTCCTCAACCACCTTGTAATTCATCGCATTGTTAATTGCCAATGCAGCCTGTGAAGCAAAAAGATTCAGAACGTCAATATC
>CAZKBI010000029.1:1234-3262 GCA_964551195.1 uncultured Caryophanales bacterium | reverse complement strand
CATCTCCACAACTAGTCCGTATTGAAGAAAGGCTATGAAGGAAAGCGCGAAGCCAAAGGTAATATCAGTACGCCCAATAGCAATCGGGAAACTCTCCAGAATTACGAGAAGGACTAAATAGATTAGAAGTATTAGTAGATCAGCTGGCATTAAGGAGGGCCAATAATTAAGGGCAACATAAATAGCAAGCACTAACGCACCCAACATAAAAATTGTCAAACTAATTGCTTTTCTTCTTGCCAGTCGTTGATCTTTCATTATAATTTCCCCTGTCTCTTTATCTCTTTATATTGTTATCTATGTAATAATAAAAGGGGCTACCTACAATAAATAAGTACCCCCATGACGTCATTTCTATTTTAGCTTATCTCTTTCTCATACTATACAATATTTCACAAATATTTGCTAATCTTTTCCACTTTATCTAATCGCTCCCAAGGCAGATCTAAATCGCTTCGACCAAAATGCCCATACGCCGCCACCTGTTGATAAATCGGTTGGCGTAATCCAAGTGCATTAATAATTCCAGCCGGACTCAGATCAAATTCTTCCTTAATAATTTCGATGATTCTACTTTCACTAAGTTTACCTGAACCAAAAGTATTAACTCCAATCGAAACGGGCTGCGTAACACCAATTGCATAGGCAAGCTGTAGCTCACATTTATCGGCAATCCCTGCGGCAACGAGTTGTTTAGCGACATAACGAGCGCCATAGGCTGCTGAGCGGTCAACTTTTGTTGGATCCTTACCAGAGAAAGCACCACCACCATGACGTGCATAGCCACCGTAGGTATCGACAATGATTTTGCGACCTGTTAAACCGGCGTCACCTTGTGGCCCACCAATTACAAAACGTCCTGTTGGATTAATATATATTCTGGTATCTTCATCTAGTAGTTCAGCCGGAATAATCGGCTTAATTACATACTCCTTAATATCTTTCGCCAGCTGCTCGATTGCTACGTCTGGATGATGCTGAGCTGAGATAACAATGGTATCAATCCGTTTCGGCAGATCGTCAACATACTCGACTGTAACCTGCGTCTTACCATCTGGGCGCAGATAGCTGAGCTGCTTCTCTTTGCGAACTAGAGCCAGTCTGCGTGCTAAACGATGCGATAGCTCAATCGCTAGCGGCATTAATTCCGGTGTCTCATTACAAGCGTAACCAAACATTAGACCCTGATCACCTGCTCCAAGCTGCTCAAGTCCCAGGTCAACACCCTGTGCAATATCGGGCGATTGTTCATCTATTGAAAGTAAAACAGCACAAGTATCAGCATCAAACCCATACTTACCTCGAGTATAACCAATCTCCTTGATGGTATTCCTTACTATTCTAGCAATATCTACGTAGCAGGTTGTCGATATTTCTCCAGCGACAAGGACCATCCCTGTACTAATCGACGTCTCTGCCGCCACACGCGCTAAGGGATCCTCAGCTATAATTGCGTCAAGAATTGCGTCAGAAATCTGGTCACACATTTTGTCAGGGTGCCCCTCCGTTACTGATTCCGAAGTGAATAGGAAATTCCTTTTTGTTTCAGCCAATCTTATACCTCCTAAGCGAACCACATCAATAATGCGTTCCACTTTTATTAAATACTTACCGCTTGATATTAGAATAATCTTCACATATTGTCAATATAGAAAATCTGCTTTTATCTAACTTAATTATATGATATCCTAAAGTTAAGAAAAGATAAATGTTAAGAGGGGGCGAGAGTATGTTAACACCGGAAGATATTTTTGAAAAGGAGTTTAAAAACTCTTTTCGCGGATATAATGTTGCTGAGGTAAATGAGTTTCTTGATAAAATTATTCAGGATTACGCGCGTCTGATTGAAGAGAATCGTGCACTGCGACGTGAGCTACAGGCTAATACTGGTCAGGCTAGTCCACGAGCAGCTACTGCTCCTAAGCCATCGATGCGCGAGCTAGTTGAAGAACGCTTACCGCTAGATGATTTATTGCGGCGGCTTGAATCATTAGAGAAAGTTGTATACGGGAGAAACTAACATAGCGA
>CAZKBI010000029.1:0-1134 GCA_964551195.1 uncultured Caryophanales bacterium | reverse complement strand
CATGTTTAATATTGAGAACGCTGCCTATAAGACGGGCAGCGCCACTAATATTTACTTTATTGTATATGATCCTCGAATCATGACCCAAGCCGGTCCAGCAGTTATTTTGATACCGCGCCCATCGTCACGTGGAAAAATTAATAGGCTATTAGTTGGAATTGTTCTACCGATTGCAATATCTGTCCCACCTGTTAGATTAGGAATTCCGTTGCTACCATCGCCGTAAGCAGTAGCTTTACCACTACGTAGAATAAATTCTGAGCCCGAACCAGCTATCAGAATATCTCCAGACTTAAGTTCGATGGAAACTATCTCAGAACTTCCACCACCGCCACCACCTGTGCCAGCAACCTGACGAATTTTTTCGTCAACATAGCTCTTAGTAACTAGTGGATCATCAGTTGATCCCGGACCTGCAATAACGGTTGCTGCCCCGATTAAACAAATTATAAGAAGAATAGAAATAATTTTAAATTTTTTACTCATAATGTAGCCCCCATCCTTTTGTAAAATCATTGACATAATTATACCATAAGCGACAATATGCCGCAGTAGATTAAGCGCAAATTGTTTTCTTTGTTACACCAACAGTTGCTGATTAGCGTTCTTTAATTGTTATTGAACGATCTTGGCTGTTGTAATCAACATACAGTCCGAAGCTTTCACTTAAGGCGCGAACTGGTACCATGGTGCGGCCCTTAGTAACAAAAGGTGCTGCATCAATAGCGTCGCGCAGTCCGGCTGCATTAATTGTTGGCTTATTAAGCCATAACTGATAAATGTTAAGATCATAGATAATGTCGACTTTTTGTTCTTCACTAATCCATTCAACGTAGGCACCAAGTAATTCTGTTACCGCACGAATTGGAATATAGGTGCGACCGTCCTTAACAAGTGGAGCCTGATCTAAACTGATTTCCTGCTCAGCAATTTTTGCTTTTTTCTGACCAAGGACTAATCGGATTTCACGTTTGGCTAGAGGGTCCTCTTCAGTCACGCCGCCATCACCAATACTAAGCGGTAAGGAGGCACTATAACCATCATAACTAGCAATTAAGGTTCTCTGCGAAGGCTCCATAATTGTTATCGTACCAGATTCATCAACATTTCCCCCAACACCAGTGAGTTTCCAAT
>CAZKBI010000028.1:0-8713 GCA_964551195.1 uncultured Caryophanales bacterium | reverse complement strand
GTAGAAATTAACTCAATCTCGATCGGCGATAAAGCTCTGCCAAATTCCTGTTCGAAGGATTTAAAGATATTGGTAGTGGCCTCTTCTTTATTATCTTGCTTTATCTTAATCGTTTTTTTATCTGCTTGCTGTTCTAAGAGAGCAAAAAGCTTAATGAAAATTGGTTCTAAATTATATCTTTCATAAATTAAACCAGATTTTTCCTCTAATCCGTCCTCTATAAATAAAAAACCACGCTGCAGCAAACCTTGTAAAGTCTCCATGATTTTATCGCAGGATAAAGACATTTTTTCCTCCAACAAAATAGTGCTAGGAAAATAATTACCTCTGCTTTGGAAATATAGCAGATGAATTATTACTACAAACTCAGCATCATTAATGCCTATTTTCTTATAATTATCTAAAAGTAAATTAGGAATGCTCGTCGATCCCGCTTTTAGATACTCGATAATTAATTGATTATTATTAGACATAGTTTCCTCCAAATTCGCGTGATTAAGTGGTTGTTTCGATAAGTCTGCGAATAAAGCTTTCAATGCGATTTAAGCCAATCTCTAATTGCTCTTGCGAGGTTGCATAGGAGACTCGAATGAAATTCTCTGCACCGAAAGCTGACCCTGGAACAACTGCCACAAGTTCCTCTTCCAGAAGTTTCTCAGAAAATTCGTCGGCATTACGATATTTACCCTTGATAATATCTGTAACGTCTATAAATACATAGAACGCACCTGCGGGCTTAATTACCTTTATATCAGGTATTTCTACTAATCTCGACATCACATAATCTCTTCGCGACTCGAATTCATTTTTCATTTTTTCTAGTTCATCCTGCGGTCCAGTGATTGCTTCAATTGCTCCATACTGAGCAAAGGTAACCGGGTTAGAGGTACTATGACTAGAAATATCGGACATTGCCTTAATGATTTTCGGATCACCAGCAGCGTAGCCAATTCTCCAACCAGTCATTGCGTAAGGTTTAGATAAACCATTGACAACAATCGTTCGCTGATATGTATCGTCAGTCAAACTAGCGATGCTCACATGTTTCTCATCATTATAAATTAGTTTCTCATAAATTTCATCAGAAATAATCAGAATATTATGTTTTTTGCACACATCCGCGAGTGCTGCTAATTCTGCACGATCATAAACCGCTCCTGTTGGGTTGCTTGGGGAATTAATAATCAAAGCCTTGGTTTTTTCCGTAATACTCTCTTCAAGTTGGTCTGGCGTGATCTTATATTGGTTCTCTTCTCTCCCTTTAATAAAGATAGGTAGAGCATCAGCTAACTTAACCATTTCTGGGTAGCTGACCCAATATGGTGTTGGTATGATTACCTCGTCACCTGGGTTGCAAACAACCTGAAAGTAATTATAAAGAGCATGCTTAGCACCATTCGTAATAATAATTTGCTGCACTGTATAATTTAGATCATTGTCATCTTTTAATTTATTAACAATCGCTTCCTTCAATTCAGAAATTCCACTTGCTGCAGTATATTTGGTTTGTCCATCTAGCATCGCCTGATAAGCAGCCTCAATAATATTATTTGCAGTATTAAAGTCAGGCTCGCCAGCACTTAAACTAATTACATTAACTCCTTTATCATTTAATTCCTTTGCTTTTGCATTAATTGCCAGCGTTGGTGATGGTTCAATTTTTAAGGCGCGTTTCGACAAATGCAATTATATTCCCCCTTATATTTTTATGATTATCAGTAGAATTTACTCTTTAGTGCTATAAATACTGAAAATCACCATATCTTCTTCCTCACTATCATATGCTAAGCCAAACATTAAATCATCATATTTTAGCGTCTTATTTAACTGATCGACGACTTTGTACAAATCAGGTGTATTTTTAATCTTTACAGTTGAGAGCAATTTAATTGCCATTAGATCATCTCCGTTAATTATATAATTTGTTTTGAAACTTTGTTACCTCATTTAAAGTTCTTTCGACATCAATAGTCATTATCTCCCTATTTTTCACAATTTCTCGACCATCAATAAAGACATCGGTAACTTGTGAATTCGACGCCGAATAGACTATGCTCGCGTATAAATTGAAATCAGGTTTAGTCTGAGGCGCCGCTAAATCTAATAAAATAAAATCAGCTTTTTTACCAACCTCGATTGAGCCAATTTCTTCGTCTAAAAATAATGCCTGTGCACCACTTATTGTGCCCATTCGCAATGCATCTAATGCGCTCACTAGAGTAGGATTTTGGTTTAAACCCTTCTGTAGTAAGGCTGCTAACTTTATCTCTGCTAGTATATTTAAACTGTTATTACTAGCAGCACCATCAGTTCCTAAGCCTACAACTATACCTTTATCTAGATAGCTAAAAACCGGGGCAATCCCATTACCGAGTTTTAGATTACTCGTTGGGTTATGTGATATCTTAACCCCTTTTTCTGCCAATATATTTATATCCTCTTCATCAACATAAACCGCATGTGCAATCAGAATATCATGGTCAAAATAACCGATCTCATTCAGATATTGGACAGGACTAAGACCAAAGTTCTCGATTGAATAGGCATATTCTGCACTCGACTCCGCTAAATGAATTTGTAGCGGTACTGCCAATTGCTTAGCCTCCATCAAGATTTGAAGCAGAAATTCTCTTGAACAGGTATAAATTGAATGCGGTGCCATTGTCGTTGTAATCCGTCCATTTATTGTACCATGAAGGTTACGCACATTATCTGTAGACTCAATCAGTTTTTGCCTGCTACAAGCTGGACTGGTTTGATCTTCAATTATACTTCGCGCTAAGACTGCACGAATGCCACTTTTTTCAACTTGTTTGGCGATTGTTTCAATCTGAATATAAAGATCAGAGAAAGTTGTAATCCCATTTTTTAACATTTCAATAATTGCTAACTCACTACCTAGAGCAATATCTGCTTGAGAAAACCCAGTTTCAATAGGCAACACCTTGTTAAGCCAATCTTCTAAGCCTAAGTCTTCAGCGTAAGCTCGCAGTAAAGTCATTGGGGAATGTGTATGGGTATTAATTAGACCTGGCATTAGAAGCTTATTCTGAGCATCAATTGTTCGATCACAGTTTGTTTGGCTAACATTATCAGAGTTAACCTCGATGATAATACCATCTTCAAAAACAAGGCTACCCGCTTCTAATATCTGGTTTTCTGGATTAAGGGTGATGATCTGTGCATTAATAACTTGTGTGCGCATAACAAACGCTCCTTATTAAAATTTTATACATAATTTAATTATATCTATACACAAAACATTGTGATTCATCTATACTTGATATTGTAACATAACTTTAAGGACGTGTTTATCATGAGTTTAGCAATAAAAAATATTACGAAGCGCTTTGGTAATAACATAGCTGTTAAGGACTTATCGCTAGAAATCGAAAAAAATCAAATTTACGGTTTCCTCGGTGCAAATGGCGCTGGAAAGACAACAATGTTTCGGTTAATCCTTGGTATACTTTCACCTAGCAATGGTCGAGTTACCTGGAATGGTGAGGTAATCACTTATGCTAATAGTAATCGCGTTGGTTATTTACCAGAAGAGCGTGGGCTATATGCGGAATTACCAGTTCGTCAACAGTTAATCTACTTCGCAGAGTTACGGGGAATTAGTAAAACCGCTGCAAATTCGCAGATTGATTATTGGTTAGATCGTTTCCATATATCTAACTATAGTAATCGACGTTTGCAAGAATTGTCTAAGGGTAACCAGCAGAAAATTCAGTTTATCTCGGCTGTGCAACACTCGCCTGAACTACTCTTACTCGACGAACCCTTCAGTGGACTTGATCCCGTAAACGTAGAATTGTTGAAGAACGCTGTCAAACATTTAGCAGGGCAAGGGACGACAATCTTGTTCTCTAGCCATCGGATGGAGCATGTTGAAGAATTATGTGAGAGTTTCTGTCTATTAGATAAGGGAGAGGCAATTCTTGAGGGCAATCTAAATCAAATTAAAAGGGAATATGGCAACAAAAATATCCATATCAAAACAACTGTTGATCTTGATTTCTTAAATGATTTTGTTGAAGTTACCGGAATCATTAAAAAAGCAGATAGGTTTATAATTCATCTACAGGACGAGGCTTTTTCTGATAAAGTTCTGCAAGAGGTTGTCGCGAGAGGAAAGATTACACATTTTTCGCTTGAGGAACCTTCCCTCAATGACATTTTTATTGAAAAGGTAGGTGTAGAATATGAATAAATTTTTTATCGTATTGAAGCATACCTTTCTAACAAATTTAAGAAAGAAATCATTCATTGTAACTACAATTGTCTCCTTACTTTTATTAATTCTTATCCTGAATCTGCCCGCCTTACTAGCTAATTTTGTTGATGAGGATATACGAACTGTTGGGATAATCGATGAGACCCAACAAATATATGAGCAGTTAGAAAGTGAGATGATGATTTACCAAAATATTGTTTTAGAAAACTTTATGAACGAAGAGTCAGCGCGAACTGCTTACGATAAAGATGATATTTATGGTTATGTCTTAATTAATTCAAATGCTGAGGAATTCCTTACCGCTGAATATAAGGCCGATAATATTCTAAATACTGAACTTATTTCTTATCTTGAACAAGCTTTATCGGCTGTTAAATTTCAGCATAGTGCTGAAAAACTTCATTTAACTGAAGAGGAAGTAGCAACTTTGTTCGCCCCTCTACAACTAACAAAAACGCCTTTAGGCGATGGTGCTAAAAGCGAATCAGAAATCGCTATATCCTATATTATTGTCTATATTCTTTTAATAGCTATTTATTTCGGAGTGATAATGTATGGGAATATGATTGCAATGGAGGTTGCCAAAGAAAAAAGTACGCGAGTGATGGAGATCCTTGTCTCAAGTGTCAGCCCAGTAAAGCAAATGTTCGGCAAGATTCTCGGCGTCTTACTCTTAGGCGTACTTCAAATAACTCTGATACTTATAGTTGGCTTCTTAACATTGCGGGGTAGCAGCGGAGTCTTTACGCTTGACTCGCTCACAATCGATTTCTCAGATTTACCTACGCACGTGATTTTTTATGGTATATTATTCTTTATCTTAGGTACCCTATTCTATGCGACCTTTGCTGCAATGTTAGGATCATTAGTAAGTAGAATTGAAGATTTACAACAAACAATTGGGATCTTAAATTTTATCTTGGTAGCAGCTTTCATAATTTCAATTTTTGGTCTGACTAGCCCAGATTCCGTGATAATTGTGGTGCTTTCCTATATACCATTTTTTACTCCGATGGTCATGTTCTTACGTATCGGTATGACCGACCCCCATGTAATTGAAATTGTTGTATCAGTTGTTATTATGGTTATAAGTATAATTGCCAGTAGCATTTTTGCAGCGAAAGTTTATAAGGGCGGCGTGTTACTCTATGGTAAAGGTAGCTCACTAAAAGATATTAGAAAGGCTTTGCTATTTAAATAAAAGGTTACGCATTTTGCGTAACCTTTTAAAAAAACCAGCTTTCAATATCCCTTAGTATATTCTGCGACGACATATAATCTACCTCGATTTGCGGTAAAGATTGAATAAAAGCCTTTCCGTACCAAGTGGTTATTATCCGATTATCAAAAATTATGACCACTCCACGATCTTGATGTGTGCGTATTAATCTGCCGAAGCCTTGTTTAAATCTAATTATTGCCTGCGGTAATGAAAGATTAGTAAAAGAGTTTTTCCCAGCTGCCTTAAGCCGCTCCTCTCTAGCCGCTTGGACAGGCTCATCTGGTGGTATAAAGGGTAATCTTACTATACACAGCGCACTTAGATTCTCTCCTGGAATATCTACTCCCTCCCAGAAACTATTTGTGCCAAGAAGAATCGTGTTACTATTTTCTAGAAAAGTCTCTGTTAGTTTAGAACGGCTACTGCTGTCAATATTCTGCCCCAGAACCTTAATCTCATCATCCTTTAAATAATCAACTAGAAACCGGTGCGACTTCTGCAACATCGCATGTGATGTAAAGAGAACAAGCGTCCTACCCTCTAACAAAAGTGCAACCTCCGCTATATTTTTCGAAATATATTCGACGTAGGTATCAACCGATACATCTTTAATTGCCGGTACATCATCTGGTACATAGACCCTTACCTGCTTCTGGTAATTAAATGGTGATGGTTGAATAATCGCGGTTAATTCATCATCATCTAATTCAAATCCGAAATCATTGCTAATAAATTCAAAGGAATCCATGACAGACAAAGTTGCTGAGGTCATAACTACACTATCTAAATTGCCGATTAAAGATTCCTGCAAGTATTTTCCAATTTCAATTGGTGCGGATAACAAATATGGTATATTCCTTTTACCTTTTTGTCTGCTCTCAATCCAGTACACATTGTCAGCTGTTTTATGTTCATTCCAGTCAGCAATGTTTGCAATCACTTGGCCCAAAGCTTGCAAATTGCCTTCATAATCAGCTAAAAGATTTTCTTCTTGGATTAGATCAGTTATTGCTTTATTAGCACTTTCTAAAAAGTTTATTAACTCATTAAAAAGGCTCAAAAGATTTTCTGCTGAAAGATTAACATGTTTCCACCGTTCATTTGCATAGTGTTGCTCTTTCATCCTTAGAACTCGTCTGCTGCTTCCATTTCTTTTTATATACGTACTTAGGTAATGATCAAGCAAAGTAAAATATTGCTCAATTTCCTTTATTATTTTTGGCAATAGACCTGTTGATATTTCCTTTATATCGACGATAACTTGATTTGTCTTAGTCTCATTTCTGATTTGTATTTCTTTGCTAACTCTAGCCAATATTCCACTGTTATCGCTCAGATGTAATTTATTTAAAATATACATGATTTGTAATTGGCTTACTTCGTAGCCAAGATGATTAATTGCTACATTCTCTAACTGGTGTGCCTCATCAATAATTAGCTTTCTAAAATTAGGTATAATTGGTTGCTCATTTTTTAAACTAGTTAATAGAAGAGCGTGATTTGTAATTATAATATCTGCCTGCTGAGCCAGTTTCTTAGCGCGGTGATAGTAGCAGTTTTTAAACCAAGGACATTTACGATTTAAACAGCTTTCACTTTCACTTTTCATCTCGTTCCACAGATACCTGCCCGCTAACGATAGGTTTAACTCTTCAATGTCGCCCGTCTCGGTCTCCGATACCCAAGTTAAGAATCGTGCCAGTTCGACAGTCTCCTCTGGAATTGTTAGATACGATTCCCACATAATTGAATTTTCAGTATTTTTAGGTTGACTGACTGTTTCTTGATATTTAAGAGCAAATTTTCTTAAGCATAAATAATTATTTCTTCCCTTTAGAATTGCAGCTTTAAAAGGTAGCCCCATCGACTCCTTTAAAAGTGGAATATCCTTTTTATATAGCTGTTCCTGTAAGTTTATCGTATGGGTAGATATCACTACCTGTTCTGCTTCCTCTAATGCCCAGTAGATAGCTGGTAAAAGATAGGCTAGTGTTTTTCCTGTTCCTGTTCCAGCTTCAATCATTAGATGCCGATTCTCATAAAAAGCAGCTCTAACCTCACTGGCCATCTCTTCTTGTCCTTCCCGATATTCATATTGAGGAAAAGCATTTGCTAAATACCCGTCATCACTAAATAAAGTATCAAAATCTAGCTCTTGTTCGTCTTTCGCCTTTTCGTCATCTACCCGCAAAGCAATGTTTTTAAGTGTAAAGTAGTTATATACATGTTGCTCCGGTACTAGCTGAGTTTTACCACTTATAATTGCTTTGTTAAGAATACTATCGACTAATTTAAACAACCCCGAATCATTTATACTAAGCAACTTCTGTAGTTGCTGTAAATAGGTCAATGGTTTAGTTTCAAGAATATTAATCATTTTTCTTAATAAATCGGCGGTCGCCAGGGCATCATCTAAAGCATTATGTGGATTTACATGTTTGATCTCTAATTCTTGCGTCAGATAATCTAGCTTATGGCTTTGCAAACTAGGTAGCAATATTTTGGACATTATTATAGAATCAATTATATCATTAGTTATTTCACGATAACCGGCATCAATTAGGGCACGGTTTACAAAATTTAGATCGAAACTAGCATTATGAGCAACAAAAAAAGCACCTTCCAACAGCGGCAATAGCTCTGGCATTACCTCAGCAGAAAGTGGTGCTGTGTCTACATGTTCATCAGTAATTCCTGTTAACTCTTTGATAAAACGTGATATGTTTTTATCTGTAAATACATATGTCGAAAACTCATTTTTTATTATAGAATCTTCAAGCAGGACTGCAGCAATTTGGATAATGGCATCCTCTTCTGGCTTACTGCCAGTGGTCTCAACATCAACAACACAGAATCTTTTCATAATCTCTCCTAGCAATAACTTATAGATAATTTTCTTTAATCATAGCACATCTAAATAATAAAAAGTCGGTGAATTTATGACATGGTCGGAAGTTATACTTAACTTTTTTCCTTTTGTGAACATGCTCCTAGCAGTAGCAATTATCTTTATCGAGAAAAAAGATGTTAATACAACCTTAACCTGGTTATTGGTTCTCTTCTTCCTGCCAATTGTCGGTTTCATCCTTTATCTTTTTCTTGGACAGAACCTTAGTCGAAACAAGGTCTTCCATCTTAAAAAGGATGAAGAGAAACTACTGAGTAATTATATGCAGAAAAATAAAGAATATATAAAAAATACTAAGACCTATTCTTCTGATGAAGTTAAAATCTATCGAAAGCTAATCAAT
>CAZKBI010000027.1:0-9026 GCA_964551195.1 uncultured Caryophanales bacterium | reverse complement strand
CCATTGATTTGGCTTCTTGCAATGACAATAGCATTTTCAAGATTATATCTATTTTTGCATTATCCGAGCGATATAATTGCTGGAATAGTTCTGGGCTTACTATGTGGTAAAATTATAGTATATTTATATGAGCGCACATTGAATTAATTACTTATACTTTAGGAAGAAAGAGAGAATAAATATGCAAATCAAAAGACTAATTTTTCTACTAATAATACCCTTTCTGCTTACATCGTGTAGCATTGGAGAAGAGCCTGATAATGGCATCGAGCAGGCAGAGGATAATAAATACACTATCAACACTAATGGCATGACCGTTGACGAGAGATACCCAGCTCCTGAAGGGTATGAAAAAATTATATATGAGGAAGATAGCTTTAGCGAGTTCCTCAGACAGCAGGAACTAAAGCCATATGGTGAAAAGGTCCTTTATTATGATGGAAGGACAAAAAACAAGAACGGAGTATACGATAGTGTTTTCCGCGTCGATATTGGTAATCGAGACTTGCATCAGTGCGCGGATGCTATTATGCTGCTGCGTGCGGAATACCTATTTTCGCTGGGATTGTACGACGAGATCGGATTTGATTTTGTCTCGGGATTTAGGGCGGAATATAGTAAATGGATGGCTGGTTATCGAATAAAAGTTGAAGGTAATAATGTTGCTTATTATAAAGCTGTGGAAGCTAGTAACACTTACGAATCCTTTAGAAAATACATGGAAATGGTTATGGCCTACGCAAGCACGCTCTCTCTGGAGAAGGAACTGAAGGCCATATCTGTTAATGACCTAGAAGTGGGTGACATTTTCATCATAGGCGGAAGCCCGGGACACGCTATAATTGTAGTAGATGCTGCTATCAATGCTGATAATGAGAAGGTGTTTTTGTTAGCCCAATCATATATGCCGGCTCAAGAGACACAGCTACTAATAAATCCAGTGGATGAATCATTAAGTCCGTGGTACTCACTGAAAGATAAGGAAAAGCTTGTAACACCAGAGTGGAGCTTTCAGCTAACTGATTTGAAAAGATTTTAGCGGCAGCCAGAATATAAGGTGGTAATATCATGGCTAGAAGAATAGGTAATCAAACTAGTTCGGGACTTGGCTGTGTATTATGGGTTCTAGTTTCCATAGTACTGTTTTTTCTTGCTCTCTATTTCTTAGCATTTCTACTTTTGATTGCTCTGATTATAGCCGCAGTATTTTTCGGTGTTAAGTATTTACTGCATGTATTTGGCATCAGGAGATATAGTACGATATTTAACGTAAGAAGTAATAGGGCGACTTACAGTTATAGCGAGGTTGATGGTGAACTACGAGAAGTGAAAGTAATAGGTAATCAATCTAATAACGCGTCAGCTTTCGACAAGAGCTATGGAGCAGTTCCGAGATTCTTTAGGGACCTTCTCAATAGAATTATGGGAAGGAAATAATTACTTCATAAGCAGGACAACTATATGTTTAGGCAACAATTGTTGTGAAAGGAAAATCGACGTGGACAATTTTGCGGAACTCAAAAAAGCGATTATGGCTGACCCCTTTAATGCCTCCTATACTGAACGAGGAATTGAGCCCCTATACAAAATATCGAATAAGGCACGCATAGTTATTGTTGGTCAGGCGCCGGGCAGGGTTGCTGAAGAGACAAGACTCTTCTGGAATGACTTGAGCGGCGATCGGCTTCGGGAATGGATGGGGGTATCAAGAGAAATTTTCTATGAGTCAGACTTGATTGCACACCTCCCCATGGATTTTTACTTTCCTGGCAAAGGAGAATCTGGTGATGCCCCGCCACGAACAGGTTTTGCTGATAAGTGGCACCCCTTATTGCTGGAGGAGATGCCCTATATCGAATTGACTTTGTTGGTAGGTGCCTACGCACAAGGATACTATCTCGGTAGTAGAAGAGAGAAAAATCTCACGGAGACTGTTAGAAATTTCAATAAATACCTACCAGAATATTTTCCACTAGTGCACCCCTCGCCATTGAATTTCCGTTGGCAAAATAATAACCCGTGGTTTGAAGCAAATGTAGTCCCTGTTCTTAAAGAAACGATTAAGAGGAATATTATTCGTTAATTAACACCTTTAGCAACAAGGAAGTTCTTTTATAATCAAAATCAGTATATAATTGGTATAAGATTATATTTGTTGCAATATAGAATGATTCTGGGAAGAGAGAATGACAATGAACAGAATAAAAAAAGCGCTTGCGAAAATTATTTCCAAACCTAAATATGATATAAAGGAAAATTATAAGGAACATCGCAAGGTACTTGATGCCCTTAATCCGCTTCCTAAGGTTTTATACAATACTCTAGATCACCAGATTATGGTTGGAGATCGTGAAATTCCTGTACGTGCCTTTTTTCCTAAGGAAAGCACAAGCTCTAAAATATTAGTATTTTTTCACGGTGGCGGCTGGGTTACAGGAAATATTGATACCTATACAAGAGTCTGCACACATATGGCTAATGAAACAAACCATATTGTAATATCTGTTGATTACCGGCTAGCTCCGGAAAATCCCTTTCCTGCTGGTGTAGAAGATTGTTATCGTGTAACTTATGATATTTTTAGTGACCCCTATTTTCTGAATTATAATCCCGAAGATATCACCTTAATTGGCGATAGCGCGGGTGGTAATTTGGCAGCTGTTGTATCAATGATGGGAAGAGATAGAAACGAGTTTATACCTGCTAAGCAGATATTAATTTATCCAGCAACTAATTACGATCATAGTGAGAACTCACCTTACCCATCTGTTCAAGAAAAGTGTTGCGACTATATAATGACTTCTCAGAGAATTCAGGATTACCTTGAACTTTATGTGGAAAGAGAAGAGGATAAATTAAATCCATATGTTGCACCAATTATGGCAGAAGATCTGTCATCCCAGCCCAAAACTCTAATAATAACAGCTGAGCATGATCCCTTAAGAGATGAAGGGGAAGCCTATGGACGCAAATTACAAGAGTTTGGAAATGATGTTACAATATATAGAGTAGCAGGTGCTATGCATGGATTTTTCTCATTGCCGATAATTAATGCGCATACAGTAGAAACCTATAAAGTTATCAATTCATTCTTGAATGGTGATGAAAAGAGGAAGTAAAATGAGCCGTAACAAAAAGATTGAGTGGACAAAGCTAGATAATGCATCCAAGATTTTTCCTTCCACAGCTAATAATAGAGATCCTAAGGTCTATCGACTTTCTTGTGAGCTTTATGAGGATGTTAATCCAGAAACATTACAGTCAGCTCTGGATTTAACTATCGATAGTTTTCCAATATATAGATCGGTTCTCAGAAGAGGTGTTTTCTGGTACTACTTCGAAAAAAGCGATATCGAACCTTTAGTTGGGAAAGAGTCGAAACTACTCTGCGCTCCTTTATATTTTAAGAATAGTAGAAACCTTTTGTTTCGAGTGATTTACCACAACAAAAGGATAAATATTGAAACATTTCATGCCTTAACTGATGGTGCTGGGGCGATCTGGTTTGCTGAAACCTTAGTATTTCACTATCTAATGTTAGCGCACAAAGAGGAGCTGCAAGATAGTAGACCTAAGCTAAATTTTCAGGCTTCTATTAGCCAGAAAATGTCGGATGGTTTCGAGAAAACCTATTATAAGAACAAGAAAGGTCTGTCTAAAGGTCGAGAGAAAAATACATACGCTTATCAGATAAAGGGGACCCGACTCGATGAAAACAGAACTAAGTTAATCGAGGCTTCAATGTCTGTTGAGTCAATACTTGCTGTTTCACGCGAATATAAAACATCTTTAACTGTCTTTTTAACCGCTCTACTATTCTATTCGATAAATAGTGAAATGCCAGAGAAAAGGAAAAATAGGCCAGTAGTTCTTTCTGTACCGATAAATTTACGTCAGATTTATCAATCGGTTACGGCAAGAAACTTTTTTACTACAATGAAAATTTTCTATGATTTTAGTAAAGATAGTTCGGATTTTGATGAAATAATTAAAAGTGTGGATAAATCTTTTAAGGAACATCTTACAAAGGAAGCAGTAGATAGTAAGATGGCTAAATTTATGGCTTTAGAAAGTAATCCTTTTGCAAGAATTATTCCATTGACTGTGAAAGATATATCATTAAAAGTAGGAAACGCATTTAATAATTGTCGATTTACTTCGTCAATTTCCAACATAGGTAGAATTACAATTGATCCTGGACTTGAAAAATATATAAGACAGTTTAGCATTTGTATTAACGCTAGAAGGCCCCAAATTACTCTCTGTTCATACAAGGATAGGCTTGTAATCAGTTTTACATCGCCTTATGAAGGTACAGAGATACAGCGAACCTTTTTTCAATTTTTAACTGGCAAAGGAATTGAAATTGAGCTGGCATCAAATTTATGAGAAGAGGAAAGATTATGAAATATTGTGAGCATTGCCAAGTGAATATTCGTGAAAATCGAGAAAATTGTATACTCTGTGGAAATCCTTTGCAAGTAAGCGATAATACAGAGGAGTACGCTGAGTTATTTCCTGTGATACCACCTTTCTACGAGAGACATCTAGCAATGCGGATTTTAATTTTTATCTCGATAAGTGCTGTTGCCTTAAGTTTTGCTATAAACCTCATATTCCCATCCGCTGTAAACTGGGCAGTTTTCTTTTTATTTGGAGTACTTAGTATTTGGCTTGGTATATATATTATAGTGCAGAAAAGATATCATATTCCGAAGAAGATAATTTGGCTAGTAATAATCCTTTCTTTACTGGCTCTTTTCTGGGACTGGAGGATCGGGTGGCGAGGTTGGTCATTAGAGTATGTAATTCCAATTACTATTGTATCGGCAATGATCATCATGTACATTACTGCCAAAATAATGAAGCTCAGTATCAATGACTACATCACCTACGCTTTGATTGATAGTATATTTGGCATTGTTCCATTGCTTTTCATACTACTAGGTTGGGTGGAGGTAATCTATCCATCAGTTATTAGTATTGTAGCTAGTGTAATTTTTCTTGCTGCCATTTTTATTTTCCAGGGAAATGCAATTAGAACGGAAATACGTAAGCGCACCTACTTGTAGAAAAGATATTTGAGTAAAAGGAAAACTTATATAGGCACTGGTTTAGAAGGTTAGCAATGGAGCTAACCTTTTCTGTTTATAAAAATCATATAAAAATGCGACAAAAGCCTTGACAAATAAAATAGCGAATGTTAATATGCCTGCATGGGCATGTGGGAATATCTTAGCAGAAAAAAAATCAGCCGGGTGGTTAACTATGATGAATGACAAAAGGAAACTTGCAATTATAATTGTTGTTTTTTTCGCAGCATATTTTATGCCAATTGATAGTCTCAATTTGCCGGGGTCTATTATGGCAGCCTTTACTATGCTAACGGACTATGCAAGGGAGCACGTTCTTTTATGCTTAGTCCCAGCATTTTTCATAGCGGGTGCGATCGCTGTATTTGTTTCGCAGAACTCTGTATTGAAATATTTTGGAGCCACGGCCAAGAAATGGATTTCCTACAGTGTAGCATCTATTTCTGGATTCGTTCTAGCTGTCTGTTCCTGTACTGTTTTGCCACTATTCGCTGGTATTTATAGAAAAGGTGCTGGTCTAGGACCGGCGATAGCCTTTCTCTTCTCGGGCCCAGCGATTAACATAACTGCTATTGCAATAACTGCTAGGGTACTGGACTGGGAGCTGGGGCTTGCAAGAGTAATTGCGGCAATAGTCTTTGCTGTAGTTATTGGTTTAGCGATGCAATGGCTTTTTCGAAAAGAAGAAAAAGAAAGACTTAATGGGCTGAAAGAAAAAAATGGCGGTTTATATCTCGAGGAAGATGAACAGTCTAGACCTCTTAGACAGACAATTATTTTTTTAGCTGCCATGATCGCTGTTTTGATTTTTGCGAGTTGGGGAAAGCCTGGAACATCTGCAGGCATTGGAGCTATAGTTTACAACCTTAAATGGGTTCTCACAGGCGGATTTCTACTTGTTGTGTTCTATGCCGCTACAAAATGGTTTAAAAAGGACGAGAGAAAAACATGGTTGGATGAAACACTAGGCTTTGCACTACAAATAATGCCTCTCTTGTTTATTGGGGTTCTAATTTCTGGATTATTGTTTGGTGTTCCTGGCGGTGAAGAAGGTATAATTCCGTCTTCATGGATTGCTAACTCAGTTGGCGGTAATTCCTTAGGGGCCAATTTCCTTGCTTCACTAGTTGGAGCTTTTATGTATTTCGCAACGCTAACCGAGGTTCCGATAATTCAAGGACTATTGGGTGCCGGTATGGGGCAGGGTCCAGCGTTGGCATTACTATTATCGGGTCCAGCTTTATCGCTACCAAGCATGCTAATAATTCGAAGCATTATCGGCACCAAGAAAACTGTAGCCTACATTTCACTAGTAGTTATTTTTTCTACTATTGCCGGATTGATTTTCGGAAATATAGTTTGATGTTAGAGAAGTTATAGAGGAGGCGAAAGAAATGAAGCAATTAGTTGATTATTTCAAATTACTTTCAGATGAAACGAGACTTAGAATAATGGTACTTCTATTTCATAATGAATTATGCGTCTGTCAATTAACTGGTATAACAGGTATATCTCAGCCTAACATCTCAAAACACCTAGCCAGACTTAGAAATATGGGTTTAGTGCAAGATGAGCGGAAGGATCAGTATACATTTTATTCGTTGACCATTGAAGATAAGTTATATGTAGATATATTGCAGAAAATTGTTGAGAATATTGGAGATTATTCAACTTTAAAATCAGATGTAGAAAAGAGCCGTGCAGCGAAGAAGTATTTATAAGCTTTAAAATAGAACAAGAAAAACAGGGAGGAAGAAGGATGGTTATTAAAATTTTAGGGACTGGTTGTCGGGCATGCAATAAGTTAGAGAACAACGTAAGAGTAGCGTTAGAAGAGCTCAAGCTTGATGCAAAAATCGAGAAGGTAGAGAACATCAATGACATTGTAGACTATGGTGTTATGCGGACACCTGCGCTTGTAATAGACGAAAAAGTTGTAGCAGCAGGCGGAACTTTAGCTGTGGAGGATATTAAAAAGTTGTTAGTATAATTAAAAAGGGATACTGCGACACTACCACTCTTTTCGTGTTATAATAAGAAAAATCGTAGAGTATTCAGGAGTGATTATTATTAAGACTATTAGTATTTTAAATCCAGCAGCAGGTAAAGGAAAAGCGCTAACGCTCGCGGAATGTAGACCTGAAGGTTCTGATAGCTACATCACAAAAGGTGTAGGAGATGCAGAGAAATTCGCTTACGAGCAGAGTCTCGCGGATAAGGATATCTCTTTTGTTGTTTGTGGTGGTGATGGGACGCTAAATGAAGTTATTAATGGTGTTATGAAAGCGGGTACGAATGCGACCACTCAGATATCGATGGTTCCCACTGGTTCGGGAAATGATTTTATTAGGAATTTAAGTGAAAAAGGGCGAAAGATTAAAATTGATTTAATGAGATATAATAACCGCTATGCAGTTAACGTGATTAATACGGGCTTTGACAGCAAAGTAGTAATAAAGATGCACAAATATAAAGGGATTCCGCTGGTTAGTGGTAGTCTTTCCTATATTCTAGCAGTCGCCGAAGTGTTTTTCCGAAGGATGGGTGAACGTTACGATGTTAGGATGACTAAGGCAAATGGAGAGGATGAGCACTTTAATGGCGAGTATCTTTCAGTGGTTGTCGCTAATGGCTCCTATTATGGTGGTGGTTTTAAAGCTGCACCATTGGCCTTGCTGAGTGATGGCCTACTTGATGTCATTATGATTAAGAAGATTAGTCGTCTTGCTTTCATCAAGTTAATTGTTGATTATAGGAATGGGACTCATCTTGACCCTGATACAGGCTTGTTGATTGGTAAATTTGCCAAGCATTTAATATATAGGCAGTGCACCAAGATTGCGATAAAAGGTATGACTGAGCTTGCGGCTGATGGTGAGATTGAACATGCTAGTGAAATTGAGATTACGGTAGTGCCAGAAATGATAAATTTTTCATCATAATATCTAGTATTGAATATGGGGAGTAGCTACAGTTATGAGTGTAACACAGCCAAGGTGGAGATTTATTAATCGAGATTTATTAAAAATACTGGCAATACTCTTTATGTTGCTCGACCATATATGGGCAACATTTTATCCTGACATTCTGTGGTTGCATTTGGTCGGGAGAATGGCTTTTCCGCTTTTCGCATTTATGATTGTCGAGGGATTTTTTCATACCTCAAATCTTAATAAATATATGTATAGACTCCTGATTTTAGCATTTGTATCTGAGATCCCCTTTGATTTGATGATCAGTGGCTCGCTAATCGCCCCCTATCACCAGAACGTAATATTTACCTTATTACTCGGTCTCATCGCAATTAAGTTGTTGGACAACTATATAAGTGATCGCTCAGGTGCCAATTTGGCTATTGCGACTGTCGGCGCTGTAGGACTACCATTGATTGCTGAATTATTGATGACGGATTACGGCGCGGTCGGTGTGATGACCGTAATAATATTTTATCTTTTCCGTGGAATGCGCTATTCTTGGTTACTACAATTAATCAGTTTATATATCTTTAACGTAGCCTGGCTGCAAAGTGCAGTTATTCCCTTTGAAATTGCTGGTCAAGTCGTGGAGTTGTCAACACAAGGTTTTGCACTTTTTGCACTGATCGTAATCTGGCTATACAATGGTAACCGCGGTAGCGGCGGTAAGATAATGCAATATATTATATATGCCTTCTATCCGCTACATTTATTAATACTGTATCTACTTACTATGATTTAAAAGCTGCTCTGCATACAAATTATTCGCGTAGATAATTGCGTATTCTGCACTAGTAAAAATACGCTCACTGCCAATTAAATCTACTACACCGCCGCGCTGTAGTTTGGTTAACACCTTTGGCTGAGTACTAGTCATTAAGACGGTTGTCCCCTTACCTTGTAGATGTAAGACAAGGTCTTGTAGCGCTTGTAGGCCTGAAATATCTATTGCTGGGAC
>CAZKBI010000026.1:0-10201 GCA_964551195.1 uncultured Caryophanales bacterium | reverse complement strand
TGTGAAATAGCGCTGGACATTGAAAGTACTAGTCCAGAGGCAGTTGACAGGGCTGCCGCAACTCCACCAGCGGCAACTAGAGCAATTACAATTGGCGCAAGACTGGCCACCTCAGGTGTTGAAAGAACAATTATATCTGGATCGATGTGAACCTCGTTAACAGCAGGGTCACCAGAAAATTGTAGAATACCATCGCCGTTTTTATCATCAAACTTTAACAAACCAGTATGCTCCCATTTTTCAACCCAATCAACTTGCATTACCTGCTCAATCGGTTGTTCGTTTAAGCTCTCAATCAGGTTATACTTAGCAAACATTCCGACCGCTGGTGCTGAGGTATAAAGTAGTGCAATAAAGATAATCGCCCATACGCCAGACCAGCGGGCAGCGCGAACACTTTTTGCCGTGTAGAAACGAGAGATAACATGTGGTAAGCCGGCTGTTCCGAACATCAAAGCTGCAACAATCAGAAAGACGTTAAGCTTCGATAGATTCTGGAAAGGTTCTAAATAGTTTTTCATACCAAGCTCTACTTGTATATCCGATAAACGTCCTGCTATATCTGATACCGCGAAAGAAAATTGTGGAAAAGGACTACCTGTTAACTGAGCTGATATAGCAACAGCTGGGATAAGATAAGCAAGAATCAAAATCGAATATTGTGCTACCTGTGTCCAGGTGATACTTTTCATCCCACCAATAATTGCGAATCCACCAACAATTGCAACGCCGATAATTACACCTAATACAATATCGACCTGTAGGTAACGGCTGAAAACGATACCTACACCACGCATCTGACCAGCAACATAAGTTAAAGAGATTAGAATTGTTGCAATTGCTGCAACTGCACGTGCTGTGTTGGAGTAATAACGATCCCCGATAAAATCAGGAACGGTGAATCGCCCAAACTTCCGCAGATAAGGAGCAAGTAACATTGTTAATAGTACATAGCCACCCGTCCAACCCATGAGATAGATTGCGCCGTCATATCCAAGAAAAGAGATGAGACCTGCCATTGAAAGGAAGGAGGCTGCAGACATCCAGTCGGCTGCAATTGCAGCGCCGTTAGCGATTGCTGGTACATTACTACCTGCTACATAGAAGTTTTTTGTATCGACTGCGCGCGCGAGCCAACCAACGACTATGTAAATCGCAAAGGTGAGTATGATTAATCCAATAGTTAAAACTTCAGCTGACATAGTCTATTCCTCCTTATTGTCTTTTACTGTGATCTCTTCGACATTAAATTTTTTGTCCAATTGGTCCATGCGTATTGCATAGATTAGTAGCAGAATCACAAAAGTGAAAATTGATCCTTGCTGGGCAAACCAGAAGGAAAGGTTAACGCCAAAAAAAGGTACCTTACTTAGGACGTCAGCAAAAAGGATTCCAATGCCGAATGAAACCAGGGCCCAGATGAATAACAAGATGGCGATTAAGCTAATGTTGCTCCTCCAATATCTTTTTGAATTTTCTGTCTTTTTTGACATAACTGCACCTCCATTATTTGTCTTTGTAGTTTTCAACTACCTTTATATGGTCTGAGTCGAATTTAGGCGAGGAATAGTTCAAGGTCGCCAAAAGTTCGAACTCTTCTATTTTTAAGTTCTTTTAATGCGACTTCCAGAATTCGTCCAGCAATAATCGCGTCTCCCAGGGCATTATGTCGGCCATGGGCTGAGGTTCCTAATTGAATACAAATCTCTTCAAGCGAACAGTTAGTTAACTGCGGATATAAGCGAATGATAACTTGCCGTGTATCAATAATCTGGTGAGCTAATGGCCGGTAACCGCTTTCTGTAAGTGTTTGATTAATGAAAGAAAGATCAAAGCTTGCAATATGTGCTGCAAGTAGACTGTCGCCCACCCACTCGAAAAAGTCAGGCAATTGCTCTAGCAATGTTGACTCATCCGAAACCATCTGATAGTCAATCCCAGTCAAACGCGTAATTATAGAGGGTATGTTCCGCTCAGGATTAAAGAGCTGATAATAGCTATTTGATTCATCAACCGAACACCCGCGCATTTTGACAGCACCTAGAGAGATAACGCGGTCATCCTGATGTGGCTTAAAACCGGTAGTCTCCAAATCGAAAATAACAAAATCAATATCGACGAGCAGACACTCTTTTGCAATTTCCGCAGGAGCTGTTCTCAGATGGCCCCGATTAGCTGCTGGTGTTCTCGCTTCGAGTTGCGATTGACTTTTGCTACGTACTAAATTGGAAAGTGCATTTACCATTTAAATATCCTCCTAAGATTTGCGCTTATGCTTATTGTAAAGTGAAGTTCTCTAGCTTAAAATAAATTTGTGGTGAATGGTTGTTTTTGCCAGGTAAACGGCGTTTATTTATTGTAAATAGCAGAGCTTTATGCACATTTTCCGTCAATGGTGATATAATTGGTAAATGTAAGGAGGTCAGCTATGAAACGATTAATTTATGATAGTAACCTGTTGCTAACGGACCAGGCACGAAGTTCTCTGAGTGAGGGGTTAACTGAAGAGTCGGCATTATATATTGCGCAGATTGTGAAAGAGATTAGCGCAGTAGCTGCCGTGGCAATTACCGATACTGAAAAGGTGTTAGCTTTTATTGGAGAGGGTTGCGAGAATCATCCGGTTGGCAAACCAATCGTCACTTCGGCAACCAAAACAGCAATTAAGCAAGGCGAGAGTATGATTGTAAGTAGCAAGGAAGGCTTTAATTGCCTTGATAAGAAATGTCAGTGCCCGCTAGAATCAGCAATAATTATGCCAATAATTAAACGTGGTGAGGTTGTCGGCACATTAAAATTATACGAGACTGTTGATGGTGGGCTGCCGGATTATATTAATCGACTGGCAGCAGGCTTAGCACAGATAATTAGTACACAGCTAGAAATGGTCGATTTAGAGAGACAAGCGCAGCTAACAACAGAGGCACAACTTGATGCATTACAAGCACAAGTAAATCCGCATTTTCTATTTAATGCCTTAAATACAGTCAACATGTATATTCTTAAGGACCCTGAATACGCACGTTTTCTATTAGTTCGCCTTTCAACATTGTTGCGCTATTTATTAGGTAACAGCGGGCGGTTCATCTCATTACGTGAAGAAATTAAATATATTGATAACTATGTAGTGATAGAAGAAGCGCGTTTTATAGGGAAAATACGCGTTTTGTTCGATATTGACCCTGCGGCAAAGGATTGTAATATTCCTGTCTTTACAATTCAACCACTAGTTAATAATGCGATTCTGCATGGAGTGTTGCCAATGGAAGGGTCCGGTGTCGTTAAAATATCGGCACACAGGGTTGCTGATGAGGTAATAATCGCTGTCGATGATAATGGTGTTGGTATTTCCGAAGAAGATATCGTAAAAATTTATGAGCCACGCTATGGAACGGGGTGTGGTGTAGGAATTTCTAATGTAAATGAGCGATTAAAAATATTATATGGAACTGATTATGGACTGCGGATCGAGAACCTAGAGCCTCAAGGAACAAAAGCGTGGTTTAAGGTACCTTACACGCAAGCGACGGTTGATGAGCAGGTGATGAAATGGGAATAAGAACACTGATTGTAGATGATGAATATCCAGCACGTGAAGAATTGCGCTTTCTTTTAAACAAGTATCCGGAGATAGAGGTGGTCGGAGAGGCAGCAAGTGTTGCTGAGGCTCTTGAACTGATTAAAGCTATCGACTATCACTTAGTATTTCTTGATATTAGTTTTCCAACAAGCAACGGAATTGAGATTGGCATGGAGATAAAAAAAGAGGAGAATTCACCTCTCATAATTTACGTTACAGCACATGAAGATTATGCCTTAAAGGCCTTCGATGTTGATGTAGTTGATTATATTCTTAAGCCGATTGAACAGAAGAAGCTTGATCGAGCAATTGAGCGTGTTATTGCTGATTATGGTAAGCGTAGCGAATTAGAATTAGCATCCACAGTAGAGAAAAATGGTGGCTTGCAAGAAGGTGAGCGGCTTACTCGTTTAACGGCCGAGCACAAAGGAAAGCTAATGATGGTGGATGTAAACGAAATTATTTTCGTATATACTGAGGACAATTATGTGTTTATAAGAACCTATGACAAAAAATTGATCAGCCGCTACACACTAAGTGCGCTGGCAGAAAAGCTTAATCCTAGAACTTTTTTCCGAACACATCGTAGCTATATTGTGAATCTCGATAAAGTTCTAGAACTAGCTCCGTCTTTTCACGGCACCTATTCGCTTGTAGTTGCTGATAAGGAAGGAAGCAGGATTCCAGTTAGTAGAATACAGACTAAAGAACTACGTAAACTTCTATTGTTTTAAGAAGGGCAGAATTGGTGATGCGAATGGTTTTTAACCGAAAAATGAAATATGCATTGTTATCAATTATTTCTAATACTTCATTGATAATCATGAAAGGAATAACGGGAATTGTAACTAGTTCGGTCAGTATTATTTCTGAGGCAATTCACTCAGGGGTAGACTTGATCGCATCTCTTATGGCTTTTTTCTCTGTTCGCTTTTCGTCCAAGCCTGCCGATGATGATCATCCATATGGGCATGGGAAAATTGAGAACGTTACCGGTTTTGCTGAAGCCTTGTTAATTTTTGTTGCAGCAATTCTGATTATAAAAGAAGCGGTTCAGAATATTATTCACCCGTCTGTAGTCAATATTACTCTCATTGCAATTCTTGTAATGCTAATATCAGCGGCTGTGAACTTAGTTGTTTCCCAGATTCTTTATAAGGTAGCTCGCGAAGAGGATTCGATAGCACTTGAAGGTAACGCTTTACATATCAAGTCAGATGTTTACACATCCCTTGGTGTTGCCTTAGGTCTAGTTATAATTAAATTGACTAATCTCTATGTCATTGACTCGATAGTTGCCATTATAGTAGCACTTATAATTTTAAGAGAAGCATGGCACTTAAGTGTCAAGGCCTTCCGTCCTTTATTGGATGAAAGGATGAGTGATGAAGAAGAGGCGGAAATTATGGAAGTTATAGAAAGGTATCAAGGACGTTATATTGACGTACATAAACTCCGTACGCGTAGAGCAGGTCCTACTAAACATATTGACTTTCACCTCTGCGTTGATGGAAATCTGACAGTAAGAGAGGCTCATGGGCTCAGCGAAGAGATTGAAGCAGATTTAGATGAAGAAATCGGGAATACAAGTGTCACCATTCATATTGAAGCCTGCCAACTCGTGGAGGATATATGAAACAAGAAGAAGCAAGCTACTTTCGATCTAAAAGTAATAATCCTTGGCAGAATTTAGCCTATGAGGAGTACCTTTTAAACCATCTTAGGGAAGAGCAGGTGGTTTTTTATCTATGGCAGAATGAACGAACTGTGGTCATTGGCGCCAATCAGAATCCCTTCAGCGAGGTAAATACACAAAAACTGGAGCAAGAGGGTGGCAAATTAGCTCGCCGCATGTCTGGTGGCGGTGCTGTCTATCACGACCTTGGCAATCTAAATTTCACCTTTCTTACTCATAAAAAATATTACGATTTCGACCGTCAGGTCGGTGTCATTATTTCTGCGCTTAATAAACTAGGTATTAATGCTGTGTTCTCTGGACGCAATGACATTATGGTAGCTGACAAAAAAATATCCGGCAACGCGTTTTATCACCGCGGGGATGGGTCACTTCATCACGGTACAATTTTGGTTAACACAGATTTTGCGAAGATGGTCGAGTATTTAAATGTAAATAGCGAGAAGATAAGGGCTAAGGGTATTAAATCGGTTCGTTCGCGCGTTATTAACGTGAAGGAACTTGCAGACAATTTAAGAATAGAGGACCTAGTGGATGCGCTAAAAGGTGCTTTTGTTGGGGAGTATGCAGGGGTTAAAACTGAGTACGAAGAACTTGTGGAAACGTATTTCGAGCAGGAAGAACTTGCGAGATTGAAAGAGAAATATGCTGCATGGGAGTTTCGTTATGGTGATTTGCCAGCCTATGCCCGGAAGTTAAAACGGCGCTTCAATTGGGGCGGGGTCGAGCTTGCGCTAGATATTAAGCATGGTAAAATACTGCAGGCACAGATTTTTTCAGATGCGATGGATCATCAGCTAAGCAGTCGTTGGCAAAAATTGCTCATTGGACTCGAACTTGCGAACTTGGACAAGTGTTTGCAACTTGAGCAAGAAGAAGATTTAGAGATTAAGAAATGGCTACTGACAGAATTTAGATTATAATTATAGAAAAAGAGCATCCCTATGATGCTCTTTTTTATTAGTAAAGCTTACTAAAGTTTAATATTTATAAGTTGCTGCTACACCAGTTGTAGCTGGCATCCGCTCTTTAGGAAGGACAACAACTGAACCGCCATTGCGAATAACTTTTTCAGCTAGATCATCTAGTATATCGTCAATACCCGGATTATTAAGGTCACCCTCAACCATGTGTCCTGTCTCATAGTCAATCTTACCAGGGATAATTCGATCTGACTCGATTAGTACTGTGTCAATTCGTTTTTCCCACGCCGCACGCACTACTTGAGCGATATCGTCACTGGCCATCAATTTGGCTTGTGCACTACGAAAGGATTCGACTAGCTTATCTGTTTTTGCTAAGTAGACTTGCTCCATCTCCTTCCAGACAATCTCATTTAGTTTGTCTGTGGTTAAAGCGGTATAGTCAATATCGATTCGTTTTTTCTGCAAATAAGGGTTGCGGCTAATAGTTTGGAATGTTGTATGGTACTCATCTAATGCCACAAGAAATAATGGTAAGCCAGATTGCTTGGAGACTTCTTCAGTAACATACCTGTCAACTTGACGGAAGAATTTCTCAACTACTTTGGCCTGATTTTCTTTTTTTCCACCATGTCCGTGAAACACTCCAACACCACTTGGTCCAGCATAGGTTCCAGCTGTTAAATATTTTTCGTCATATTCATCACCAAGTATATCCTCAATTGTGGTTGGTGTATCTTCGTCGAAAAGAATCTCGGATAATCCGTAGCGATCACCCTCATATATTGTAAATTTACTTCGGTTTAAGCCTAGAACTTGATAGCGGTCTGCAGACTGAAAGATTCGGATTAATGGTTTGATATGGAAACTATCAGCTACAACTGCTAATTCAGCAACAGGCCGTTGCAAAAGATAGATGATACCACCATCTTTATTGGCTAGAATCGCTAAGCCGTCATGTGCATGTTGCCAGAAAGGCTTGTTATCAGCTAACTCATAAAATGGCTGCATTATGGGTTCAATTTCACGTTTACTGTAACCCTCTTTTAAAGATTCTTCGACCTTTTTTACTAGATTTTTGTACATAATAGGGTCCTGAAGATTGTCGGGGCTATGTCGATGTGTCGGTTGATACAACGAGATGAAAGGTCCCTCTTGTGTTTTCAGGAACTCGTTTGGAAAATCATTAACAATTGTAAATTTCATATAGTTCTCTCCCTTCGTGCGCCTTATCTAGGATGTTCTAATCTTAGCGCCTATGTCTTAGTTTATTATATCAAAACAAAGTACATTATCCAATCTATCTAGTTTAAATAGATAGGAAAGAAAAAATGATTTATATTTAAAATAGTTGAAAAACAGCCTTTAGGCTGTGACAACAGACTACACTTTGTGATACATTAATAGTTATGCTATTAAGTTTAATGGACTTTGGTCTATTACAATAATTTATAATATAGGCACCTAATTATAAATATTTTGTGGAGGTATCATGTTTAAAAAAATAAGTCAGGTTATCGTAAATCATCCAAAAACCGTTGTTATACTCTATATCCTTATAGCGATAATTTGCTTTTTCTTGATGTTAATGGTCGATATCAACATCGATAATGCTTCTTATATGCCTGACCACGCGAACTCGAAGCAAGGAATGGATATGTTGGACTCTGAATTTGCTCAAGGAGGTACGGCTAATCTGCTCTTGAAGGATGCGCATATTGCGGATGTTCTTGTGGTTAAGGGGAAAATAGAAGTTATTTCCGGAGTTGACGAGGTTATCTGGCTTGATAATTTCGTAGATGTTAAGGTGGCGGAAGAATTTATTGAGCAGGAATACCTCGATGAGTTTTATAAGGATGGTAATGCACTTTTAACGATAACGTTTACTGAAGGAAACGATACCAATTCAACACATTCAGCTATTGAAAAAATTTACGAGCTAATTGAAAACAATGACAATGCCTTCCTTGCTGGCAGTGCAGCAAGCTCTAAATCAACTTTAGACAGCATTCAAAAAGAAGTTCCGATTTATACAGTAGTGGCTGTAGTTCTGATTTTGATAATTCTCTTTCTGTCAACAACCTCGTACTTAGAACCCTTTATCTTTCTGTTTGCAGTTGGTGTAGCAATCATTATTAATTTGGGGACAAATATATTTCAGGGTGAGATTTCACAGATTACTTTCTCTGCAGCTAGTATTCTCCAGCTTGCTGTCTCAATGGATTATTCAATCTTTCTTTTGCATAGATTCCATGAGGAACGTAGCAAAGGCATTGATGTTGCACAAGCGATGGTAAATTCGATGAGTCTATCTTTTAGAGCGATTTTTGCTAGTGCTGCGACGACAATTGCTGGTTTTACTGCATTAGTTTTTATGGATTATGGCATTGGTCAGGATATGGGAGTTGTCCTTGCTAAAGGAATCTTTTTCAGTCTTATAGTTGTAATGACCTTACTGCCGGCAGCTGTAATTTTACTAGATAAATGGATTGAACGCTTTACACACCGTGAACTGAAACTTGAATTTAAAAAACTAGGCGGCATAATTTCTAAGTTTAAATATATTGGGATTGTTTTAGCTATTGTTATCGCATTTTTCTCTTTCCAAGCTCAAGCGAATGTTGAGTATTACTATGGTTACGATAATGTTATCTCCAATAAAGATATTACATATGTAGCGAAGTCGGAGATTGAGGAAACCTATGGAAAGAGCAATACAAATATTATAATTGTACCGAAAGAAGGTAAGTTAAAGGAATCCCTTGTACTTGAAGAATTGGCTGACCTTGCAAATGTTGCAAATGTACAGGGTTTATATAATTTAATCGGTATTGAGCTTCCAGAATTTATGCTCCCTGATAGCATCATAGAGATGTATCAGTCTGATAAATATTCAATGTTTACCTTATCCATTGAGATCGATGAGGAGTCAGATGAGGCATTTCAAATGGTTGAAGATGTCCGGGAAGTGTTAGCAAAAAACTATGATGAATGGTATACAACTGGTGGTTCATTTGCTTACAAAGATTTGGCAGATGTGACAGATTCAGATTTTGCATTGACGAATCTCTTGTCAGTATTATTTATCTATATCATTGTAATGATTACTTTCCGATCACTGCTCATCCCGCTTATTGCTATTTTTGTTATTGAATTGGCAATCTGGGTGAACACAGGTATTTCATTTGTATTTGATGAACCGATGAGCTTTATGAGTATTCTTATTATCGGTGCAATTCAATTAGGTGCTACCGTTGACTACGCAATACTTTTTATAAGCAGGTATCGTGAAAATCTTGATGAGATGAATATTAGTACTGCAATTAAGAAGACAATTCAAGATGTAGGCAAATCAATCTTGACTAGTGGTGGCATTCTTGTAGCAGCAACCTTTAGTGTTTATTTTATTGCAACGATGGAAGCAACTCGAGAAATGTGCTTATTGATTGGGCGGGGTGCAATTATTAGTATGATTAGTGTTATAATATTGTTACCAGCCTTTCTATTGGTTTTCGATAGATTAATTGGGGTTACAACAATTGGCTGGCCTAAACAAGGGAAAAAACGGAGACGTAGACGTAAAAATAGTAATCAATTAGTAGAAGGAGCAGAGAATTAAATGAAATTTAAAGGGAAAAAAATAATTTCAATAGTACTAACCTTAATGCTTCTATTTAGTAGCTTCAGCTTTGTTTATGCTGCGGAGGGGCCAGCTATTAATGATGATACAAATGAAAGTGAGAGAGTCTCATTTAAAAAAGACCAGACGATTTATGTGGTCCTGAATAGCGATGGCACAGTAGATCAAACGATCGTAATCAATCGTCTTTTTGACTACGTTGGAAATGAGCTAATCGATACAGGTGAATATTTAAATATAAAAGCAATAAGTGAGAACATCAAACCGGAAATCACTGACAATCAGATTACCTGGAATTTAGAAAAGAATGAGAAGGACTTTTACTATGAGGGTGAGATTGTAAGTGAGTTGCCTGTAATTGT
>CAZKBI010000025.1:0-11129 GCA_964551195.1 uncultured Caryophanales bacterium | reverse complement strand
ACCTTGATTAGTCTCTGGCACACCAGTCGTATCAACCTCTTTTATCTTATCTACATAACTAAGCACTTGATTTAACTGCTCACCAAACTTTGCTCGCTCGGCCTCCGATAAATCTAGGTTGCCAAGTCGTGCAGCATTAAGCAGATCATCCTTACTCATACTCATAATTATTCCCCCTTCATTCTGTAGTCAGAATATCTCTTTCCATTTAGCGCTTCCAGCTAGCATGTCCGCGGCGTATTTCTGAGCACCGCTTAAACTGTGACTAGCTGCATTGCCGCATTGAAGTTCATTAGCGGCCGGCACCTCTTTGGCATTAATTATATCTTTAAGCGTCTTTTCAACCGCACTATAAACTTGCTCTTCATCTGCTAAATTAAGTACCAACAGGTAGAAACCAGTTTGGCAGCCCATCGGACTAATATCTACAACATTATCTAGGTGCTGGCGTATATATACTGCTAATAGATGCTCTAGCGCATGCACAGACGACATCTCCATAAAACGTAAATTCGGTTGCGTAAAGCGCAAATCAAACTTACTTATAACATCGCCATGCTCGCCACGAGTCGTGCTAACTAAGCGAATATAGGGCGCCTTAACTTTGGTATGATCTAAATTAAAGCTCTCAACATTAAATTTTTCACCCAATACCATCAATCTCCTTTAACATTAATTCTACCAAGCTTGCCGAATTAATTGAAGCCTGCTCGAGAAATTGCTCATAAGAGGTCAAACTATCACTCCCAGCAATATCAGAAAGCGACCTGATAATCACAAAAGGGATCCCAAACTGCCAAGCAACCTGCGCAATCGCTGTTGCTTCCATCTCAGCAGCATTAACGCCCGGGAAGCATCGACGGACTTCCTCTACCCGCTCCAACTCATCCATAAAAGAATCGCTCGAGGTGATAAGACCCTTTACCACCCTCATATCTAGCTGTTGAGCGCTCCGAAGAGCCAGCTCGACTAAATGTGCGTCCGGTAGGTAATAAGCCGGCATATCGGGAACCTGACCGAACACATAGCCGAAGCCAGTGGCATCGACGTCATGATAACGTAGTTCATCAGCAACAACGATATCACCAACCTTTAGCTCTGGATTACAGCCACCGGCAGAGCCAGTATTAATAATATAATCGGGTTGATAAAGCTGAATCATTAGAGTCGTTGCAATCGCTGCATTAACCTTGCCGATTCCGCTCTTTAGGAGCACAACATCAACTCCAGCCAACTTACCCAGTGAGAACTCAAATCCAGCAAGCTGATATTCCTTAAGCCCCCTAAGTTTCTCACGCAGGATTACAACTTCTTCTTCCATTGCACCAATTATGCCAACTAACATTAATTTCTTCCTCCTACAAGCTTTCTGACATTACTTTGAGTTGCAGGAAAAGCTGCAGATAATCGCTGCCACCGGCCTTGGAATCTGTACCCGAAAGGTTGAAACCACCAAAGGGGTGAACGCCAACAATAGCGCCGGTGCACTTACGATTGAAGTAAAGGTTACCACAGTGCAATTCTCTGCGACCACGCTCTATCGTCTCTCTGCTTCTTGCATAAAGAGCACCTGTTAATCCATACTCTGTATCATTAAATATCTCAATCCCGTCATCTAAATCCTTAGCCTTAATCAGCGCTAGCACAGGACCGAAAATCTCCTCTTGTGCGATCCGCGCATTACGATCTATATCAGCGAAGATTGTGGGCTCAATATAGTAACCCTTACTATCATCGCTGCCACCGCCAAGAATCAAGCGACCTTCCTTTTTACCAATCTCAATATAATCTGTAATCTTTTTAAAGGCACCAGCATCAGCTACTGGACCAGCAATATTTTCTAGAACTTCAGGCGAACCTTGCTTCAGCAGCTTAGCTTTAGCAACTATTTTCTCTAATAACTCATCATAAATATCCTGATGAATAATTGCACGTGAACAGGCTGAACACTTCTGTCCTTGGAAGCCAAAAGCAGATGCCACAATTCCTGTAGCCGCGGCATCTAAATCTGCATCATGGTCAACTAGAATGGCATCCTTGCCACCAAGCTCAGTAACTACACGCTTAATCCATTTCTGTCCTGGTTTAACAACAGCTGCCTTCGCTGTAATCCCCAAGCCGACTTCCTTGGATCCAGTAAAACTAATAAACCTTGTTAATGGATGCTCAACCAGATAGTCACCAACTTCCGACCCGCTACCAGGTACAAAGTTCACGACTCCTGCAGGCATTCCTGCCTCTTCCAGCACCTCCATGAACTTCGCTGCAATTACCGGCGTCGCGCTAGCTGGTTTCAGTACAACTGTATTACCAGTTACAACCGCTGCGGTCGTCATCCCAACCATAATTGCATTGGGGAAGTTCCAGGGTGAAATAACTACACCAACACCCATGGGAATGTAATAAAGATCATTGGTTTCGCCTTTATACGGTGTTACCTCTTGTGAACCACTAAGTCTAATCATCTCGCGAGCATAGTATTCCATGAAATCAATCGCCTCAGCTGTATCGCCATCGGCCTCTGCCCAATTCTTTCCCGCTTCATAAACCATGGTCGCAGAAAACTCGTGTTTGCGACGACGCATAATCGCTGCCGCTTTGAACAAAAGTCGTGCGCGCGCATCAGCAGGCCACTCTTTCCACTCCGCAAATTTTGCTACCGCTACCTGCATCGCTCTTTCCGCAAGTGCTGTATCAGCCTTAGAAACCACCCCAACAACCTCAGTTTTATTGGCTGGATTGTATGAAGTAATTTTCTGCTCAGTGAAAATTTTCTCACCACCGATAATTAGTGGGTAAACCCTATCAAATTGAGATTTAACTAGAGCTAAGGCTTCCTCAAAAGCCGCACGATTATCCGCATTCGTAAAATCAGTAAATGGCTCTGGTTTATATTTTATAATCATTTCAATACCTCCTATCTTGCTTGCTTCTCTATTACTATATTCTAACTTATTCGCGGGTAAATTAAAACCTTACTATTTTTTCTCACTATAGCATTTAGTCTCGCTTTGCTAAAACCTAAGTTATTGGTATAATTAGCATTGCATTTCAACACGAAGAGGAGGCGATATGATGGGTATAGGTAGGGGCATAATTCTTGCAATTTCTGATAATAAATTCGTGAAAAATTTCGTCGCCAAGTATGGACTCAAGCTTGGAGCCGATCGTTTTATCTGCGCTGAAGAATTAGCGGATTCGATTAACGAGGTTAAGCGACTTAACAAGGAGGGCTTCCTTGTAACCTTAGACCATGTTGGGGAAGGTATCTCAACACGCGAAGAGGCACTTGAAGCTACTGCTGAGGCGATAGCAATCTTAGATTTAATAGCTGAAAACGAGTTAGATTCTAATGTTTCAATCAAATTAACGCAGCTTGGTCTAGTAATTGACTATGACCTCTGTTACGAAAATGTTCGCCAGATTATTGAACGAGCACAAATGTATGATAATTTTGTGCGAGTTGATATTGAGGATGCAGCAGTTGTGCAACTGACGATTGATCTTTTCAAACAGGTCCAAGCAGAATTTACTAATCGACATGTTGGTTTAGCCCTACAATCCTATTTATATCGGACAGAAGCAGATATCGATGACCTAGGGAAACTTGGAACTAATCTGCGTCTGATCAAGGGTGCCTATAAAGAAGCGAAAGACATTGCTTTCCCCGACAAAAAGGACGTTGACAAAAACTTTATCCAGATTATCAAAACTCATCTAAGCAACGGAAATTACACTGCAGTAGCAACGCATGACAGTCGGATTGTCGATGAGGTAAAGAAGTTCGTTAAGGAGAATGATATTCCGAATTCGTTATTTGAATTCCAGATGCTTTATGGCATTAGCCTGGATTTACAGAAGCAACTGCTAAAAGAGGGATATACTGTTCGCGTCTATACACCCTACGGCAAAGACTGGTTCCATTACTTCTCGCGCCGAATAGCCGAGCGGCCATCTAACGCGTTTTTTGTGATCAAGGGATTATTTAAATAGCATTTAATTGCGATAAATGTGCATGAAATCTTCTCCGCTAGCGCTCCTAATATAGAGCGCTTTTGGTTTATTTACAGTCGATACGTAAAGATAAACCGACATATTTCTCGGAAAATATGTTGAAATGCGGTCGATTGAAAGTTGTGTCAATTGTATTACCTCGGGTGTCGAGTCAAACTCCGTAAACATCTCCAGCTTTAACTCAACCGGCTTTTCGTCAACCAAACGAACAATCCCCGTCACTCCGGCGAACCTCGGTAGAAAATCACTAACATCGCGTTTCAATTGAATAAACCCGCGCGACATTTCTGTCTCAACTTCTGTCAGCTTTGTCCCACTTATCGGAAGAAAACTGAATCTTTCATTGATCTTTTCATATTTTGCTACGCTGCGCTCACCGATTTGGACGCTTCCAGTTAGAACAAATGCTCCTGGGATTTTTACATCACTATCCTCAGCCCGCATCACTGCAAATTCAATCGGTACAAAAGTCTCTCGACGTATCAAGTTTGTTAATTCCTCTACAAGAGCTTTAGACTTTTCGATTAAGCCTGCATCAGTATAGCGTTCACTAATCCGCTCACCATAGACATTCCGCTTGTACTCACCATTTTCTTCCTTAGCATAGTAAGTCGGCGAGACAGTTATCCCAACGACTAGCCCCTCTAAGTTGCCATTAGGAGCGTGATAATCATGTTCAATAATTGAATAGACAAAACTCTCATAACTGGAGTCACTCTGCGCGTAGACGTATGGCCGGATGTGTTCGTTTGTTAGAATTTGCCCCTCCGTAAAAATATAGTTTGCTGGATTATAATGTCTTTGCGCATATTCTAAGAGGGTTAGTTCGAAGTGACCAACATCTAAACGATTTGGCAGCGCCTTTAGCGTGCCATTGATCGGACTTTTATGGTAAGGCAGTACACCCCGGTAATAATGTTCATTCGTGCTTATGTTAGGGGAGATAATTGAAGTTGAATCGCCATCAGCAACATCATCACTACCACAACCGGTAGTAAATAGCAGGGCAACTATAAGTATTAGGGTTGTAAGATGTTTATATTTAGCTTTCAAATTAACTCCTCCAATAAATCAAATTTGTGAAAAATGTGGTTTCAACTCTCCTAATAGTATAAAATACTATTCATAACTAGTAAACTTATAAATTTATATTAGAAAAAGGAGACCATGATGAAAGAGCACGCTAAGAAGACATCCTTGACAGTTCTTATAGTTTTACTGACAGCAACAGCGTATGCTGGAACCGGCTATGTGCTCTATCTTGTATTGCCCCATTTTCTTGTGTTTTTTATAGCCTACCTGACGGCTGTAGCAATTGAACCCTTGCTCAGGCTTTTTCAACGAATTAAATGGGTTAATCGTCTACCAGCAACTACTGCTTCTTTTATAATTTTTATGGCAACGCTGACACTTCTAGTCTATCTAACATTTACTAAACTATTAAAAGAGTTCATCTCATTAACTAAATTTATTCAGAAGAGTCTTCCAATAATTCAACAATGGTTTATCGATCTTTACAACAATATTTCTTCTTACATACTATTGCTACCTGAGGAGATTGCTCACCAGATCAATATTCGTTTTATTGAGTTTACAAATGACTTGATAAACATAGATATTGTAACACCAATTACTACCTTTGCGATTAAACTTTCTAAGTCACTGCCCAACTTCATGCTAATGCTGATTATCTACTTTGTAGCAGTTTTCTTCTTCAGCTATTATTTACCGAAAATTCACGAAAGTTTCCTTGACCTCTTTAAACCTCGGAAACGTGAAGTAATCACGGTTCTTGTTGGAGATGTTAAAGGTGCAACAATTGGTTTCTTGCAAGGACAGATTATACTAAGTACAATCACTTTTATTATCGCATTTGTCGGTCTGAAGTTGCTTGGAATTAACTATGCAGCAGCAATCGCACTATTAATTACTATTGTTGATATACTACCAATCGTTGGAACCGGCGCTACATTAGGCCCTTGGGGCGTCTTCCTGATATTTACGGGAGATTATTTCACTGGTATCGGTATACTTGTGCTCTGGTTAGTAATCTTAGTGATCCGCAAGGCAATCGAGCCACATATTCTTGGAAACAGAATTGGTATTGGACCCTTATCCACCCTTATTAGTATCTGGGTCGGATGGAAGGCCTTCGGCATAGTCGGTATACTTCTGGGACCACTTGCAGTAATTGTTTTCTTAGCACTAGTAAGGATTGGAATTATAAATCGCAATATTAGGATTTAGTTAGTAATTGACTAAACTCTGTTTCAGAAAGCACAGTGATGCCTAGCGCCTGTGCTTTTTCTAATTTCGATCCAGCATTCTCGCCCGCAATTACTAAGTCTGTTTTTCTCGTAACACTGCTGGTAACACGCGCCCCTAAGCGCTCAAGTAATCGGCTCGCCTCATCGCGGGTCATGCTTTCAAGTGTTCCTGTTAAGACAATCGTTTTATCATAAAAGTAGGAATCTTGATCTACATCAGTCGACTCTCTTCCCTTATATTCAAAATTTAAGCCAGCCTCACGCAATTCTTCAATCAGTTTACCTGCCTCTTCATTAGCGAAAAACCCAAGCAGACTACTGGCAAGCTTGGGACCGACGTCATCAACCTCAAGTAGATCTTCCTTCTCCGCTGACATTAAGGCATCGAGGGTGCGATAGCGCTCAGCAAGCGTTCTCGCCGACTTCGCCCCAACGTGTCGAATTCCTAAGCTAAAAAGCAACTTCTCAAGTGAGTTTGCCTTGCTCGCCTCAATCGCATTAAGCAGATTGTCCACTGACTTCTGCCCCATTCTTTCTAGCTTCAGCAGCGATTCCTCTTCTAAGCTATATAAGTCTGCGATATTCTCGATTAGCCCCTCCACAAAAAGTTGTTCCACCAACTTCTCACCAAGTCCGTCAATATTCATCGCCCCACGCGAGGCAAAATGAATTATCCCCTCTAGAGTCTGTGCTGGGCAGTTGGGATTGAGACAGCGTAAAGCCACTTCTTCATCCAGTCGCTGCAATAAACTATCGCAAGCAGGACAATGAGTTGGCATGGCAAACTTTTGTTCAGAGCCAGTGCGCCTCTCTGGTAAGACGCGCACAATCTCGGGAATAATATCGCCGGCTTTACGCACGATGACGTAGTCGCCAAGCATAATCCCTTTCTCCGCAATAAAATCTGCATTATGTAAGGTCGCTCGACGCACAGTTGAACCCGCTAAGGCAACTGGTGCTAGTTCTGCGACCGGAGTAACCACGCCTGTTCTACCAACATTAACCTCTATTCTTTCCAGCTGCGTTACTGCCTCTTCTGCTGGAAACTTATAAGCAATTGCCCAACGTGGACTACGCGCCGTCACGCCTAATTCAGCTTGCTGCGCTAAGGAGTTGACCTTAATTACTATCCCATCAATATCATAAGGTAAATGATGACGCTCCTCAGTCCACTCTTCTATATAGGCGATGACCTGCTCAATGCTCTTACAGATTTCTCGCTCACGATTAACACGAAAACCCAGATTCTCTAAATAATTTAAGGTCTCCGCATGCGTTTGAATCCTGTTGCCTTCACTTAAACCAATTCCATATATGTATATTGCTAGAGCACGACTTGCTGCCACCCGTGAGTCTAATTGACGCACTGAACCAGCCGCCGCATTCCGTGGATTGGCAAAAGTCTGCTCACCCGCCTCCTCGCGTTCCTGATTAATCCGCAGGAACTCCGACTTTGGCAAATAAACTTCACCGCGTGCCTCAATATTTACTGCCTCGCGCAAGCGCAAGGGTATTGTGCGAATCGTTCGCAGGTTTGTCGTAATATCCTCACCAACCATCCCATCCCCACGCGTTGCACCAGTAATTAATTCACCGGCTTCATAGCGTAGAGAGACTGCCATTCCATCAATTTTTAATTCAACTAAATATTCAATACTTTCGCCCGGCAAAGCCTGTTGCACACGACGGTCAAAATCATAAAGTTCCTGCTCATTAAAGGCGTTGCTTAAGCTGAGTAAGGGATAATAATGTTCAACCTTGCTAAAGTGTGCCAGCGGTTCGCCACCAATTCTCTGCGTTGGTGAATCAGCACTTATCAGCGCTGGATTAGCAGCCTCCAACTCTTCTAGCTCCCGCAGGAGGAAGTCATATTCCACATCAGTAATCACCGGCGTATCCAGCACATAATAACGATAATCATGATCATTGATTAGAGCTCTTAATTCGGCTATCCTTTTCTCAATCGTTTCCACAGTACTCATCCTTTACTAAATCTTATCTAAGGGCGCGAACTTCGCTAGTAGCTTTTTGACACCAACGGGTTCTGCGAAAGCTACCTGTAACTCCAGCGCATCTCCTTCATTCTTAGTCGACACCACAGTGCCGATGCCCCAAGTTTTGTGCTGCGCCTTGTCGCCAACCTGCCATTCCGTTTTGGAAGCATCGCTACGTTTAGTAGTAACAGGGCTTGTCTTCTTAATCCGATTTAACTTTCTTTCTTCTGCTTTTAGATCTCGCGAATACTCTTCTGGTAGCTCTTCAATAAAGCGTGAAATTGGATTCATATGAACCCGACCATAAAGCATTCTTGACTGGGCACTAAGCAGGTATGCCTCCTCTTGCGCCCGCGTAATACCTACGTATGCTAAACGGCGTTCCTCTTCCATCTCTAAGGTCTCAAACAATGCTCGGCTGTGTGGGAATATTCCCTCCTCCACACCCAGAATAAAAATAACAGGGAACTCTAGACCCTTGGCACTATGCAAACTCATCAGCGATACAACATTCTCATTGCGTTCACCATCATTATCTAAATCACTCATCAGTGCAACATCACTAAGGAATTCCTCCAGTGTCGGTTCCTCATTATTCTTATCGAAATCCTTGGTCACCGATAGAAACTCCTGAATATTCTCAATCCGACTCGCTGCCTCAATGCTGCGCTCTCGTTCTCGCTCTAACTCTGCTAGATAACCAGTCCGTTCTATTAATTCCTCAGTTAACTCAGTAATGCTAATCGTTGGCTTCTTTGCCATCAACTCTTCAATCATTGCCGTAAATTCTTGCACCTTTAACACCATACTGGCACTAAGGCCAATTTGCGCTGCATTACTAATTGCTGCATACATTGAGATCTCTTTACTTTCAGCATAAGATGCAATTCTTTCCACAGTTACATCGCCAATACCTCGGCGTGGTTTATTAATCACGCGGCGCAGTGAAATATCATCATCATTATTAGCCAACAATCGTAGAAAAGCAACTATATCCTTAATCTCCATCCGGTCATAGAACTTGGTGCCGCCATAGATTCGATAAGGGATATTTGATTTAATCAATATCTCCTCAACTACCCGACTCTGTGCATGTGTGCGATAAAAAACTGCGTAATCCGAGTAATCTCGCTTGCCCTCTCGTATTTTATTGACAACAAAATAAGCCTCTTCCTGCTCATTATTCGCTTTATAGAGTCCGATCAATTCACCATCCGGGTTCTCCGTCCAGAGTTTTTTATCCTTTCGTTGCTGGTTCTTACTAATGAGCACATTAGCTGCGGCTAGAATGTTTTTGGTTGAGCGATAGTTCTGCTCGAGATTAATCACCTTGGCGTCTTTGAAATCACTCTCAAAGGACATAATATTACCAATATCTGCCCCCCGCCACATATAGATCGACTGATCTGTATCGCCCACTACGCAGATATTTTTGTGCAGGTCTGCTAGTAGCTTGACCAGACGATATTGCGCTCGGTTAGTATCCTGATACTCATCAACGTGGATATAAAGAAAGCGCTTCTGGTAGAACTCTAAGGTCTCCGGCGACTTCTCAAAAAGCTGCACTGTCAACATAATCAAATCATCGAAATCTAGTGAGTTGTTTAGATGTATACGTTGCTGATAACGCTCGTAAATCTTTGCGACTTGTTCTGTAAAGAAATCCGTCGCAATGCTCTGGTACTGCTTCACTGTGATTAACTCATTTTTGGCTTTGCTGATCGTTGAAAGAACTGCCTTAGGTTCAAGCTGCTTGGGATCAATATTTAATTCTCGCATAACCTGTTTAATTACAGTCAGCTGGTCGCCCATATCTAAAATTGAGAAGCTCTGTGAATAACCCAGCAGCCCAATATCACGTCTTAGAATACGCACACAGAGCGAGTGAAATGTTGAAATCCAGACATCATTAGCAACATCACCAATCAGCTGCTCGACACGCTCTTTCATTTCTCGTGCCGCTTTATTGGTAAAGGTGATCGCCAATACATTCCAAGGCGCTACCCCTTTACTCAGGATATTCGCAATCCGATGCGTTATCGCTCTCGTTTTGCCGCTACCAGCGCCAGCAATTATTAAGACTGGACCCTCTGTCCTTTCGACCGCTGAACATTGCTCTTTATTTAAATCTTTTAAAATCAAGTTCTGATTAATAATTTTTCTCCACTCATTTCTGCAAAATTTTCTAAGTTAAAATCATAATTACTACTCTCTTATTATAACAGTTTCTGCTTGGGAACAGTTGCTAAAGCAGCCACAAAATCCTGATAAATTACATTACCAACAACAATCGTATCTGCATAGCGAGCCATTGTCTGAGCTCGCTTGGCTGAGTCGATACCGCCACCGTAGAAAATCTGACTCTGCTGCACTAAGCATTTGAGCTCGCGCATTAAATCAACATCCCCATAGCTGCCGCTATACTCAATATAAAGGATAGGCAACTTCAGCATCTGATCAGCGATCGTTGCATAAGCGCATAAGTCCTCCAGCGATAACTCAGTCTTACTTTCCGTTAGCTCGGCCACTGCTGAATCCTGATTTAGAACGATATAGCCTTCTAATAGAATCCGCTCCCAATCAATCAATTCTTCTAACTCCCTGATTGCTCGGTGGTGTGCGCCCAGTAACCACTCGGGATTGCCTGTATTAAGTACAAGTGGAACCAGATAGAAATCAAAGCCACGGACAAGCGCTTCCACTGTCGAAACCTCATGAATCAGCGGCAGCTTGCACCCAACCTTCCGCAATCTAGAAAGCAGCTCGCTTACATTTATAGGTGTAATTCCAAGCGTTCCACCAACAATAATTGCATCAGTTCCTGATTTACATAAAGCCTCAAGCTGATCATCAC
>CAZKBI010000024.1:0-11168 GCA_964551195.1 uncultured Caryophanales bacterium | reverse complement strand
AAATACTTTACAATTAAAACCAAGATGGGGAAACTGGCAATAGGACTATATAAACTGTAAAAGACAGGAGCTGATTTCACATGCATGAACTTGGCTTAATGGGCGATATATTAAATTTAATTAATGATGACCTTGCAAATTCTAAACTGGAAAAAGTAACAGAAATTGAATTGCTAGTTGGCGAATTAAGTAATGCAATGCCCGATGCTTTATATATGGCACTAGAGATCTATAAAGCTGAAGGTATAGATTTTCTGACTCCGGAAACAAAGCTTGTAATTGTCAATGAAGAAGCGGAAGCGGTCTGTATTTTATGTGAAACTAAATACAAGCCAGATCAACTGATTGCTATTTGTCCAGAATGCCGGATACCTAGTGGTAAAGTTATATCAGGTGAAAGTTTTAAAATTATCTCTTATGATGGCAAATAGATAATGTAGTTCAACTATGTTATTTCACTAGTAAAAGTGTTAATATTGTTTTAACACTATTTTTATTTTATAAGAGACTACTAAATTGAGGTGATAAGATGAGAATTAAACTGGATAAGGATGTATTAACAGATAATAATCTTGCAGCTGACTTTAATAGAAATGAATTTAAGAATAATAAAACACTTGTGATTAACCTAATGAGTTCGCCAGGCGCTGGCAAAACAACGCTTTTAGAAAGAACAATAGAGGCACTAAGCCAAGAGTTTGAAATTGGTGTAATCGAAGGGGACCTTGCAACAGAACGAGATGCCGATCGGATTCGCGCACTCGGTGCACAAGCAATACAGATTAACACACACGGTGGTTGTCACTTAGACGCGAGAATGATTGCAAAAGTGCTACCAGAATTCGATTTAAAAAAGATAGATATTCTTTTTATCGAGAACGTTGGTAATCTTGTTTGCCCATCTGGATATGATTTAGGGCAAGCACACAAGGTGGCTGTACTAAGTGTTCCTGAAGGCAATGACAAAATTCCAAAATACCCGACTATGTTTAACCGGACAGAGCTTGTCCTATTAAATAAGATTGATTTATTACCTTATTTAAATTTTGACGTTGAGGAAGCTATTTCTGACCTTAGGGGGATCAACCCTAATTCAAGCTTAATTGCGCTTTCTTCTACAACAGGAGAAGGAATTGAAGAATGGTTCGCTTGGCTCAGAACAGCCTATCAAAATGTGTAGTGCCTTAGAAATTAAAGTTATCGGACGAGTTCAAGGAGTTGGATTTCGTCCTTTTGTTTATTCACTAGCAAGTAGATATCAAATAAAAGGTACCGTGCAGAATAATATGGACGGTGTTTTGATTTGGGCTGAAGGTAGTCTAGAGAATGTCGAACAAATGATTAATGCAATTAAAAACGAACATCCTCGTTTAGCCAGAGTTGAAACTGTAAAGAGTAGAGTGGTGAATAGTAAGAATTATCTCGATTTTAAAATTATACCAAGTGAGACGACTGGCGACTCCTCTTTAGTCATACCAGTCGATTCAGCAGTTTGCAATGAATGTATAATTGAAATGAAGGATCCTAATAATTTTCGTCATGGCTATCCCTTTATTAACTGTACACAGTGCGGCCCGCGCTACACAATAATTGAAAGCTTACCCTATGATCGCGAGCGAACAACTATGAGGAATTTTACTATGTGTAAAAAATGTTCAGCAGAATATAATAACATTTCTGACCGACGACATCATGCACAACCAAATGCCTGCGATCTCTGCGGACCAGAAGTACAATTATTAGACATGAATGAGCAAATCCTTGGAAGCAAGCAAGAAGCAATATCTATAACCAAACAACTTTTGCTCGATGGTGCAATTGTTGCAATTAAGGGAATTGGCGGCTATCACTTAGCCTGCGATGCTAGGAACAAGGCTGTTATAGATGAATTGCGGGCGCGTAAGAATCGCCCCAGACGTCCTTTAGCAATTATGGCAGCTAACCCTGAAATTGCTAACAAAGTCTGTTATATCAACGATAAGGAGCTTGAACAATTAGAATCACCTGCTGCTCCCATTGTTGTCCTTAGGCAGAAAGAAGATAATGAATTGCCGAGTTCACTAACTCCTGGGATGAATACCCTAGGTGTTATGCTTCCATACGCACCATTGCATCACTTACTCGTTGATGAAATAAATTTTCCATTTCTAGTAATGACCAGTGCTAACCCATCTGGGATGCCGATACTTTATCAAGATGATGAGGCAATTGATTATTTAGCAGATATTGCCGATTATATCCTTACTTCAAACCGTGAGATTGTGCACCCTCTAGATGATTCAGTTTTGCAGGTCTATAAAAATGGAATCTGCTTTTTCCGCAGATCACGTGGTTATGTGCCTGATCCAATTTTTACTGAACAGAAAGTCAATAACATTATGGCTCTAGGCGGGCAACAGAATAACGTTTTTGCTATTGGTAGGAATAATCAGATTTTCCTTGGCCCCCATATTGGTGATATGGAAAGCGCTGAGGTTATAGATTTTTTTAATTCTGAATCACAGCATTTGCTGAAGTGGATGGGAGCGCAACCTACCAAAATTAGTATCGATCTTCACCCGCTATATGAGACGAGAAAACTTGCTGAGCAATTTTCAAGTGAGATTGTTGAGGTGCAACATCATCATGCACACTTAGCTGCTTGTTTAGAAGATAACAAAGTAAAGGAAACTAGTTTCGGCTTGATTTTAGATGGTACTGGCTACGGCGAAGACGGAAATATCTGGGGCTATGAACTTCTATATGGTGATGCAAGTAGTTACGAAAGAATTGGACATCTTAAATACACACCACTTCCAGGTGGTGACAAAGCGGTGAAAGAGCCCTGGAGAAATGCAACTGGAATGCTGATTGAATACTTTGGCGAAGAAGGAAAAAATATTGCCAATAAATTATTTGCTGACAAATCCTATGAAATTGATATAATTAATCAGATGATTAATAATAAGACCAATACACCCTACGCAGGAACCTGCGGCAGATTGTTTGATGCGATAAGCGCCATACTCGGGATCTGCGAGAAGGCCAGCTATGATGGGGAAGCTGCAATATTATTATCAGAAATGATGTACCTATCAAGAAAAAAAGAAATGCCATATAATTATGAGATCAAAAAAATTGACGGCCTCTATGAGATAAATTATGCCGAAATGATCCGCCAAATAATTGCTGATATCGATGCTGAAAGAGAAATACTAGAGATAGTGACAGCTTTTCACGAGACAATTATCGAAACTACTTACAATTTAGTAAATTTAGCGATTCAGGATCGACCGCAGCTTAAACGAAACATCGCCCTATCAGGGGGCAGCATTCTAAATCGCTATTTAGCGGAAAATATTCGTGAGAAATTCGAAAATAATAATTTTAATGTTTATTCACATCAAGAAATACCTTGTGGTGATGGTGGCTTATCATTTGGCCAACTTATTGTAGCTGCTAATCAATAGATAAAAAGAGAAAAACAGAGAAAAAAGAGGAGGAATAGATATGTGTGTAGGAGTACCAGCAAAAGTTATTTCTTTAACGGAGTATAATGCAGAGGTTGATGTAATGGGATCAAAAATGAATGTTGGAATTATTTTTGTCCCTGAGGTAGAAATTGATGACTATGTGATTGTTCATGCTGGACAAGCAATGAAAATTGTAGATGAAGAGTATGCATTGCTGAGCATAGAGGAGTGGAGGAGGGTTGTTGATGCGAGAGAGACAAGAAATAATTGACTTTCCGTCTAACTCTGAATTAAGTATAAGGTTCTTAGAAAAATTAAAAGAAGTATCTATGCAATACCAAGAGAAATTTGGCAAGAAACCAGCAATAATGGAAGTCTGCGGTAGTCATACAATGGCACTTGCTAGAACCGGCCTAAAAACTATTTTGAAGGATTATATCAATTTAATTTCTGGTCCAGGTTGTCCGGTATGTGTTACGGACCAGATTTCAATCGACGCAATGATTGAATTAGCCGAGGGTGAGAATCGCATCATCTGTTCTTTTGGTGATATGATTCGTGTACCAGGTTCTAAGAGATCACTAATGGAGTCCAAAACCGCAGGAAAAGACATTCGCGTAGTCTATTCTCCACTAGACGCAATTACGATTGCTGAGGAAAACCCAGATAAAGAGGTTATATTCTTAGGGATTGGCTTTGAAACTACAATTCCAATTCTTGCAGCTGCATTGAAAGTTGCTGATGAAAAAGAAGTAAAAAATTTCTCAATGTGGATTACAACTAAACTTGTTGAACCAATTCTTAGAACACTACTAGACAGCAAGAAAGTAAATATAGATGCTTTTCTTTTACCGGGACACGTTTCAATTGTTTTGGGAAAAAACGGCTATGATTTCTTAACCGATGAATATAGTGTGCCAGGCGTGATCTCTGGCTTTGAATCACTTGAAATGATTAGTGGCCTATATCTTATTGTAAAAATGTTGTTAAACGAGGAAGTCGAGATAATCAATGACCACAAGAAAATTGTAAGCGATGAAGGAAATATCTATGCTCAGGAGCTAATGTACCATTATTTAGAGCCAGTTGATGAAGCATGGAGAGGCATTGGCATTATCAAAAATAGTGGTCTTGATCTAAAAAAAGAGTATGAACATCTGAATGCAAAAAAGAGATTTAATATAATAGTAGGCGAACCGAAAAAGACAAAATGTCGGTGCGGTGAGGTCATTAGTGGGTTAATTGCACCTTATGAGTGTTCATTATTTGCGACGGCTTGTCATCCAATAAACCCGATTGGACCCTGCATGGTTTCAACTGAGGGAAGTTGTGCAGCTTACTACCAATATATGAGGGAGGACCAAAATGAGTGAAAAAATAAGCCTAGCCCATGGTGATGGCGGCGAATTAGCGCATAAATTAATTCAAGACGTCTTTGTAAATGCTTTTAAGCATTTTGAGCAATCTAAATTAGATGCCGCTATTTTAAATTGCGATGTGAGTAAAATAGCAGTTTCAACTGATACTTTCACGGTTAATCCAGTGTTTTTCCCTGGTGGTAATATAGGTAGTTTGGCGGTTGCTGGAACAGTTAATGATATTGCTGTTAGTGGTGCAGTGCCGCGTTACCTTACATCTGGTTTTATCATTGAAGAGGGTTTTCTATTAAAAGATTTAACTGAAATCGTTGAAGCAATGGCAGCTGAGGCGAAAAAAGCTAATGTATCGATTATTGCTGGCGATACAAAAGTCGTTGAGGCTGGCAGCGCTGATGGAATTTTTATTAATACGACTGGTATTGGTTACATTGAAAAGGAGAGAATCGCTCCTGAAAATATGACAGCTGGGGACTCAATCATTATTAGTGGTACAATTGGTGACCACGGTATTGCAATCCTGGCAGCTAGAGGTGATTTAGGAATTAAAACCGATCTCTTAAGCGATTGCGCCAGCCTTAACGCAATGATTGATTCAGTACTTGAAGTAAGTGATAAGGTACGGATAATGCGCGATCCAACGCGTGGTGGCTTAGCTACTACATTGGTGGAAATCTGTGAAGATTTTCATGTTTCGATGGAAATTAGTGAAAAGGATATACCAGTGAAACGCGAAGTACGAGGGGCGTGCGACATACTTGGTTATGAGCCAATCTATCTTGCTAACGAAGGCAAAATCATTTTTATAGTTGCAAAAGAAGATGAAGAGAACGTACTTAACGTTCTGCACCGGTTTGAAGAAGGCGTTGATGCACAGATCATCGGTAAGGTAACTGAAGTCAAAAACGGAAAACTGTTTTTGCGGACAGATTTAGGTACAACCAGAAGGCTAAATCGCTTGTCAGGAATTTTATTACCAAGAATTTGTTAACTTTGATTCATTTAAGATATAATTTAGTGCTATAATTTGTAGTATAATAGCATTAGTAAATGTCTTAGTTTTTAATAGCATTTGGAGGCGGGAAATATGTTCGAAATTGGAACAAGACTAAAAGAACAAAGAATTGCAAAAGGATTGTCGATTGAAGATGTCCAGAATGCTACTAAAATTAGATCATGGTATATCGAAGCAATCGAGGAGGGTAAGTTCGAGAAACTTCCGGGAAAGTTCTATGAGAAATCTTTCATTAAATCATATGCTGAGCTTGTTGAACTCGATTCGGAGATTTATCAACAGTACCTAATTTCAAGTGAACCAATCGAGATTGGTGAGCAACTAGAAAAGGCAGGCACTTATAAGCCGCAATCTAGTACATTTAATTCTGTTCGAAACTTGTTGAGAAAGCCTCTATTTTATGTTTTATTGTTACTCATTGCACTAGTTTTCTATATCGCTGTTACAATCTTTACTGATGGAAATGGAGAGGGAAAAAATTTATTTGATAACCCTCCACCAGGCCAGGGACAAGAAGAGCCTTCGGGGGAGTTGCCGGACAATAACGACGGAAACAGTAACGCTAATGATAGTATCCTTATTAATAAGCTAGAGGGAACAAACTTAAATGAAGAAATTTATCAAATTATATCTGATGAAGAGGAGTTATATTTAGACTTTGAACTCATTGGACCTTGTTGGATATCAATCAGAGACGAGAACGCTGCTGGAGTGGAGCTGTTTGTGCAGACGCTTAACCCACAGAGCGAGTTTGAGAAGATCAAATTAGAGCGTACCCTTTATATACATATAGGGAATGCTCAGAATATAGATATTTTAATTAATGGCGAGAAGATTGACCTCGGCGATGAAGAGCTCGTTAAACGAGTTACTCTTCAACGCAGCGAATAATAACAGGTGTGTAGAAAGGAGACTTAAATGTAGGTCTTCTTTTTATAATGTATAAAAGGAGTAAATGATAATATGAAGGTTTATCTAAAGACTCTTGGCTGTGATAAGAACTTAGTTGATTCGGAAATCATCCTAGGGCAATTAGACAAGAGCCTTTTCACCATTACGAAAGATCCGACTACGGCTGACATCGCTATTGTAAACACCTGCGGTTTTATTATGGATGCCAAGGTTGAATCAATCGATTACATTCTAGAGCTTGCTGAGTATAAAAAACAAGGTAAACTTAAAAGTCTACTTGTCGTCGGCTGTCTTAGTCAGAAGTATTCACAGGACTTACTAGAGGAAATAGAAGAAATAGACGGACTTGTTGGTACTAATGAGTATCTACAAATTAATGAACTTATCCTCGCTTCGTTAGCAGGTGAGAAACCAGTTCTTAAAAACGAAGCATTATTTACATATCCTGATCCATTGGAACGTTATCAACTAACGCCGAAGCATTATCGTTATATTAAAATAGCTGAAGGGTGTAACAATCACTGCACCTTTTGTATAATTCCGCTGATAAGAGGCGCTTATCGTAGTAGAAGTATCGAAACTGTCCTTATTGAAGCCAGGCAGGCTGTTAAAGATGGTGCAAAAGAACTAATACTTGTCGCACAAGATTCTGCCTACTATGGAATGGATCTTTATAAGAGGCCAATGCTATCAACTTTAATCAATGAAATTACAGCAATCCCTGAACTTCATTGGCTAAGAATACTATATTTATATCCGGGTGGAATAGACCAAGAGTTGATAAATACTTTTGCGACTAACAAGAAGCTTGTAAAATATATTGATATGCCCTTGCAACATAGTGAGGAAAATCTGCTAAAGAGTATGGCTCGTCCGAATTTTCAAACTAATATCCGTGAGCTAATAACAAAAATAAGAAGAAGTATTCCACAAATCGCAATCCGAACATCATTAATCGTTGGTTTTCCTGGAGAAACTGAGGAAGATTTTGAGAATCTCTGTTCATTTATAAAAGAAGTAAAATTTGATCGACTTGGGGTGTTCACTTATTCCGATGAAGAAGACTCAGCCTCTTTCAAGCTTAAAAACAAGGTCTCTGAACAGGAGAAAGAACGGAGAGCTGCGATAATCATGAGTTTACAGAACGAAGTCGCCGCTAAAAAGAATTCGCGGCTTGTTGGGACAATCCAAGAAGTGATTATTGATAGTCACGATTCGGAAAACAGTATTTACATTGGGAGAACTGAGTTCGATGCCCCAGAAGTTGATGGTGAGGTATTTATTAGTAATCTAAGCGCAAGCATCGGTGATTTAAAACACGTTAGGATAACACATTCATTCGATTATGATCTAGTTGCGGAGGGAATACATAATGAATCTGCCAAATAAAATTACATTAACGCGAATACTATTAATACCTTTTGTAATCTTATTTATCTTAGTAGATTTTGAGCTAGGTGGTATTAGTTATGGAAGTAGTCTTCTTCCTTATGAGCATCTTATTGCTCTGACAATTTTTTTAATTGCAGCTGCCACTGATGGAATTGACGGATACATCGCACGGAAAAGAGACCTTGTTACTAACCTAGGCAAGTTTCTCGATCCCTTAGCCGACAAGCTACTTGTAATGGCAAGTTTAATTGCGCTGGTCGAAATTAACCGGCTATCTGCTTGGATTGCAATAATAATTATAACGCGAGAACTTGCAGTAACAGGCTTACGACTGCTAGCAGTAGCTGATGGTAAAGTTATCGCTGCAAGTAACCTAGGTAAGTTAAAAACAGTTACACAAATTGTCGCAATTTCCTTATTAATTATCAATAACTACCCATTCGCCCTATATAATTTGCCTTTAGTTGAAATATTTATCTGGTTAGCAGTAATTATTACTGTCATCTCTGGTTTAGACTATTTCTATAAGAATCTTCATGTATTTAAAGAAAAACCACAGAATAACAATAAAGTCCTTATTAAGATACTACAAGATGAGAGGCTGTCCCTAGCAACTGCTGAAAGTATTACAGGTGGTTTAATCAGTAAGTTACTGATCGACGTTGATGGTAGTTCCTCGGTCTTTTATGGCGGTATTGTCGCCTATAATAATCAGATTAAAAATAGTATTGTTGGCGTCCGCAATGCAACTTTAAATACTTATGGAGCTGTTAGCCAGGAGACTGCTACCGAAATGGCTGATAATATTCGTAACCTTTACAAAACCGATCTAGGCCTCTCAGTAACAGGTATTGCCGGTCCAGAGGCGGTTGAGGGGAAACCAATTGGACTTGTTTTTTGTGCGGTTAGTCTAAAAGATCATGAAACGAAATCCTATGAACTAAATTTGAGTGGATCACGAGAAGAGATTAAAATGGCAACTGCTGAACAGGCGATCGACCTATTAGTTGAATATATTCAACTAACAAAGGATAAATGCGAATAACTGTTCGTAAACACTTGTAATTTATTCCAATTGATTGTATAATTACAGTATATAAATTTAGGATCCTATATAGTTAGAGTTCTAAATTAAAATTGGTAGGGAGTGAATATTGTGGCAGATCGGAAAGCAGCATTGGAAACGGCGATGCGCCAAATTGAAAAACAATTCGGCAAGGGCTCTATTATGAAACTTGGTGAAGATGCTTCTTATTTAAATGTTGAAGTTATTTCAAGTGGTTCATTAGCTCTTGATATAGCGCTAGGGGTCGGAGGATACCCAAGGGGACGTGTTATAGAGATTTATGGACCAGAGTCTTCAGGTAAAACTACTGTTGCCTTGCATGCAATTGCAGAAATTCAGAAACGTGGAGGTACTGCGGCTTTTATTGATGCTGAGCATGCTTTGGATCCACAATATGCTAAAAGATTAGGTGTAAACATTGATGAATTATTGCTCTCACAGCCTGACAATGGCGAACAAGCATTGGAGATTGCTGAAGCCTTAGTAAGAAGTGGTGCAGTTGATATGGTTGTGATTGATTCCGTGGCAGCTTTAGTACCGCGTGCTGAGATAGATGGCGAAATGGGCGACTCACATATCGGTCTACAGGCAAGACTAATGTCGCAAGCTTTAAGGAAATTATCTGGTACAATCAACAAATCTAAGACAATCGCAATCTTTATTAACCAAATTCGTGAAAAGGTTGGTGTAATGTTTGGTAGTCCCGAGGTTACTCCTGGTGGTAGAGCCTTGAAATTCTACAGCACGATTCGCCTTGATGTGCGTCGTGGTGAGACTATAAAGCAAGGAGACAACATTATTGGTAACCGGATGAGATTAAAGGTTGTTAAAAATAAGGTTGCACCACCTTTTAAACAAGCAGAGGTTGACCTGATGTATGGTCTCGGGATGTCTCAAGTAGGTAGTATTCTGGATATTGGTGCAGATTTAGATATTATCACTAAGAGTGGTGCCTGGTACTCTTATAAAGATGAACGGGTAGGACAGGGTAGAGAAAATGCCAAGCAATATTTAATGGAGCACCCTGAAATAGCTGATACCGTAGAAATGGAAATTCGTAAACACTATGAGCTTGAAAAAACTAAGAATGAAGATCCAGTTGAAGAAAAGACAGCTAAAGGAAAGACAGCTGATAACAAATAAATTTATCTGAATTTACTAAAGCTAGTTAACATTTAACTAGCTTTAGCTATATATTCTTACATAATTCTAGGACCAAGTGGGGGCAAAACAAATGAATAAAAAAAATATAATTACTAAAATCGAAAAACAGAAAAAACGGAAACGCTACAACATCTATATCGATGATGAATATAAATTTTCTGTAGATGAAGATATTTTGGTTAAGTATCGTCTTCTAAAAGAACGCGAATTACTTCCACAAGATGCAGAAGAAATCATATTGAGTGATCAATTTAACAAAATATATAGTCATGCCTTAAAATATATTGGTTTCAAGAGCAGAACGGAAAAAGAAGTCTCCAATTATTTGCAAGGGAAAAAATACCCAGAAGAACAGATTCAACAAGTAATACAACTTCTAAAGGAAGCAAATTTTTTAAATGATGCACAATATGCAGAGAACTATGTAAAAGAACGAATCACATTAAATCCTAAAGGTAAAAAAATGCTTGCTTATGAGTTAAAATTAAAAGGGATTGAGCATAATATTATAGAAAAAAGCCTTGAGCAGCTTGATAATCAGCTCGAACTTGAGTTAGCTTACCAGCTTTTAATCAAACAAAGCAGGTCCAGCAGAAATGAAGACTGGAATAAATTACGTAACCGGCTTGGTGGTTATTTGCAACGAAGAGGTTTTAGTTATTCGATAACCACTCAGGCCTTGGATTTACTTAAAACTGATATCCTTGACAATAATAGTAAATAAATATAATATTTATATGTGTATTTTATTAATGTTGTCTAATTTATATATATTTAATGTAACTTTAAAT
>CAZKBI010000023.1:0-11256 GCA_964551195.1 uncultured Caryophanales bacterium | reverse complement strand
GCATCACGCTCTCAGCCTCATTTTTGCGCAGCAGGCCATGATCAATGAACATACAAGTCAACTGATCGCCAATCGCTCGATGAACCAGCACAGCGACCACCGCAGAATCTACACCACCACTTAGCGCACACAATACCTTGCGCTCCCCAACAGTTTCCTTAATAGCAGCTATCTGCTCCTTCATAAAATTATCAGCTTTCCAATTCTCCATATTCCCGCGTATTTCACTTTTCTCGCTCATGCTCGGCCTCCTAATATAAATAACTTTATCTAATTTTACCTCATTTTGTCCCAGCCCGCCACTATCAGTTACGCGCCACACAAAAAGACCAACCCCCTTCAGGATTGGTCTCTTATCAAATATTTATTTTACATACTAAGTTACACGTTCAGAAAATATATACTAACAATTACTCCAATAAAGGTACAAAAAACACCACCGACAAAACTAACGAAGAAATAAGCAAAAAATGTCTTTTTCTTTCCAGCATCTAGCATCTGGACCATTTCCAACATTATCTTAGAAAAAGTCGTAAAAGCGCCAAGGAAACCAACGATTAATAGCGCATCCGCTGATCCTGATAGGCTTAATTTTAAAAATAATCCAATCAAAAATGCACCGACAAAATTAACAGCTATCGTTCCAAGGGGCATGTCCGATTTTGTTTTTCGTTTGGCATAATTAGTCACAGCAAACCGAATAATTGCTCCGAAAAAACCGCCAATAGAAATATATACAATACTCAACTGGATTGCCCCCTCTCTCTTCTGACGATAAGGAGTTTGCCCAGCCGATATCCTACCCAAGCCAAAAATACTCCTCCGATGGAACTAATGAGAAAATAGATGGATGCATAGAATATGTGGTTATTTTCAAGTAATACAATCAGTTCCACACTAAACGCAGAGAATGTCGTAAAAGAACCGATAACCCCCGCACACAAACCGTTAATAATGTGCGGATTAAATTTATAGTAGGTTAACATAGTGAATAGCAAACCTATTATTAAGGAACCTAACAAATTGACTATCACGGTATCTAACGGAAAGCCAACTGAACTATTTACATAGATGACCGAAACAAAATAACGCATGAGGCTACCAATCACCCCACCGATACCAACAATTACATAGGTCATAAACTACCTCCCGAAAAACTATAAATAAATTCATGTTATATTATATAGCAGTTCTCGATATAAACGGCACAAAAAAAGACCAACCCACTTCAGGATTGGTCTCTTATCTTATTTTTATTTCACTTGCTAAGCTTGAGCGACGCTTACATCATGCCGCCCATACCGCCCATGCCACCCATACCGCCCATGCCACCCATATCAGGTGCACCAGCTTTATCAGTAGGCTTATTAGCAATTACTGCCTCAGTTGTTAAGAACATACCAGCAACAGATGCTGCGTTCTGTAATGCTGAACGCGTAACCTTAGCTGGATCAACGATACCAGTTTTAATCATATCTGCCCACTCACCAGTTGCTGCATTAAAACCAATACCAGCTTTCTGAGTTTTTAATTTCTCAACAATTACAGAACCCTCCAGACCAGCATTTAATGCAATCTGGCGAACTGGCTCTTCTAATGCACGTTTAACGATATTAACGCCTGTTGCTTCGTCTCCCTCGGCAACAATCTTATCAATTGCTGGGATAATGTTAACAAGTGCAGTTCCACCGCCTGCGACAATTCCTTCCTCAACAGCTGCACGAGTTGAGTTAAGCGCGTCTTCAATTCGAATTCTTTTGTCCTTAAGTTCTGTCTCAGTAGCTGCACCAACCTTAATAACAGCAACACCGCCACTAAGCTTAGCCAGACGTTCTTGTAGTTTTTCTTTGTCGAATTCAGAAGTCGTAGCCGCTAACTCTTGCTCAATTTGCTTAACACGAGCTTTAATATCTTCCTTAGAGCCACTACCATCAACAATAATCGTGTTGTCTTTAGTAATTTGTACTTGACGAGCGCGACCGAGTTGTTCAATGGTTGTGTTTTTCAATTCATGTCCAAGGTCCTCAGTAATAACCTCAGCGCCTGTTAGCGTTGCAATATCTTGAAGCATTGCTTTACGACGATCACCGAAGCCTGGAGCTTTAACTGCAACTGCAGTAAATGTCCCGCGAAGCTTGTTAACTACTAAAGTAGCTAGTGCATCGCCTTCTAAGTCCTCAGCAATAATTAGAATTGGACGACCTTGTTGTACAACTTGCTCAAGCATTGGTAGAATCTCTTGAATGCTTGTGATTTTGCGGTCAGTAATCAGAATATACGGATCCTCAAGTAGAGCTTCCATCTTTTCAGTATCATTAATCATGTAGGGTGAAATATAGCCACGATCAAACTGCATACCCTCAACGATTTCAAGTTCAGTCACAAATCCCTGTGATTCCTCAACTGTAATAACTCCTTGCTTACCAACGCGTTCCATTGCCTCAGCAATTAGCTCGCCAACTTCTTCATCTGATGAAGAAATAGCCGCAACCTGCGCAATTGATTCTTTGCTTTCAACTGGTTTAGCAACTGCTTTAATCTCAGCAACTGCAACATTAACAGCTTTTTCAATCCCTTTACGAACTACCATTGGGTTAGCGCCTGCTGTAACGTTTTTAAGTCCTTCACGAATCATCGCTTGTGCAAGCACTGTCGCAGTGGTGGTTCCATCACCAGCGACATCATTAGTTTTGGTTGCAACTTCTTTAACAAGCTGTGCTCCCATATTTTCAAAAGCATCTTCTAGTTCAATATCTCTTGCAATCGTTACACCATCGTTTGTAATTAGTGGTGAACCATAACTTTTCTCAAGTACAACATTACGACCCTTAGGTCCTAAAGTAACCTTAACTACGTCAGCCAAGGCATTTACGCCGTCAAGCATTTTGCGACGGGCATCTTCGCCATAAATAATCTCTTTAGCCATAATACTTATCTCCTCCTTCTATTATTCAATCACAGCAAGAATATCGTCTTCTCGCATTATTAAGTAAATCTCGCCGTCATACTTAATCTCTGTACCAGCGAATTTACCGAAAACTACATGGTCGCCAACCTTAACACTAAGATCAACTAAGTCACCTTTAGTGTTACGATGCTTGCCTACTGCTACCACAGTTCCTTCCTGTGGTTTTTCCATAGCAGAATCAGGCAGAACTATTCCACTTGCTGTTGTCTCTTCCCTTTTCATCGGTTGAACAGCCACGCGGTCTCCTACCGGTTTAAACATATAAAGCCCTCCTCATTCAGATTATCTTATATTTTTTATAATTATTAGCACTCAATCATGTTGAGTGCTGATAATTATATATTACTATTAAGTTGAATATATTTCAAGTGCTATTTATAATTTTGTTACTTTTATTCTTCAGAGACATCTTTAATCTCCCTATCCTCGTTCTTTCCGTATAATTCTTCATTCACTTGATCTAATTTTTCTTTTCTTTTGCGTGAAGCAACCCTTGATAGCCAGATACTAATCTCATACAGTGCGATTAGCGGCAGGATAACCATTACGTCAGAAATAAAGTCTGGCGGTGTAATTAATACGCCAACAATTACTAACACAAGATAGGCATACTTACGGACACGAGTTAAGAACTTCGGTGAAATAACGCCTATTTTTGTTAAGAAAACAATAATGATCGGCAACTGAAATAGAAGACCAAACGGAATAATCAGCTTCATCATAAAGGAGAAATACTGTGATATACCAAAGATTTCGGTAACCTCTAGGATGCTGGTGATTAACAAGAGGAAGTTGATAACCATTGGGAACAGGATGAAATATCCGAAAGAGAGTCCCAATAAAAACACAAAGAATGATACAGGGATATACCATTTTGCAGATTTCTGTTCTTTCGTCGTAAGTCCTGGCGCGACAAAGCTCCAGATCTGATACAGGATAAATGGCAAAGTAACTACGAAAGCGATTGCTAGTGCTGTCTTCATGTAGATCATGATCGCATCCGAAACATTAAAAACGTGCCACTCTATATTCTCCATTGCAGGGCTCGCACGGAAAAAATCTATCAAATAAGGTGTGACAATAAACCCTAAGATAAAAGTGACGAAAAAAACAGCGGCTATCCAAATTAATCTATTTCTAACTTCTTTTAAATGACCAAGTATGGTCATTTTTTTAACTTCACTTTCCATCTCTCTACCTTCCCTCCATAAAAACCATATGCCCCTTCTCTCTATCTATCGCTAAAAAAATACACAGTCTATTATATTATTCGCTCTTATTAATTATATCGTCATTAATATAATAAATTAAAGTCTGTATCTCAAGTGTTAAATCTACATTATGTGTAACAATATTTTCAGGTACGCTCAGGATTATTGGTGTCAAGTTTAATATACCTTTAATACCAGTAACAGCAAGTCGGTCAGCAATCTCCTGTGCAGCATCTGCTGGTACTGTCAGAATTGCAACATCAACCTCATAAGTAGAGATAATCTCTTCTAATCGCTCAACACTATAAATTGGCACACCCGACAACTCATTATTGATAAACGTTGGATTGGTATCAAAGGCCGCAACAATATTCATATTACGACTACGATAGTAATCATACTGCATTATAGCCCGTCCAAGGTTACCGGCACCAATAATCACTACGTTGGTCTGGATATCATGTTTAAGAAACTCCCTCAAGAAATTGAAAAGATAGTTTACATTATAGCCATAACCCTTTCGTCCCAAATCTCCAAGGTGAGATAAATCTCGCCTAATCGTAGCGGAATCAATCTGTAATTCCTTACTTAATTGTGTTGATGAGACGCGTTGAATTCCCAGAATATGTAGCTTCTCAAAATACCGATAATAGAGCGGTAGACGTTTCGCCGTAACACTAGGCAATTTATTTCTCCTTGACATTAAATCCAACTCCCTCCGACATAATTATATCAAGCCTTACATCATGTTCTTCTATTATTGGTAATCTTTCTACGATTTGTTCCTTGTAACCGACGCCGACTGTATATGCTCGCTTTCTTGCTTTCCCCAAATCGCTCGAGCCGACAGCTCCATCTACAAGAAAGCGGTCATAATAACCACCACCATAACCGATTCGATTACCCTCTTGATCGAAAACAATTCCAGGAACTAATACTACATCAATTTCATCAATTATAAAAGGTCTTTTTCCACCTATTCGTGGTTCCATAATACCATAGTTCCCTGGCACTAGTTCTTCCCCTTCTTCCACCGCCCAAAAGGTCAACCGCTTCTCCGCAGTTTCCGCTCGTGGTAGCAGCATCCGTTTCCCCATCGCAAAGCCTGCTTCTAACACCGCATTTAAATTTAACTCACTGCCATGCGCTGCATATAGTGCAACTACCTCCGCCTGCTTGAACCAATCACTCTCGATTATTTCTCGGGAAATGATTTCGGCCTGACGCTTGCGTTCTGCGCCACTAAGCTGATCACGACGGGCAAGATAGTTTTGGCGAAGAGTTGATTTATCAAGCTCAATCAGACTCTCCTCAGCTAATGCAAGATTTGCTATGCCATTAATATCAAACTCGGCGAAATTGTCATTAAGATAATAATAGTAGGCGACACTTCCAATCATCGCTGCATTATCAGTACAGAGGTCGAGCTGGGGAATCGTTAGGTTAAAGTTAAGCCGCTTGGCCTCCTCAGTAAGACTTGCGCGTAGACTGCTATTTGCTGCTACGCCACCTGCAATAATTAGATTCTGGGCCCCTTTTTCCTCTAAGGCCAGTAAAGCCTTTCCAACTAACGTCTCGACTACTGTTTTCTGGAAACTAGCAGCTAGATCCTCCGGTATAACTGTCTCGCCGCGCTGCTCGGCATTATGTGCAAAATTGATTACAGCAGATTTCAATCCACTGAAACTAAAGTCAAAACAATTGTCCATTCGCGCTTTCGGTAAAGGAATGTTCGCTTCACCGAGAGCTGCTAAACGGTCAATATTTGGGCCACCTGGATAAGGCAGATCTAACACACGTGCTACCTTATCATAAGCTTCGCCTGCTGCATCATCTTGCGTCTCGCCTAATAGCTCAAAGCTTAAGTGATCACGCATATAGATTAGTTCTGTATGTCCACCTGACACAATGAGGGCAACCAAGGGAAACTCCAAGGCTTTCACCAGATGATTTGCATAGATATGTCCTGCAATATGATGGACACCGATCAGTGGAATTCCGATAACAAAAGCCAAGGTTTTGGCCGCGGCAATTCCCACCAGCAAGGACCCGATTAAGCCAGGTCCATAGGTAACTGCAATTGCCGAAAGTTGATTCTTCTGAATCTGAGCTTCAACTAACGCCTGCTCAATTAGAAGAGTGATTACCTCGACATGCTTGCGCGAGGCGACCTCTGGCACAACACCGCCATACTGCTTATGAATATCAATCTGCGATAGAACAAGATTGCTAAGAACCTCGCTACCATCTCGAACAATCGCTACCGAAGTCTCATCACAACTTGTTTCAATTGCTAGAATATATATATTTTGGTTGTTTGTATTTCTACTCATTTGGTCACCCACGATTCCGTCCATTATAAGTTCACCCACATAATAATTGCGTCTTCACGCGGTTCAATATAGTAGTCTTTGCGTAGACCAGAACTTACAAAACCGAGCTTCTCATAAAGAGCTATCGCCGCAGTATTTGATTTGCGTACCTCAAGTGTCATCCTGATGGCGCCACGCTCTTTGGCAAGCAACATCATCTGACGTACCGCGAGCTCGGCGATCTTTTGCCGGCGAGCTTTGGGATGCACTGCAATGTTGGTAATATGCGCCTCATCGACGATAACCCACATACCCATGTAGCCAACAATCTCAGCTTCTTGCTCCATTACTATATAATAGGAAACAATATTGCGCGTCATTTCATCAATAAAAGCCTGGCGCGGCCAAGGTGTCGTAAATGACTCTCTCTCGACAGCTATAATGTCTTCAACATCAACAATCGTCGCTCTTCTTATATTTATTTTCCCTCTATCGCTACTCATCGCTATCCCTTTTCTTTCTATATTGCTTCAAATCGCAACTGCTCCGCATTTAATTTATAGCTTTTTCATTTTTTCCGCATAAGCCAACTGCAAATAAGTCGGTGTCAGCGTATGCACATCTGCTAGCTCTCCAGACAAATACTGCTGGTAACCTAGCAGGCCCAGCACACTCGGACGTGGTAGTGAATAATCCGCAGCAGCTAAATCAACCATCTCGCTCCACTCCGTTAGAATCTCCTCGTGTTTGGAAATGTCTGCTCCCACAAAAATCACCCGCGACTTAGCAAGGTCTGCCCGATCTATAATTTCCTTGATTTCCGCAAGCCATTCGGTTAGAGGCATAATTCTTTCAGGTGCTAACTCAATGAATTGCTTGGCCTGATCCGCAAGATTTACGCTAAACAAGCCAGTGTAGACCTCACCACGTCGCGCATCAATAATTGGTGCGATTGCGCCGCCAAAGTGTCGCAAAGGATAAGCCATTGTCTCTAGCGTCGAAACTGCAACTAAGGGTATACCCAGTGTCCAGGCATAGGTCTTCGCTGTCGTTATTCCAACACGCAGACCAGTATAGGAGCCGGGTCCTTTGGTCACGGCAACAAGCTCAATCTCCTCTGGTTGCCAGCCAACAGTCGCAAGGACCTCTTCAATCGTTGGCATCAGCCTAATTGAGTGATTAATTTTCAGATTAGTAATTGACTCAGCTATTATCCGTTCGCCTTCAAGTAGCGCGACTCCTAAAGCCTGTGTCGATGTATCAATTGCGAGAATTTTCATCAGCGTAAAGCACCTCACAAATCTCTTCATAGCGCGGGCCATGTGGCCGCAACACTAATATTCGTTCATCTTCTCCTAGCGATCGCTCGCCCTTTTCAGCCACATGCCCATCAGTCGCAGCCAGGAGCTGCACCGCTAAATATTCCTCAGGTAATAAATCCTGAATAATCGATGCCCACTCAATTACGCTAACTCCATCACCATAGAAGTATTCGTCAAAATCTATACCATCACTACCATCAGCCAGGCGGTAAACATCCATATGATATAGCTCTAGCCGCCCCGAATACTCTTTTATAATCGTAAAAGTAGGACTATTAACCACGCGCGTTATATCTAAGCCACGGGCTAAACCTTGTGTAAAGGTGGTTTTGCCTGAGCCAAGTTCGCCGTCTAGCGTCACAACGCTGCCAGGAAAAAGTAGTCTTGCTAAAGCCGCAGCAAAGAGCTGTGTTTCAGTAACACTGGACATTTTAAATTCATATTCTTTTATACTCAAGCCAATTCGCTCCTGTCAGCCTATAAACATTTTTCCAAGATATTTTTAACATCCTCGTAATATAATTTCTTATAACTTCCGAGCGGTCCCGCTTCGGTTGCGCGCTTGGCCATTTGGTCGATTGCTTCAGCCGGAATACCGAAATCTTGCATTCTCTGTGGTGCACCCATCAATTCGAAGAACTTAGCCGTGCGACGGATTCCCTCAAGAGCCAACTCGCGGTCGGTCATTCCCTCTTGATCGACATTCCAGACTTTAATCGCATACTGTTTAAACTTATCAATACCATCGTCCATCACGTAGCGCATCCAGTGTGGCAGGATAATTGCCAGTGCTGCACCATGTGCTACATCATATAAGCCACTTAGCTGGTGTCCAATTCCATGTGACGCCCAGTCTCCTTCGACGCCCAGCTTGGTTAAGCCATTAAGCGCAAAAGTTCCACTTAAGAGCAAATTCGCCCGTGCTTCATAATCGTTCGGGTCAGCTAGTACTTCTGCTGAATTTTCAATTACTGTAACCAGAATTGATTCACAGAAACGGTCTTGTAAAGGCGTCTTAGCTGTGTGACTAAAGTACTGTTCGAAAACATGTGCCATCATATCAACGATACCGTTAATTGTATCTGCTTGCGACACTGTATAGGTATAGCAAGGATCAAGAATTGAAAACGTCGGAAACTGGTGGATACTTCCACTACCTTTTTTCTCCATCGTTTCCATATTCGTTACCACTGAGTTACCGTTCATTTCTGAACCTGTCGCCGCGAGTGTAAGCACAACGCCTATCGGTAGGGCTTCTTCAACAGTTGCTTTACGCAAATAGAAATCCCAGACATCGCCATCATATAGTGCGCCGGCTGCGATCGCTTTTGACGCATCAACCACACTACCTCCACCAATAGCTAGCACGATCTCGATATCATTCTCCTTACAAATGCGCACACCCTCACGAACAGAATCGAGGCGCGGGTTTGAATCGATGCCCTCAAGTTCATAGATTGTGCATTTATCAGCAAGAAGTGAAATCACCTCGTCATATAATCCGCTTCGTTTCACGCTTCCTCTTCCAGTTACGATCAATAACCGGTCACCATGTTTTAGAATCTCTGCCGGCAAGTGGTTAATTTGTCCTGCACCGAAAATTAATTTGGTTGGATTATGAAAAATAAAATTATCCATTATCTGCACCCCTTATTAAGTATTTGTCTATCTGTCTATTATAATATAAAACCGTTGTTATTCCTCTATTTTCAACAGATTAATTAACTTTTTCACTTATTTCACAAGTTTAGCTGTAGAAATGGTATAATTTTGTCAACTAAAGCAATGAAAGAAGGTTATTTTATGGACGAAATTACTGTTCCCATGGCAATAATGGACTTTATACCAGTGTTACTGTTTCTAATAGCATCAATTATTCTGATGAAAGACCTCTATAACAAACTATCCAAAGCAGCTTTTGCTCTGTTAGCGGGCGGTGCACTTATGGTCTTCTTCGGCGGCTTCTACAAAGCCTTGTGGAAGTTACTCTATGGGGCAGGAATTGCAGACGTGCAGTACTTCGATTCAGCACTCTTCCCACTCCAAGCACCGGGCTTTATCTTAATGTTCGCAGGACTCATAACTTTATTTATAAATCGTAAGGGTGGTGGTTCAACCACTACATTTGCACTTGCTGTTCCAGTTTTTACAAGCAAAGTGCCACTTATTATTCTACAAGTTATTGGTTCTTCAGGTGTCATTTGGACAGTCTTTTTCATAGCTAAGAGAATGGGCCAGAAGCTCGCTATGCTCTTGCTTGTACTGGGCTTTGTAGCGATGCTGGGGATGGGCTACCTAGGTTCATCTGGCGGTACTGGTATCGACTGGATTGAGCAGTCCGTTAATTTGCTTTCCCAAGGATTTTTCCTTCTCGCTGTTTGGCTTTTAAGTAGAGCAGGACTAGGGGAGCCAGACTCTTTAACTAAGGCTAATGGAAATGAATAAAAATAAAGGAGCCATATTTGCTCTGGTTTTTGGTCTGCTAACATTAATTGCTGGCTCTTTCCTTATCTACGCCAACACCTACGCCAAAGCCGATGAAATCGCAATCCAGGCAATCAACCATAATGAGATAGTTGAAGTCACAATTGATGGTGATCTTATCATTTTCCAACCACCTGCTATAGAGACGAATACAGGGGTAATTTTCTATCCCGGCGGCAAGGTTGAGGCTCATTCCTATGCACCTTTGATGCAGGAGCTAGCTAGTGAGGGTTACCTCGCGGTTATCTATCAAATGCCTTATAATCTAGCAGTTTTTAAGAAAAACGCAGCTGATGCCGTGATTAACCACTTCCCGGAAATCGAAACTTGGTACGTCGGCGGTCACTCACTCGGTGGAGCGATGGCATCTTCTTATGCCAGCAAAAATGCCGATAAACTTGCAGGCTATTTTGCGCTCGCTGCCTACCCTTCGAGCGATTTAAGTGATCAACCTATAAAGATGCTTTCCATTCACGGCAGTGAAGACCAAATACTAAACTATGAGAGTTATGAGAAGTATCGAGACAATGCACCAGAAAAAGCAAAGTATGTAGAAATACAAGGTGGAAATCACGCTTACTTCGGTAACTACGGCACACAAAAAAGTGACGGCCTTGCAACGATTAGTCGAGAAGAGCAGCAAGCGCAGACAATAATGTATCTACTAGAGTTTTTCAAAAATTAAAAAAAGACCCGAAAGGGCCTTTTTGTTATTTAATATGGAGCGGGTGATGGGAATCGAACCCACGCTATCAGCTTGGAAGGCTGAAGTTCTACCATTGAACTACACCCGCAAGAAAAAAATGGTCGGGATGACAGGATTCGAACCTGCGACCCCCTGGTCCCAAACCAGGTGCTCTACCAAGCTGAGCCACATCCCGAAATAAACTAAATTAATTAAATTAATGGTGCAGTCGGCGAGACTCGAACTCGCATGGTTAATTAACCACTACCCCCTC
>CAZKBI010000022.1:0-12135 GCA_964551195.1 uncultured Caryophanales bacterium | reverse complement strand
TTTGTCAAAAATATAGCTAGCAGATGTTAAACAAGGTATTTCGATATTCTTATCTCGCAGTGTTGCCTTCGTCGCCTCAATATTTACTGGCAGAAAAGGCCCGCTATTGGGAGCATAAAGCTCATTTTCTATGCCACGTACTTCAATTCCATCATAGCCTAGATCCTTAGTCATCGCGAGAATATCCTCCCATGACCAAGTTGGACATCCTAATGTAGAAAAACTAACTTTCATATGATCACCCCTTCGTTTATCAATATCGACTATGCAGTCTCAATATTCGCCGCGTCTTGCAATTCAAATTCAACAATTGCTTGATCTTGGAGCTCAAACTTTTTAATTTTACCGCTCGCAGTCATCGGAAATTCATCCATTATCCATACATATTTCGGCACCTTATGTCTTGCCATGCGATCAAGTACAAATTGTTTAATATCCTCTTCAGTTTGAGGATAATTGTCTTTTAGAATAACACAGGCCATTATCTCCTCGCCATAAACCTTGCTTGGAACACCAATTACCTGAACGTCAGAGACAGCCTCATTAGTACGCAAACATTCTTCAATCTCTTTAGGATAGATATTCTCACCACCACGAATAATCATATCCTTAATCCTACCGGTAATCTTATAATAACCATCTTCATCCATCGATGCAATGTCACCCGTATGCAGCCAGCCGTCCTCATCTATCACTTGTGCGGTGGCCTCTGGCAGCTTATAATAGCCCTTCATAATGTTATAGCCACGGACAACGAATTCACCGTTTGTATTAGGTGGTAAGTCCTCGCCCGTCTCCGGATCAACAATTTTCGCCTCGATATGAGGCAATACGCGTCCTACTGTATTAACACGATGTTCAATTGAATCATCTACCGTCGTCATTGTGCATCCAGGAGAAGCTTCTGTCTGTCCATAAACGATTGTAACATCATGCATCCCCAATTTATCGATGGTCTGTTGCATGGTCTTTACAGGACATGGCGAACCAGCCATAATTCCCGTGCGCAAGCTTGAAAAATCATATTTGCTGAAATTTTCATTTTCCAAAATGGAAATAAACATTGTCGGTACGCCGTGCATACCCGTACATTTTTCCGACTGAATAATCTCCATCGCCTTAATTGGATTAAAGTGGTTTCTCAGAACCATCGTTGAACCATGCGTAACGCAGGCCATCGTGCCAAGCACACAGCCGAAGCAATGAAAAAGTGGAACATGGATTAGCACTCGATCCTTCTCCGTCAATTTCATATTATCACCAATGCTTTTACCATTGTTTAGGACATTATAATGGGTCAACATAACACCCTTTGGAAAACCCGTCGTGCCTGAAGTGTATTGCATATTAATTACATCATCTTTATCTAAGGATGCCTGACGAGCATCTAGTTCTTCATCACTAACCTGCTCAGCTAATTCGTAGAGATATTTCCAGTTAAACATTCCAGCCGGGGTGTCATCATCTAAGTAAATTAAATTCTTTAAATATGGTAAACGTTGAGCCTCCAACTCACCGGGTTTGTCCGTAGCTAGCTCCGGGCATAGTTCATTTATAATCTTTACATAATCACTATCTTTAAAACCACGGTTCATAATCAATGTCTGTGCATCTGATTGACCTAGTATAAATTCCAGTTCAAATATTTTGTAATTTGTATTAACCGTTATCATCACGGCACCCATTTTGGCAGTGGCAAATTGTGTGAGAACCCACTCTGGGTAATTAGTTGCCCAGATTGCAAGGTGATCGCCTCTTTTTATACCCATAGCCATAAAACCTTTAGCTACCGTTCGACATAGTTCATTAAACTCTTGATAAGTTACACGGAAATTCCGCTCAGGATCAACTAACGCCTCAGTTTCTGGATAAAGCGCAGCAATTCTATCTAAATTTTCTCCAATTGTTTCATTCAGCAAACTCATTATTCTCAACCTCCAGCTTAATTACTCTGCTAAGCATATTAACTCATATTATTATTTAAAGATGGAGGTGTCAATAAATTCAGAACATTTAGACATTTTCTTCTAAGAGCACTCTCTTAGATCTATTTATGCAGCTAAAAGTGTATTATTGATTGGTTTATAATATAATATGTGTATGAATTAACATATCAAACAAAAGGGTGTTATTATGGAAAATATCAAATTAACAGAGTATAGTCATGGAGCTGGCTGTGGGTGTAAAATTGCACCCGCTATTTTAGATTCAATATTAGATACAACCTATGATACGAGCAAGTATAAAAATTTAATTGTAGGCAATAATAGTAAAGATGATGCAGCTGCTTATGATTTAGGGGATGGCACTTCTGTTCTTAGCACGACCGATTTTTTTATGCCAATTGTTGACGATCCTTTCATATTTGGAAAAATTGCTGCTACTAATGCTATAAGTGATATTTACGCTATGGGTGGTAACCCGCTTATGGCGATTTCAATCTTGGGTTGGCCTATCAATATTATTGAACCTGAAGTTGCTAAACAGGTAATTGCCGGTGCTCAGTCTATCTGTGAGGAGGCTGGTATCCCATTGGCGGGCGGCCACTCCATTGATTCACCTGAACCAATCTATGGGCTGGCAGTTACGGGCCTTGTTGAAAATTCGCGATTGAAAAAGAATAATGAGGCGCTTGCTGATTGTGAAATTTTCTTAACTAAGCCATTAGGCATTGGCATACTTACAACTGCTCAGAAAAAGAAAATTATCGAACCCGGCGATATTAATGTAGCTATTGATGAAATGTGCAAACTTAACAGCATCGGCGCCAAAATTTCTGCATTAGATGGTGTCGTTGCCTTAACTGATGTGACGGGTTTCGGATTGCTTGGACATTTAAGCGAAATATGTGAGGCAAGCGAAATATCAGCTACAATTATATATAATAAAGTGCCATTGCTTATGAACACTATTAAATACCTCGAGCTCGGCGCTGTCCCTGGGGGAACATATAATAACTATAAGAGTTATGGCCATAAAATAGGCGCGATGAGCGATGAGCAAACATTAGTCTTATGTGATGCTCAAACTTCAGGTGGTTTACTTGTAATTGTTAAAAAAGATTGTAGCAGTGAGTTTTTAGAAATAGCTGCTAGTCAAGGCTTAAGTTTAGAGCCCATTGGTTATACTTGCAAACGCAGTGATAAATTGATCCAAGTAATTTAAGGATAGTGACAATAGTGAGTAATAATGAAAAAAATGAGTTCAAAAAAATTGTTATAGATAAAACACCGCTAATTGATGTGCGTGCCCCAATTGAATATCATAAAGGGGCTTTTTTAAATTCCATCAATCTGCCCTTGATGAACGACGATGAAAGACATCTAGTTGGACTTTGCTATAAAGAAAAGGGTAAGGAAGATGCTATGCTGCTTGGGCATAAACTGGTCTCTGGCGATAACCGAGATTCAAGAATTAATTCGTGGATCTCCTACATTGAAAAAAATCCTGATAGTTTAATCTATTGTTTTAGGGGCGGCTCCCGTTCTGCGATTGCCCAACAATGGATCTATGAATCAACCGGGATTAAAATCCCTAGAATAGAGGGTGGATATAAAGCGTTTCGCAATTATCTTTTAGGTGCTCTTAACCCAGCAGAACAACATGGAACACCAATTATTCTTGGTGGCTACACAGGGGCTGGTAAAACAGTCTTCCTTAGAGAATATGATAACTTTATCGATTTAGAAAATATAGCAAACCACCGTGGTTCAACATTCGGAAGACATATTCATGCACAACCAACACAAATAAATTTTGAGAATAACCTTGCATATGCACTTATCCAACATAAGCATGAAAAACATAAATACATGCTTCTAGAAGATGAAGGGCGTCACGTTGGTAAATGTTTTATCCCACAAGATCTGGTTGATTTCTTTAATACAGGAATATTAGTTATTCTAGATGCATCACTAGACGAAAGAATAGAGAATACTATAAACGAATACGTGTTTGAGGCTCAAACAGAATACCTAGAAGAATTCGGCAACGAGACTGGTCTATTTGAATGGGCTAAATATATTAGATCTAGTATCAATAAGATAGAAAAACGACTTGGTGGAGAGTGCCATAAACGTCTCTTAGATACATTTGATTCTGCATTTAAGACTCAAATTGAAATAGGCAGCTGCAAAAGCCACGAAGAGTGGATCCAAATTTTATTGTTGGAATATTATGACCCCATGTACTATTACCAAATAGAGAAGAAAAAGAAGGATATTTCTTTCCAAGGCAACAAAATAGAAGTTATGGAATACTTAAAATCAATAAACTTATAAAGTGAACAACACAGACTACCTTAAAATAATCTGTGTTGCATCCAATATTGGTCACCCATTATTTTTATGGGAACATCATAATACTTTACAGGTTGGGTCTCCTTAATAGCAATAAACCTAAAAATTAGATTCCTTGCTCCCCATTTAAACATATCTTGATGCCATAAAGAACCTGTCCAAACCCCATTACCTTCATGCATTAAATATGTTGAATAGCGAGTCCCTATAATTTCCACAAACACATTGTCTGGATTCCCTATTGTATTAGACTTCAACATAAATTCTTCGCCCGGAAAAAAGACATCATAAGAGTTTGGTTGATTATCTGTACCTGTTTTAGAGCGATTATATTTTATTCTGTTTTCATTCCATCTTTCTGTATGATTAACATAACCTACGATATCAATCGTTGGTTGTGGTGGTGAAATAGAAAGTCGTAAAGTCTGTTTAAATGGCTCAGACCAGATACCGTAGCAATCCATCACAACGTATTCAAATTGGTACTCACCCGGCACAAGCTCGGTTGGCTTTCCGTACACCCAATCCGTATCTGCGCTTTTATATTTAAAATTACTATTAACGATTCCTTTATTATCCTTGCTATATTGAAAGTCCGGGTCATAGGAAAAATCAATCCACGATATATTATAGATGGCGTGGTCATAATCATATTCTGTAATAGCCTGCAGCTTAGCAATCGGTTTGCGATGAGCTATTATTTCTAACTTTGCAATATTTGAATATGCTCCATACTCTTCCTGTCCGATCGGCTCATCTTTAACTCGACGATGAATTGTAAAGTGGCCGGGCTTGGTGAATGAATTTTTCAGTTCATCAACATAGCCCCCCTCAGAATATGTTGCCCGAGCACCTAACTCTAATCCCAGAGAATTATCTAGGAAATTCGCATCATGAACATACTGTATTCCCATTTCGACAATTGGGTCTCCCTCATAATCGATATCAGAATATTTGAGATCAAACTTCTCATCAAGTAGAACCGTTGTTCGTGGCTCTAGTTCCTGCTCACCACTAACAATGCTAATCAATTGATCAATTATTGCAGCATTATCATTATTATTTTCTACAAAATAATCTGTTGCTAGCTGACTATCACTTCCAGTGGCACCAACAAGAATCGTTGATATTGCCGGCACCTGCTTATATATTCCTTCATAATCAGCGAAATTACTTACCTGATCAGCCGTAAAATATACTATATATTTACTGCTCTCATCAATTAAATCAAGGTTAAAATCTTGTATTATCTCTTTAGTCACCAATCCACTATAGTTTCCATAATAATCATCAATCGTTACATAATTAGGTACCCATTCCTGCCAGCTACGAGTTACAAGACCAGTATAAAATGCTGTATAGTGGATGGTAACATACATATAGTCTCCATCTACAACAGTATCCTTACCGCTCTGCCAGGCAGAATCCTTATACAAATAGCCCGAATAGCCACCCTCATCATAGTATTGTAGAGACGGTGTATCTGTGTTATGCCCAGACTGCCAGACCCCCTTATAATAGACGGAATAACTATAACCATGTCCCGCGCTTGTAACTGTGAAACTATCGCTAAATGGATAATATGATCCTTGATCAACAGTATAGTAATAATTATTTACAGTAGTTAGATCTAATAATCCATTATAGTCATTCTCGGAATACTGATAATTTGCGGGTGGATGAATCCTACCCGTCGCAAGAGTCTTATAGGCTGTCTGCTCAGACAGGTAGGTCTTCAAGTCCCAGAACCGGATAATCGCATTAATTCCACTCAGTCGAAAACTATTTATAATGTCGATACGCGAATCCTTTAAGAAATCCCTTGTTTCATCATCCAACTGCTCGTCAAGTAATATAGTCAGCTCAGCGCTCGGTAAGACCCTTTCGATATCAGTATAAAGTTTTGTAACCGGCACTAGATTATCAACAAAAAACTCCCGCTCAACCACAGTTTGGCGGTAATCACTTGCGTAGATGTGCTCAGCTATAGTCGTCTCTCCGAAATTTTCTCTCGCTGTGAAAACGATTTTGTAGCTGCCAAGTTTGCTAGGCGAATAGGTAAAACTCGCATCATAAAGGCCGCTAGCCACAAGCTCAGACTCACCGACTGCCGCCTCATAATAAATTTTATAATTTAATTCGGCTATGTGATCTCCATCAAGTGAGCTTGCATCGCATATTAAATCCAGCCCCTCATCTCTTACCAAGAGATTATTCCAAACAAAAGCAATAATATCTGGTGGATAATCGGGAGCGATAAATAGCTCTAATTGATATTCGCGCGCGCCGTGTTGACTTTCTACTATTATTTCGATGATCACCTCACCAGAGTTTTTGGCAAGAAATTCTTTCAGTCTATTATTGTTAGTGCCATAGTAAAGTGGCTCCCCATTAGCACTTCTTATTTGAAATTTGCTAATTGCAATTGTCGTACGTGACCGCAAATAACTGGAGCTAATCGTTTCATCAGCTGTAACACTAATTTTGCGATTCTCTTTAAAATCTCCCGCCACCCTAATTTGAGCGCGTGGAACCGAATCATAAACAACAACCGCTGAGTTATAGAAAAATTGTTGACCGGCAGCATCTAGATAGTTGACCGAATAATTATAGATGCGATCCTCTCTTATTTGTGGGAATTGGTATTCTCCCGCAAGAAAGAGCCGTTCATCATTTGAATCTAAGCGTCTTCCGTCAATTTCAACATAGCGATCAACCGCCGCAGAAACATCGCTCTCCCAGAGTACCAACTCGAACTGGTCAACATCTAGCATCTGTGTCGGCGCTCGAATGTAGAAGCTGATCCCTTTCTCTGTCTCAACCACAACCTTAGTGTCAATCGCTCCTGTGATTCTTTTGCTAGCATTGGTTTGGGCTCTGCCTTTATCGCCAGTTGCAAAAATTGCTTCCGCTTCCAATAGGAAATTTAGATTAAAGCTATTATTCTTATCTAGCAAACTCTCATAATTATCTCTCGTTAATTGCAGCTCAAATAGATAATAACCTGTTCTGTTATTATCTCGAGCAAGTCCTTTTGCAAATAAGTCTTTACTTGTTAAATTGTTTTTTAAAGTGAAATTCCACTCGCGAATATCCTTACGTGTATAATAAATTGATTCTAAGATGCTGTTATTAATGTATTTCTCATCATTTATATGCCCCTTGACCATTATCTCTAAGGTAATGTCACCAGCCTCTGAAATAGCAACAACTGCTATTTCAGCAATCTCAGCTCTTATATCAGTTTGCTCCTTCTGGTAACGATCGATTGGAAAACTCTGATAGTAGACCTTATTATTATTTGCCAAGTGAAACATTGTGCCCTGCCCAGTACTATAGGCAGAGGGCACGGAGTCGATATTAATATAATGCACTGGGTCAAGATTACTTGCATAGTCACTGCCTGTCCGCGTTCCTTTGCGGATAAAATCAACACTCTGATTTATCCATTTAGCTAACAAGTTGCCTTCCACAGTGTTATTATTAAGTGCAGTTATATTATAGATGCTTGGATTTGCGCCAATAAATTTTGCAAAGACTGGCTGACCGATACTGTTTTTTTGCCAAGGCTGATAAATCCAGTTACGAGTTAATAAGTTATTATTACCTACAGCATCGTCAGGGAACTCTACATTATTTAACTTACTCCCATCCTGACTGTAGCCGTGATAACGATATTCACCACCATTATAATAAGCAATTCCCGTCACATTCTGCGTCGCTTCTTTAAAGTCATTTGGGTAAATTGAGCGATAATCGCCGTAAACTATCAACGAGCGTTGCTCCCATAATTCCCGATTAAAATAGTGCTGATACCCGTAATTATCGAAAATTGAATAGGGGAGATCAGACATCAATAGTTCCGTTTCCTTGTATTGCTCCCAATAATCTTCACTCACCAGCTGATTACCGCCTTGGTATGTGTTAGCCGATACATCTATTATGCAGACAAGAAGAAAAAGAGTGAGAAGCAGTAAAAAACGCTTAATCATTTGATCCTAATCCTTCACTTCTTTCTCTTCTTTACGTCTATTACCATAGGTAAAGATTACACGGTCGACTTGTAAAGCAACCGTCTCATACTCCAATTCATCACGCTTCTTTGTTTTGTTAATTAATTGGCCTTCGAATAGAACTTCGTTTCCTTTAGAGTAATACTTATCTATTAGCTCAGCGGTATTATTCCAGACCTCAAAATCAATAAAGGTAGTCCTCTCCTTACCAATTGAGACTGCTAGGCGATTATTTATCACCTTTTTGTCCTTATTCTCGCCGACCTCTCTTAACTCTAAATCAAAAACAATCCTTCCTAATAAAGCAACCGTTAGCATAAAACCACTCCTAAATATATTTCTTAGCAAAAGTAAAACCCTTCACTTAATATCTATATTCGCTAGCTGAGTAGAAAAACCTTTTATATATTTAATTATAAAAAATAAAAAAAGCATAATCGACTTTCCGTCGACCATGCTCTCACTGTTCCAATCTTTAGTATTTGCTAGATGCACTAGGTAGAGCAGTAGTTGGCTTAGCGGCTGGTTTGAGCTGTTTCACATTGGATTTCTTATCAATTGTTTCTATTGCAACTGGTTCTACGATTGATTCCTTGTTCTCTCTTGCAACAGCTAACATTAGTTTAATCCTATTTTCCTGGTTCACTCTAGTCGCACCAGGATCATAATCGATTGGAACTATATTAGCAGCAGGATAAAGTTCTTTAATTTTTCTAATCATGCCTTTTCCCGCAATATGATTCGGTAAGCAACCAAAGGGTTGAGCGCAGACAATGTTTGTGTAGCCACTCTTAATTAAATCAACCATGTCAGCTGTTAAGAGCCAGCCCTCACCCATTTTACAGCCATGACCGATAACCCCATCAGCTGATGAATTTACTTCTTTAAAGCGGGTCGGCGGCAAGAATGTGCTATGCTTTTCGATTGCATCGATTAGCTTAGTTTCATAACTAATTAAATACTTTAATAGAAGACCTGAACCACTTTGTCTAAGCTTAGAGCCCCCATAAAGGTTCACATCCTCCACCCCATTATATAAGCAATACATTAAGAAACTCATCAACGTAGGGAGCATAACCTCACAGTCTTCCTCAGCCAGAAAATCCTCTAGGTGGTTATTGCCTAATGCTGAAAATTTGATATAAATTTCTCCAACTATCCCTACTTTTGTCTTATCTGTCTTTACTATCTCAATATTCGCAAAAGATTTTACTATGCTATTTAGTGTGTCTTGGATATTAGCTGTATTATAAACCTTATCTTTATGATCTTCTAAGTACTGAATCCAATAATCTATAACTTCTTGATGCTCACCCTTATTTACTTCATAAGGTTTTACCTGATTACTCAAATGCATTAACAGATCGCCATAGGTTGCTGCAATTATCGCTTTTCTTGTCATCGCCAGCGTTAAATTAAAACCGCCACCTCGCCCAAGGGTTCCAAGATTCAACGCTAATACTGGAACCTGCTCCATCCCCATGTTCTTGAGTGCCTTTCTTATCAAATAGACATAGTTGGAGGCACGACAGCCACCACCAGTTTGCGTCATCAGAAGTGCTACCTTATCTACATCATATTTACCGCTTTTTAAAGCATCCATCATCTGACCTGTAGTCAGAAGCGCCGGATAACAGGTATCATTATGCACAGCCATCAAACCCTCATGTACAACTGACGGGCCTTCATTATTTAGAATCTCTACATTGTAGCCGTAGTCTCTAAATACGTTCATAATAATGGCAAAATGAATCGGTAGCATTTGTGGAACTAGAATTGTCTTATCTTTATGCACTTTTCTACCCCTTTCCTTGGTTTAGTGCTTCCATTAAACTACGAAGCCTTATTTTCACTGCACCAAGATTAGTTATTTCATCTATCTTAATCTGCGTATATATTTTGTCTTCTCTTTCTAAGATTTCTTTTACCTCGTCAGTTGTTACAGCATCTAAACCACAACCAAAAGAGACCAACTGTACTAAGTTCATATTTGGTTTATCAGCTATATAACTTGCTGCTGAATATAATCTAGAATGATAGGTCCACTGATTGAGTACATTGGTTTGGACTTTGCCTACGTCAGCGCTAACAGCATCATCTGATATAACAACCGCACCTAACTGACATAACACTCGATCTATTCCCTTGTTAACATCTGGATCTACATGGTAAGGACGGCTTGCTAATATAATAACCGGTAAATCGTGCTCCTCTGCAAACTTGATATACTCTTTACCTTTTTCACTAATTTTTCCTAAATAGGCGTTGTGTTCTTTAAAAGCACGATCTGTCGCCTGTTTAACCTCTTTTTGTGTAACATCAATACCATGATTATTTAAAATCACATGCATCTTTTTAATAAAATCCTTAGGTCGATGAAGACCAACATAATCATAGATAAATTTAACATTTTTAATCTTAGGTACATTTGCCTGAATTACTTCTGGATAGTAGGCTACTACCGGACAGTTAAAATGATTATCTCCTAATCCCTCGTCTAAGTTATAAGACATACAAGGATAGAAAATTGTATCTATTCCAGCATCGATCAGTGATTCTACATGACCATGAGCAAGTTTGGCCGGATAACAGATTGTATCCGACGGCATAGTATGCTGTCCCTTCAAATATAGCTCTCGATTAGATTCAGGCGAAAGAACAACCTCAAATTCTAACTCTGTAAGGAAGCTATGCCAGAAAGGTAATAACTCAAACATATTTAGAGCCATCGGAATACCAATCTTTCCACGTCTTCCCTCAACCGGCTGATAACTATTTAATAGTTCTAATTTATAATCATAAAGGTTATATTCCGGAAGCTCGTCCTTTTTAGCTAAGGGCCTGCTACAACGGTTTCCACTAATGTGTCTTCTGTTTCCTTGAAATGTATTAATAGTAAGCCCACAATTATTATTACAGAGACCACAGCTTGTCGGCACTGCCTTATGGGTGAAGGTCTCAAGCTCTTCCTGAGTTAGAATTGAAGAACTATCCTTCTGCCAGGTCTTCGCATATAGAGCAGCCCCATAAGCCCCCATTAATCCCGCTATATTTGGGCGGATTACTTCTCTTTCAGTTTCCATCTCAAAAGCTCTGAGGACTGCGTCATTTAAGAATGTGCCCCCCTGTACTACGATGTTTTCTCCCATATCCCTAGCGGATGCTGCTCGAATCACCTTGTAAATTGCGTTTTTGACCACCGAAACTGATAGTCCAGCAGAAATATCTTCTATTGTCGCTCCATCCTTCTGTGCCTGCTTAACCGAAGAGTTCATAAAAACTGTACATCTAGAACCCAGATCAACCGGATTTTGAGCTTTAACTCCTAACCCCGCAAAATCTTTAATATCATAATTAAGTGCCCCAGCGAAGGTCTGTAAAAATGACCCGCAACCTGAAGAGCAGGCTTCATTTAAGAAAATATTGTCAACGATACCATTTTTGATTTTAAAGCACTTCATATCTTGCCCGCCAATATCGATAATGAAATCGACATCTGGTTTAAACTTTTTAGCACCAGTAAAATGAGCAGTAGTTTCTACAATCCCATAATCTACCTGAAAAGCACTCTTAACTATCTCTTCACCATATCCAGTCACTGCACTAGATTTAATAGTAATATTCGGGTATTTAGTATAGATATCCGAGATAAAACCCTTTACCAATTCGATAGGATTTCCCCTATTGGGTAAATATTGCGAATATAGAATATTCTCACCCTCGTCAATAAGTATCATTTTAATGGTGGTTGAACCGGAATCAATACCCAAATATCCGTTTCCTTGATAATTAGTAGGATCCACCGTTAGTACTTTGTTCTTTGC
>CAZKBI010000021.1:2796-16944 GCA_964551195.1 uncultured Caryophanales bacterium | reverse complement strand
GGGAGAATAGGACGTTGCCAGGCAGAAGATAAATCCAGTTTTGTGAGCTAAGGCTTGTGGAACTGGGTTTTTTCATGTTCGCTGCTTGGAGAAATAACAGTTATTTGCCACTTACTAATAAAATTAATATTATCTTAATACTTTATTAACATAAAACTCAAGATTTAGGAGTAAATTTAGATATATATATAAATTACTGGGGGAAAACTTGTGAAAATAACAGGCAAAATGCAAACAAAACTATATCTCGACATTATTCTGGTGGCGGTCTATCTTATTATTATGGAGCCACTATTTACTGGACTTAAATGGCATGAGTGGATTGGGCTAGCACTTGGCTTAGCTTTCATCACCCATATTATTCTTAACTGGAAATGGGTTACGGCATGTACTAAGAAGTTTTTCAAGAAAATGTCGCCGCGTCTAAGAGTTAATTATATTATTAATTTCCTTCTACTAATTGCTGCAATCTTTCTACTCTTAAGCAGTCTAGCAATTGCTAAGTACATTGATTTTTCTTGGTTTAGCTGGATAGGTCTCTACTACACCTTTACTTGGTTGAAGGTTCACGTCGCTTCGTCATTTGTGCTACTTTTTATCGGTGCAATCCATCTTGGCTTACACTGGAAGTGGATTATGACTAGCCTTCGCCAAACTTTCCAGTTTACCTACAAGTTACCCAACTATCTCACATCAATTTTCGCAATCGCAATAGTTGCACTGGGTATTTTCGCAGCTCAAGCTGTGGACCTGTTCGTAACTTTGGAAAGAGCCTTCACAATATTTGACCTCACTAATCTTAACTCAACTAGCCTTGAACCAACTAAAGTTCATGGCAAAGGTTCAGGCGGTGGTGGCGGAAAAGGCCTGCATTCAATCACAGAAACTACTACTTCTATCTCGATCCTTGTCTACATTGCTGTAGCAGCGATGATCGCCGTGATAACTCGTTATATAGATCTTGCGATTAGCAGGATATGGAGACAGGGGAGAAGGGGCAGTAAGAAACAATCAGCTTAAATCTTTAGGTAAGCTAGGTTTCGCTCTATGATTTTATCGAAAATAGTAATACAATTAGTTTAGCTGTACTGATAAGGTGCAGCTTTTCTGATTACATATAAATAAAACAAGTGGAGGATAAAATATGCTAGCTTTTACAAATGCGAGAATCAACACAATAACAGATGGAATTATAGAGAATGGAACAATTCTGGTCGAAGATGGTCGTATCAAGGCAATTGGCGAACAGTTAGAAATCCCTAAAGATGTAGAGATAATCGATTGCACTGGCAAATGGATTACGCCAGGACTAATCGACGCACACACCCACCTTGGAGTTTATGAGGAGAGTATCGCTTGGGCGGGTGCTGATGGTAACGAGAGTACCGAACCAGCAACGCCACACGTTCGTGCGCTGGATGCGATTAATCCCTCTGAACAGGGTTTTGTTGATGCCTATCAGGGTGGAGTTACAACGGTACAAGTTATGCCGGGTAGCGCTAACGTAATTGGCGGCGAAATGTCGATTCTCAAAACCTATGGTCGAATTGTCGAGGAGATGCTGGTTAAAGAGATCTCTGGTTTAAAGGTTGCTTTTGGCGAGAATCCGAAGCGTGTCTATGGTGAGCGCAAGCAGATGCCTTGTTCACGGATGGGGACCGCTGCAGTACTACGCGACAACCTAACAAAAGCACGCAACTACCTAAAAAAGATCGAAAAAGGTGCCATCGATGAGGATAAATTGCCTGAGCAAGATCTCAGAATGGAGACACTGCTAAAGGTGCTCCGCCGCGAGATTCCAATCCGAGCACATGCTCATCGGGCTGACGACATCGTGACAGCGATTCGGATTGCAGAAGAGTTTGATATTGATTTAACGCTTGAGCATTGCACGGAAGGACATCGCATCGCCGACATTATTCATAGTAAAGGCTATCGCGTAACAATTGGACCGACACTTTCTAGTCGTTCAAAAATTGAATTAGGTGAGATGAGTTGGCAGACGCTTGTTGAATTAGAAAAAGCTGATGTTCCTTTTTCAATTATCACTGATCATCCGGTAATTCCGATTCAATATCTTACGCTTAGCGCTGCTCTTGCTGTTCGTGAAGGACTAAGTGAGCAGACGGCTTGGGAGGCAATTACTATTAATCCTGCGCGTCATATTGGATTAGAAAAACGTGTTGGTTCTCTAGAGGTTGGAAAGGATGCGGATTTAGTTGTTTGGTCGGGGAATCCTTTTGAGTATCTGACAGTTATCGAACAGACTATTATCGATGGGAAAATAGTTTATCAACGCGAGAAATAAAGCCTCGTTTCGTTTGACTATTGGAGCGTGTAAAGTTAAAATATATATGTAGTTATTAAGTCTGAAACAACTAAGAAGGCATAATTCCAAATGTCTCGTTTAGAAGATGGACCTAAGGAATAAAAGCCCAGGCTGGTAGAATTCTCTCCTTTTTAGGGAACTACTCACTGGGCTTTAGATATTAAGATTCGCAGACGAATAAAGTTGATTAGAGGAGGTTATGGAAATGGCAAAAGTTCTGATTGTAATGGGTAGCGACTCTGACTTAGACAAGATGGAGGAAGCAGCCGAGGCACTAGACCGACTCGGTGTCGAATATGAAATGCGGATTTCCTCTGCACATCGTGTTCCTGAAAGAACAGCTGCTCTGGCACGTGACGCAGAGGCAAATGGCTTCTCGGTAATTATTGCAGGTGCAGGTTTAGCAGCACATCTTCCTGGTGTTCTAGCGTCTTTTACAACTTTACCGGTGATTGGCGTTCCAATTAAATCTGGTGCACTCAAAGGTTTGGATGCACTTTATGCAATTGTCCAAATGCCAAAAGGTATCCCTGTCGCAACCGTAGCGATTGACGGCGCCTATAATGCCGGGCTCCTCGCAGGACAGATGGTCGCACTAACTGACCCCGCTGTTGCTACGAAATTGAAAGAACTACGTTTAGAGATGGCAGCAAAGGTTGAGGAGAAAGATAAGAAGCTTCAAGCTTGTGAACCGGATGAGGACGACGAAGAATAATTCTATTCGCTTGAAGGGGGTAAATCAATGATTACGAGATATTCTAGACCGGAAATGCAGATAATATGGAGCGAGGAAAATAAATATCAATCCTGGCTTGAGGTCGAGCTCCTTGCGGCTGAAGCTTGGGCAGAACTCGGTGTGATTCCGGCTGATGATGTTAAACTCCTACGCAGCAATGCCCGAGTCGATATCGATCGAATTAATGAACTCGAATTAGAGACGAAGCACGACGTAGTAGCATTTACTCGTGCAACTGCCGAAACACTTGGCGCTGAGTCGAAATGGGTTCACTATGGTCTAACCTCTACGGACGTGGTTGATACCGCGCTCTCCTACAGAATTATGCAAGCTAACCAGCTGATCGGGCAGGCGCTTGATGACTTCCTAATAATTCTAAAAAATAAAGCAATTGAACATAAATATACAATAATGATTGGTCGGACGCATGGTGTACACGCGGAACCGACTACTTTTGGTCTCAAAATTGCTCTCTGGTACGAAGAGATGCGCCGTAATCGGGAGCGATTTGATCGCGCCGCGGAGACCGTACAATACGGCAAAATATCAGGTGCAGTTGGTACCTACGCTAACACACCGCCGGCAATCGAGGAATATGTCTGCGAGCGACTAGGCCTAAAAACTGCGCCGATTTCCACACAGACTCTGCAACGCGATCGCCACGCTGAGTATATGGCAACCCTGGCGCTAATTGCGACCTCACTTGAAAAATTTGCGATAGAGATTCGTAGTTTAGCGCGCACAGAAATTCGCGAAGTCGAGGAATTATTTACTGGTGGCCAGAAGGGTTCATCAGCGATGCCCCACAAACGAAACCCAATCGGAAGCGAGAATATTGCCGGACTATCTAGGGTGATGCGTGGTTATATGCTTTCCGCCTACGAGAATGTTGCGCTCTGGCATGAACGCGATATTTCGCACTCCTCAGTTGAGAGAATAATTATTCCTGATGCCACTATTTTAATCGATTATATGTTAAACCGTTTTGCTGGTATCGTCCGTAATCTGACTGTCTTTCCGCAGAATATGCGGCGCAACATGGACAGAACTTACGGCCTGATCCATTCACAACAGGTTCTGTTAGCGCTAATCAAAAAAGGAATGGCGCGTGAAACAGCTTACGACCTGGTTCAGAGTTTAGCCATGGAAGCATGGGATAAGAGCAAAGCTTTTCGCGAGTTAGTACTTGCTGAAACAGAGATACACGAACTGCTGACTGAGGATGAAATCGAGGAATGCTTTAACCCCATGTATCACTTGCAGCAGGTAGATTATATTTTTGAACGTTTAGGTTTAACAGAACAGGATCCAATGGAAAATGGAGGGAACTAAATGTATAAGGCAAATATCTATGTAACAATTCGTGAAGGTGTAATTGATCCACAAGGGCAAGCCTTGCAATCGGCTTTAGAAGAGATGGGCTATCAAGAAACCAAGGAAGTTAAAGTGGGTAAATTTATTGAGCTGACTATTGCTGCTATTAATGATGAAGAGGCGGCATCAAAGGTTACAAAAATTTGCGACGAACTACTAGTCAACGGGAACGTTGAAGATTATCGCTTCGAGCTGGAAGTGGTGACGGAATGAAGGTAGGGATTATTGTTTTTCCTGGTTCAGGCTGTGAGATGGACTCCGTGCATCCAATTGCTGAGTTTTATGGTGCAGAGAATGTTGAATATGTCTGGTATCAAGATGAAGACCTTCTCCCATATGACTTAATTGTTCTGCCGGGGGGCTTCTCCTACGGAGATTACCTACGACCTGGTGCTATAGCTAAACAGGCTCCAATAATGCAGTCTCTTACGTGTGCAGTCGAGGTCGGTCGTTATGTGCTGGGAATTAGTAATGGCTTTCAAATTCTGTTGGAGGCCGGTTTATTACCAGGTGCCTTATTAATCAATCAAGGAATTGACTATATCTGCGCTGATGCTAATGTTAGAGTCGAGAACAATCAGATGGCTTTTACAAAGCAATATCAGGCGGGAGAGCAACTGCGGTTACCGATTGCTCATGGGCATGGGAATTATTTTTGTGAGGCGGATGAGCTAGCGGAACTTGCGGAAAACCAGCAGATTATCCTCCGTTATACAGACTCCAATCCTAATGGCTCACTAGATGGTATAGCAGCAATTACTAATCAGGCCGGCAATGTGCTGGGGATTATGCCGCAGATTGACCGTGCTTTAGACAAGCAGACTGGCAGCGATGCTGGTGGACGTTTGTTTGAATCTATTCTTGAGACTTGGAGGGCTAAACAATGAAGAAACAGGAACCAAATTCTCAGGAGATTAGAGAAGAGAAACTTTATCAAGAGATGGGGCTCTCTGATTATGAATATAAGCTAGCTGTTGAGCTGATTGGCCGCGATCCAAACTATTTGGAAACTGGTCTATTTAGCGTGATGTGGTCAGAGCACTGTAGCTACAAAACATCCAAAAACCAGCTGCGGAAACTCCCAACTGAAGGAGCGCGCGTTCTGCAAGGACCGGGAGAGGGTGCTGGTGTCGTCGATATTGGCGATAACCAAGCAGTCGTTTTCAAAATCGAAAGTCATAACCATCCATCCGCGGTTGAGCCCTATGAAGGTGCAGCAACTGGCGTTGGTGGAATTGTTCGTGACGTTTTCTCGATGGGAGCTCGTCCCATTGCTCTACTGAATTCCTTGCGTTTTGGGCCGCTGACTGACCCTCGCGTCAAGCATCTGCTGAAATATGCGGTTAAGGGTATTGGCGATTACGGGAATCGCCTGGGCATTCCAACTGTTGGTGGCGAGGTAGTTTTTGAGGATTCCTATCTAGGTAATCCATTGGTTAATGCCATGTGCGTTGGTCTAGTCGATCACGACAAAATGCAGAAAGGTTTAGCTCGCGGCATTGGTAATTCGCTGATCTATGCAGGCGCTCCAACTGGCAAAGATGGAATTCACGGTGCAACTTTTGCCTCAGTCGAATTGACTGATGAAACGGAGTCACCTGATGTGCAAGCGGGAGACCCTTTTATGGAGAAAAAATTGCTTGAAGCAACTTTAGAGTTGCTCAAACTTGATATAATTGAAGGAATTCAAGATATGGGTGCGGCTGGTATAACTAGCTCCAGCTCAGAAATGGCAAGCAAGGCGAGAACTGGCGTTAGTATTGACCTTTCACTTGTGCCACAACGCGACCCAGATATGTCGCCTTACGAAATCATGCTTAGCGAATCTCAAGAGCGCATGTTGGTTGTATCTAAAGCTGGTAAGGAAGCGGAAATTGATGCGGTTTTTGCCAAATGGGGTATTGATACTGTTGTTATCGGTAAGGTTACCGATGATCAACGATATGTAATTCGTCATGAGGGCGAAGTTGTCTGCGATATTCCGGTTGCAGCGCTGGTTGATGAGGCTCCAGTCTACACGATGGAGAGTCGCGAGCCAGCTTATTACCGCGAGAATCAAGAGCTGCGTTCCGCAGTAGAGGATTATAAAGTGCAGGATTATGCTGAAACTTTGTTACAATTATTAGCGCAACCAAACATTGCAAGCAAAGAATGGGTTTACCGCCAATACGACCACACAGCACGTTTTTCTACTGTTGTTAGCCCAGGAGGCGATGCGGGTGTAATAAAGCTTCGTGGGACAAATAAGGCGCTCGCAATGACTACTGACGGTAATGGACGCTACATCTATCTTGACCCTTATGTTGGTGGTGCAATTGCCGTCGCAGAGGCGGCGCGCAATCTAGTCTGTACTGGAGCGACACCGATTGCTTTAACCGATGGCATTAACTTTGGCAATCCGGAGAAACCGGAGATTTACTGGTCCTTTGATAAGTCAATTGATGGAATTGTGGCAGCTTGTAAAGCACTAGATACGCCGGTTATCGGTGGAAATGTAAGTTTATATAATGAGTATGCTGGTGAAGCAATCTATCCGACACCGATTATCGGGATGGTAGGACTGATTGAAAAACCAGAATATATAACAGATGTTAGTTTTAAGAATACTGGTGACCGGATTATTCTCTTAGGAGTGACCTATGCCGAATTGACGGGAACAGAGTTTCAGAAGCTAGCGATTAACCGCGTTGAAGGCAAACCGCCTGCGATTGATTTAGCTGTTGAGCGTAGCCTACACGAGACCGTTCTAGCGGTGATTGAGCAAGGCTTAGTTAGCTCAGCTCACGATTTAAGCGAGGGCGGGCTGATAGTTGCACTTGTTGAGTCAGCAGTAGCTGGTGGCAAAGGTGCTAAACTTACTCTTACCGGCGATTTAACTGCGGAGGAAATACTTTTCAGTGAATCACAGTCACGCGTTCTTTTGTCAGCTAAGGCTACCGATGTTGCGAAAATCTGCCAATTCGCTAAGGAAAAAGGAATTAAGTGTGAAGAGATTGGTGAGGTCGCTTCTGAGCGAGTAACGCTTAGCTATAATGGCGAAGAGTTACTAGACTTGGAACTCGCAAAAATAGAAAAAACTTGGAAGGAAGCGATACCATGTGCGATGAAATAATGCTTGATAAGCCTAATCACGAATGTGGTGTCTTTGGCGTCTATAATCTAGAGGAAGCACCGCAACTGATTTATTATGGGCTGCATGCCCTGCAACATCGTGGTCAGGAGAGCGCGGGCATTGTTACAACAGATGGTGAGCATTTCACAACTAATCGTGCTCGTGGTCTGGTGACCGAGGCTTTTGGCAATGAGGAATTAAACAAACTTACTGGTAACAGCGGGATTGGTCATGTTCGCTACACCATGAAGGGTAAGGGAACTGCGACAAGCACGCAACCGTTTTTCTTTAAGTATCGTCAGGGCGAAATTGCCTTAGCGATTAATGGTGGGCTAGTTAATGCTGCACAGATTCGTGATCGTTTAGTTCGTGAAGGTTCAATCTTTCAGACTACAAGCGATATCGAGGTTATTGCACATTTAATTGCTAAATCCGAATACGACCATCTTGAAGATGCTGTTAAAGATGCCTTAAGTCAGCTGATTGGCGCTTATGCCTTGGTTATTCTAAACAAAGAAAAGCTAATTGCTGCCTCGGATCCAAATGGGATTCGTCCCTTTGCTTTAGGACGCTTAAACGGCGGCTATATTGTTTCATCTGAGACTTGTGCTTTCGATGAGGTTGGGGCGAAATATATTCGCGATTTGGAGCCAGGTGAGTTGTTGATTTTTTCAGATGGTGAGATGCATTCAGAATTTCTAGGTGAGGATGGACTTTTTTCCGAGCAATACGCTGCTAAGAATAAACGCGCATCTTGTGCTTTTGAGTATATTTATTTTGCCCGACCAGATAGTGATATCTGTGGCATTAATCTACATTTAGCGCGCAAGCGGCTGGGTAAACGTTTAGCGCAAGAGAGTCCAGTCGTAGCTGACGTAGTAACTGGTGTGCCGGATTCATCTATTTCTGCGGCGATTGGTTATGCTGAGGAGTCGGGGATTCCTTTTGAGCTTGGACTAATCAAAAACCGTTATATTGGACGAACTTTTATTCAGCCAAGCCAAGCATTGCGTGAAAAGGGTGTGCGCATGAAGCTTAGTGCCGTTCGTAAGGTAGTAGAAGGCAAAAAAATAGTAATGATTGATGACTCCATTGTCCGTGGGACAACAAGCAGAAGGATTGTCCGGATTCTGCGTGAAGCTGGGGCAAGTGAGGTACATGTTAGGATTAGCTCGCCAGCGGTTAAGGATATCTGCTATTATGGTATCGATATATCTACGCGTGATGAGCTGATTGCATCAAATATGGACCTTGAACAGATGCGCATTAATATGGATGCTGATTCTCTAGAATTTATTAGTTTAGAGGGCATGGTGGAAGCACTTAATATGGAGCGAGCGGATGAGCCTAATAGTTTTTGCTTGGGCTGTTTCAATTCAGAATATCCGACCAAGCTTCTGGATCGATAGAGAAAGAGGGTAATTCTAATGAGTGATGTTAAGAAAAGTGATGCTTATAAAGAGGCAGGCGTTGATATAGACGCTGGTAATGAGGCTGTCGAATTGATGAAACAGCACGTAGCAAGAACAATGCGACCTGAGGTAAAGACTGACTTGGGTGGTTTCGGTGGTCTTTTTGCTTTAACAGGCGATTACAAAAAACCGATTCTTGTCGCCGGAACAGATGGTGTTGGCACCAAAGTAAAAATTGCGATTGAGATGGATCAGCACGATACGATTGGTATCGACCTTGTGGCGATGAGCGTGAACGATATTATCGTGCAGGGAGCGGAGCCGCTCTTTTTCTTAGATTATATAGCGACAGGTAAGCTTGTACCTGAACAGGTCGAGCAGATAGTCGCTGGGATTGCCGAGGGTTGTGTGCAGTCAGGCTGCGCGCTAATTGGTGGCGAAACAGCTGAGATGGCAGGGATGTATGGTAACGGTGAGTATGATCTGGCTGGTTTTGCGGTGGGGATTGTTGAAGAAGAGAAGGTAGTGACAGGCGAAGCAATTGAGTCAGGCGATCTTCTGATTGGTCTTGCCTCTAACGGTTTACATAGTAATGGCTACTCTCTAGTTCGGCATCTCTTGTTTACTAAGCATTCTTATCATATTAACGCCTTCGTACCAAGTCTGGATAATACACTTGGAGCAGAGCTGCTAAAACCGACGCGGATTTATGTGAAACCAGTATTGGAATTGCTTAAGCGGTTTAATATCAAGGGCATGTCACATATTACCGGCGGCGGTCTGATTGAGAATATACCGCGGATTCTACCTGAGAACCTGCAGGCCAAGCTTAAGCTTAGTAGTTGGGAAGTTCCCAGAATTTTTAAGTTACTAGCTGAGTTAGGCGAGATGGATGATTATAATTTACATCGTACTTTTAATATGGGTATTGGCTATGTTCTAGTAGTCAGCAAGGAAGATGCCGCAGAGGTTGTTAAGCTAGCTGAGGAGCTAGGTGAAAGAGCCGCGGTAATCGGTAAGATAAGTAAGGGTAACAAAGGGGTAATACTTAGCTAAGTGGAGGCGAGGATGTCGATGAAGAGGATTGCCGTTTTTGCTTCAGGTAACGGAAGTAATTTTCGAGCTCTGGTGGATGCCTGGCAGCAGAATCTGTTAGCAGGTGATCTCTATTTATTGGTCTGTGATCAACCTAAGGCTAAAGTGATTCAACGTGCCATGCAGGTGAAAATTCCGGTTCTTATTCTAGAACCAGAGAAGTTCTCATCTAGGGCTAGTTACGAGAAACATATTCTAGAGCGTTTAAATGAACTAGAAATTGAATATATTGTTCTGGCTGGTTATATGCGGCTGGTTGGTCCAACGCTACTACAAGCTTTTCCTGATCGGATAATCAATCTGCATCCGTCATTGTTACCAGAGTTTCCGGGGACTTGCTCGATTGAGCGCGCCTTAGATGCGGGAGTAGATAAGACTGGTGTGACGGTTCATTTTGTCGATGAAGGAATGGATACGGGACCAATTATTCTGCAAGAAGCGGTGCCAATTGAGGCTTGCGATACATTGGAAACATTATCTGCTAAGATTCACGAGCTTGAACATCGGTTATTATTAGAGGCTATTAACCTAGTAGTGACAGAACAAATTTACGCCTGCGGGCGAGAAGTTAAAAAAAGGGAGGAATAATCGTGGCTGCAAAAAGAAGAGCGATACTAAGTGTTTCGGATAAAAGTGGAATTATCGAATTCGCTAAGGAACTAATCTCCTTAGATTTCGAAATAATATCAACTGGAGGCACGAAAAAGGCCCTAGAAGAAGCTGGATTGGCTGTAATTTCGACCTTCGATGTTACTGGTTTTCCTGAGATTATGGATGGTCGCCTAAAAACGCTTCATCCAAATATTTTTGGTGCTTTACTAGGAGTTCGCGATAATCCCGAGCACATGGCACAGCTGGAGCAAGAGGACATTTCCTTAATTGATATTGTTGCTGTTAATCTATATCCTTTCAAAGAAACTATCTCCAAGCCCGATGTAGAGTGGGCAGAAGCGATTGAGAATATCGATATTGGCGGACCTTCAATGCTAAGAGCCGCTGCCAAAAACTATCAAGATGTCGCAGTAGTTACCGATCCTAAAGATTATGCTGTGATCATTGATGAGCTAAAAACTTCAGGTGATGTAAGCTTAGAGACGAAAAAAAGTTTAGCGGCAAAAGTCTTTAGACAGACTGCCGCTTATGATGCATATATTGCTGAGTATTTAACGAAAGAGGAAGGCACTGCTTATCCTGATCTTCTGACCTTTACTTATGAGAAGGTAGAGGATCTTCGTTATGGAGAGAACCCGCATCAGAGTGCAAGCTTTTATAAACAATCGCTGATTAAGCAGGGCTTACCACTAGCTGAGCAGCTGCATGGTAAGGCGCTCTCTTATAATAATATTCAGGATACCAATGCCGCTTGGCAGATGGTAAAAGAGTTTAAGGAACAACCGGTGGTTGTTGCTGTGAAACACATGAACCCATGTGGTATAGCGGTTGGCAATGATTTGCTGGAGGCTTTCACTAAGGCTTATGCGGCCGACCCAGTTTCAATTTTCGGAGGTATCGTTGCAACTAACCAGGTTATTGACGTACCAACAGCAGAATTAATGAAGGAGATTTTTCTTGAGGTAATTATTGCACCTGGTTTCACAGATGAGGCTTTTGCAATACTATCCGCGAAGAAAAACCTTCGATTACTAACATTAAAAGACGAGCAAAAATATTCAGGAATCCCGCAAGTAGTTTCCGTCTTAGGTGGGCTACTGTTACAAGATGAAGATGAGCGCGAACTAACTGACGATGATCTAACTGTTGTAACGAAGAAACAGCCGACAGCCGAAGAATTAGAGCAACTTAAGTTTGCTTGGAAGGTTGTTAAGCATGTTAAATCTAACGCAATCGTCTTAGCGCGTGATAATATGACAATTGGGATTGGCGCGGGACAGATGAATCGCGTTGGCTCAGCGGGGATTGCGATTGCACAGGCTGGAGATAAGGCAGCGGGCTCAGTTATGGCCTCTGATGCTTTCTTCCCGATGAATGATACGGTGCTGCTTGCAGCTGAGGCTGGCATTACTGCAATTATCCAGACGGGCGGTTCAATCCGTGACGAGGAATCAATCATCGCTGCAGATGAAAAGGGAATTGCCATGGTTATGACTGGTATTCGCCATTTCAAACACTAGAATATTTCAGAATTAGAAGAAACTAAGTTAAACTTGTTAATATATTTACTACTTTGATAGAAATAAAGAGAGATTATTTAGATTGAAAAGTGTATTTAGACTGAGGGGAAGTGGACCGATGCGGTTTTTAGTGGTTGGACAAGGTGGACGCGAGCATGCGATTGTTCGTTCATTAAATAAAAGTGATAAAGTCGAGCAGGTTTACTGTGCGCCAGGAAATGGTGGGATAGCACGTGATGCAATCTGTCTTCCACTTGCGGAGATGGATTTCGCAGGACTTGCGGCGGCGGTTAAGGAGCATGCGATTGATCTAACCTTTGTTGGGCCAGAGAATCCGCTTTTTGCTGGGATTGTTGATTATTTCGAGGAGCGAGGTTTAGCAATTGTTGGACCGAACAAACTGGCTGCGGAACTTGAAGGAAGCAAAAGTTACGCTAAGGAGCTCATGCAGAAATATAACATCCCGACGGGTGCTTATCGCAGTTTCGATTCTAGCTCTGCTGCTAAGGAATATCTGCAGGAGGTTGGCGCGCCAATCGTGATTAAGGCCGATGGACTGGCTGCAGGTAAAGGCGTGATCGTTGCTCTGCACCTAGATGAGGCCTTGGCTGCAGTTGACCAGATGATGGAAGAAAAGGCTTTCGGGGCAGCGGGTGAAAAAATATTAATTGAGGAGTTCCTAGTTGGTGAGGAGCTAACTGTAATGGCTTTTGTCGATGGCGAGACGGTTCTACCAATGGAGCCAGCACAAGACCATAAGGCAGCTTATGACAACGATTTAGGGCCAAACACAGGTGGAATGGGTGCTTATTCACCAGTGCCACAAATGAGTAAGGAGCTACTTACACAGGTTTATGATGAAATTCTGCTTCCGACTGCCAAAGGAATGGTAGCGGAGGGGCGACCTTTTAAGGGAATTCTCTATGCTGGTCTGATGATTACGGAGACGGGGATTAAAGTGATCGAGTTTAATGCGCGTTTCGGTGATCCCGAGACACAGGTTGTTCTGCCGCGGCTTGAGACGGACCTGGCTGATATACTGCTAGCAATGAATAATGGCAAACTGGGGGAGATTAAGCTGAGCTGGGATCCACGCGCTGCTGTTGCGGTTGTGATGGCTTCGGCTGGTTATCCTGCTTCTTATGAAAAAGGCGCACCAATTAAGATTGGACAGTTGCCAGCTAATACGGAACTTTTTATTGCAGGTGCCAAGAAAGAAATGGTTGCTGACGCGCAGGGTGTGGATCAGCCGGAACTGGTGACTTCAGGTGGACGTGTGCTTGCACTAACCGCACTCGGAGAAGATATAGAGGCTGCGCAAGAACTGGCCTATCAGGGAATAGCTGAGATAGATTTTGTGGGAGCACATTATCGTAGTGATATCGCCAATAAGGCGATTAACCCATTAGAGTCAGATCATGTTCATGAGATTATGCTTGATGGAAAAAGAATAATTATTATCGGCACTGCTCATGTATCCAAGAACAGTGTTGAAGAAGTGAAGCAAGTAATCGAATATGTGAAACCAGATACGGTTGCGATTGAACTCTGTGATTCGCGTTACCAGACGATCAATAACAAAAGCTCTTGGGAGAATATGGACATCGTCAAGGTAATTAAACAGAAGCAGACAACTCTACTGCTCGTTAATCTGATTCTTTCTTCTTATCAGAAGCGGATGGCTAATCAATTGGGCATTCAAGCTGGTCAAGAAATGATCCAAGGGATTGAATCGGCTAAAGAGGTTGGTGCGGAGCTAGTCTTAGCTGACCGTAGAATTGATATAACTTTTAGAAGAATTCTTGGTAATTTAAGTGCCTGGGACAAAATAAAATTCATGGCACAGCTTGTTTTCAGTCTTTTCCTTGATGAGGAAATTACAGCAGAAGATGTAGAGCGTCTAAAAAGTGAGGATATGCTTGATTCAGCATTGAACGAGTTATCAACAGCGATGCCGA
>CAZKBI010000021.1:0-2696 GCA_964551195.1 uncultured Caryophanales bacterium | reverse complement strand
AAAAGTGAGGATATGCTTGATTCAGCATTGAACGAGTTATCAACAGCGATGCCGAGTTTGAAGGTACCATTAGTTGATGAGCGTGATAAATATCTTGCGCAGAAACTTCGCGAAGCACCAGGTGAGACAGTTGTAGCTGTATTAGGTGCAGCACATCTACCAGGTGTTCTACGTGAAATACATGTTGACAATGATCTCAAGCAGCTAGTTAAGATGCCAGCCAAAAAGAAGACTGGCAAAATAATTGCTTGGGCGATACCGATTCTAATTATAGGTGTTATTGTAGCAACCTTTATTATTAATAAGGATGCTGGAATGCAACAAATACTCACCTGGTTTCTCTGGAACGGCTCGCTTGCAGCACTTGGTGGACTAATTATGTTAGCCCATCCATTAACGATTCTGGCAGCCTTTCTTGTAGCACCATTCAGCTCGATTAATCCGCTTTTTGCAGCGGGTTGGGTAGCGGGGATAGTTGAATTTTTTGTGCGGAAACCGAGTGTGAAAGATTTCGAAAATATTGGTGAAGATGCTAGTACACTGAAGGGTTTCTGGAGCAATCGTGTGATTAGGATTCTGATGGTGGTTGTTTTTGTTAACCTTGGAAGTGTTGCAGGTACGATTATTGGTGGGACGGATGTAGTACGGATTTTCATAGAGAATCTAGTTAGTTAAGAGGTCGAGACAATTGAAACGAAAGATTGGGTTATTCGTAATAATTCTGCTGGTTTGTACACTATTACTGACTGGCTGTGATAACCAAGAGCCAGTAGCTCCTGAACCGGACTATGATCTACTGTTAAATGCACACGAGCATATCAATGAGCTGCCCGAGGTTTACTATGCACCGCTTACCGGAATGCCGGTAGATAGTGAATTAACTCATCGAGTAATTGGTGTGATGATTAATAATCTTAAAGCGGCGCGTCCACAATCAGGCTTACTTGAGGCAGACCTTGTCTATGAGGTGCTGGCGGAGGGCGAGATTACAAGATTAGTGGCTTTTTATCATAGCAAACAGCCTAATCTAATTGGGCCAGTACGTAGCACGAGACCATATTATATCGATCTGATTACTGGTTATGATGGTGTGGTTGCACATGTTGGCGGGAGTCAAGCTGCTTATGCTAAGCTACGCAACAATAATATAGCCTATATTGATGACATAACAAAGTCGGCTGGAGCTTTCTGGCGCGTTGACTATCGTTACTCGCCTCACAATACCTATGTAAGCTATGCCAATCTGCAGAAGGCAATGACGACCTTTGGTTATCGTAGCGAAGGAAAATTTCCGGAGCTAAAATTCTATGATAATGCTCAGATTGTGACAGGGGAGCCGGCGGAGCAGGTCCGAATCAAGTATTTCTCTAGCTATGTTCTAGATTATATTTACGAACCTGTGAAGCGTCAGTATCACAGGAGCATCAATGGTAAGGCGCATACTGACCTAGAATCTGGGCAGCAATTAACAGCGAAAAATATACTGGTAATTCGCACCTCGCATCAAGTGCTGGATAGTGTTGGTCGTCGAGCAATCGATGTGACTGGTCCTGGCACAGGCTACCTTTTTCAGAATGGAGTCGCGCGTGAGGTAAAGTGGAAGCGAGTCGATGGCGTGATTAGAGCTTTTGTAGATGATGAAGAGCAGGCACTATATCCAGGGCAGACCTGGGTCATTATCGTTCAGAATAATACTAGTGTTACCTATCAATAATAGGGCCCCTGTGGTATTCTGATTACTGTAGAAATGAATAAGGAGTGAGTTCAAGTGTCGTTTAAAAGAGATAAAAATGAAACTCTTGAGTTATTTTATGAGGCGATTATGGCGATTGATAATCGGCAACAAGCTGCTGCCTTTTTCGATGATTTAATGACAAATAATGAGCTATCCTCTGTAAGCCAGAGACTGCAAGTGACGAAAATGTTGATGCAGGGTTATACATATCAACGGATTGAGGAAGAGACTGGAGCTAGCACAGCAACTATATCGCGTGTTAAGCGCTTTCTAACAAGTGGCACGGGTGGCGTCCAGGCTGTTCTAGAAGAATTAGAAGAAAACAAAAAATAGATTAAGAGATCGGGAGTAGCTAGCTACTCCTTTTTAAATATAAAAGAGTGGGTGAGTCTTCTGTTACGTGAACAGGTTAAGAGCTATCGCCATATTTTCAAATTAGATCCAGAGAAGTTGATTAGTGATGATCAGCTTGAGGCTTTATGTAAATCAGGAACTGATGCAATTATTGTTGGCGGAACGCTCGGAATTACACCTATAAATGTAAGCGAGCTGCTTGCTAGATTGCGGAAGATCGGGTGCAAACTGCCCTTGATTCATGAGGTTTCTACAGTGGAAGCGCTTATTCGGGGCTTTGATTTCTATCTGGTTCCACTTGTACTTAACACAGTCAATCCGGAGTGGTTACTGGGCGCACACCACCGAGCAATCAAGGAGCTAGAAGAATTGATTGATTGGGAGCGGATCCTATTAGAAGGTTATATTGTTCTCAATCAGGATTCATCAGTGGCCCAGTTAACGGAAAGTAAGACTAAGTTATCGCTGGAGGATTTATGCGCTTATGCAACGATCGCTGATCAGATGCTGAAGCTGCCCATCCTTTATATTGAGTATAGCGGCAGCTATGGAGATGTTGATTTAATGCGCGAGCTCAAATGCTTAGTGCAGCAGAGTCAGATTTTCT
>CAZKBI010000020.1:0-19566 GCA_964551195.1 uncultured Caryophanales bacterium | reverse complement strand
GATTATCTCCCGTCAGCATGTAAATCTCTAAGCCGTCCGCCTGTAATCGTTCTATCGCTGCCCGCGAGTCTTCTTTGATTGTATCTGCTACCGCAATAATGCCCTCTAACACGGCGCCTCTAGCAACCATAAAAACAGTTTTACCCTGTGCTTCCAGCGCTGCTGTCGCCTCTTCGTACTTGCTATAATCTATTGCCAACTCACGCATTAAGGCGCGTGTGCCAATATTATATTCTAATCCTACAACACTTCCGCGCACACCCTGTCCAGGCAGAACAGCCAAATCACTTACAGTTTCCGCCTTTACGCCAAGATCTTTAATTCCCACAACAACAGCTTTCCCAATTGGATGCTCGGAATAGCTCTCCACCGAGAGTATCGCCTGCAAGAGCTCCTGCTCGCGCTCTGGATTTAACTGATAATCAGTTAGCTGCGGTCGTCCAGTGGTTAGCGTGCCTGTTTTGTCAAAAACGACAGCAGTAATCTTGTTGGCATTCTCAATCGTTTCGCCGCTTTTGAAAAGGATGCCATGCTCGGCCGCCTTGCCGGTACCAACCATGATCGAGGTCGGCGTCGCCAGGCCAAGTGCGCAGGGGCAGCTAATAACTAGAACAGAAATTGCAATGAGCAAGGCCCGCTCGAAGTCACCCTGTGAGAAGATAAAGTAATGGGCGAGAAAGGTCAGAATCGAGAGTGCAATCACCGTCGGCACAAAAACATTGGAGATCCGGTCAGCAATCCGCTGAATTGCTGGTTTGGAGCCAGTTGCGGCGGCAACCGCCTGTATAATCTGTGAAAGCATAGTGTCCTCGCCGATCCGCGTTACCGTAAATTGAAAACTGCCATAATTATTAATCGTTCCGCCGATAACCTCGTCACCGATTTTTTTGTCAACGGGAATACTTTCGCCGGAAATCATTGATTCATCGATTGACGAGAAGCCGCTAGTAATGGTGCCATCAAGCGGAATTCGCTCGCCTGGACGGACTAGTAGAACATCGCCAACTTGGACATCGGCAACTGGAATCTCGATAATCTCATTGTCGCGCTGAATGTAAGCGACCTCTGGCCTAAGCGATACAAGTTTCTGAATCGCCTCATAAGTTTGACCTTTGGAGAGTGCTTCTAAATATTTCCCAAGCAATACTAGCGTAATCAGGATTGCACTTGTTTCGAAATAGAGATGGTCGCTTCCAGTAAGAACATTATAAATACTATAGAAATAGGCAGCCGAAGTACCGAGCGCAATCAGCACATCCATATTCGCGTATCGATTTTTTAAAGAGAAATAGGCACCTTTATAGAAGACCCAGCCAATATAGAATTGTACTGGCGTTGCTAGTGCCCACTGGAACAATGGATTCATTAGAAAGTCGGGAACAATCGCCGCAAGCCCAAAATGTGCAAACATACTATAGAGTAGTGGCAGCGACAGAATAATTGAGATAATCAGCCGACGCTTCATGCGTTTAAGCTCATCTGCTTTGTCCAGATAGTCGAGTGTGTTAGACTCACTCTTTTCGACCACCTGATAACCTAGTCTCGAAACCGTCTCTTTCAAGAGCTCAACAGATATCTGATCAGGATCGTAGCTGATATTAGCATTGTTCATTGTCAAATTAACGGTCGCTTCAACACCATCTAGCTTGTTGAGGTTAGTCTCAATTCGCGCGGAGCAGGCCGCACAGGTCATTCCCTCGATATTTAGCGTGATCTGATCCTTTTTGTTAGCCATAGCCACACACCCTTAAATTTGTTTTACATTGTGCAATAAGTATATTATATGTGGAGCTGCTTGGAAAGTTAAGTTATACTATAGAGTATAGTTAATTGAGGTGATGAAAATGGAGCGAGCTTGGAAGAGCTTCTGGCAGATAGTTCAGGATAACAAAAAGATGAATTTGCGCGCTACAATTAGTTTTGGAGTAGCGATAATTATTGGATTTCTAATGCCCTTAGATGATCCTTTAATGCAGGAAATATTTCAGCAGATGAGCAAACTTGCTGGCGAGTTAGCAGCTGATAGTGGAGTCTTTGCCATGATAAAGTTGATTTTTATTAATAACATTACGGTTGCTCTGATGATGATTCTTCTGGGTTTCATTTTTGCGATAATACCGTTTTTCCTTCTAGTGCTTAATGGTGTTTTTATCGGCTTTTTCACCAATTTTTTCCTAAACGAGGGTGGTTCGCTGTTCGGATTTATTGCATCGCTGGTGCCACATGGTGTTTTTGAACTAACAGCCATTGTTCTAGCTGCTGCCTATGGCTTTAAATTGGGTTCGATTGCTTGGCGCGGTTTGAAGGGCTTAGTTACTGGTAATAAAACTCTGAGTGCTGGCGATAATCTAGTCGATATCCTGCGCGAGCTGGTCATCTTTACTATTGGGATATTGATTGCATTACTAATTGCAGCAATCATTGAAAGCACGATTAGTTTAGCGATTGCAAGTATGTTTATTTAAGCTAAGATTAAGACTGTTGACAGTTAGTGTTTTGTGGTGGTAGAATACGATTTGTGCTAATAAATAATTGACTTAAATAGGGGCTATAGCTCAGCTGGGAGAGCGCTTGAATGGCATTCAAGAGGTCAGCGGTTCGATCCCGCTTAGCTCCACCATTATATGAAGAATTCGGGGTATGCTCCCATAGCTCAGTAGGTAGAGTGCTTCCATGGTAAGGAAGAGGTCACCAGTTCGACTCTGGTTGGGAGCTCCAGTAAAAATTTAATATGGCCCGTTGGTCAAGTGGTTAAGACACCGCCCTTTCACGGCGGTAACAGGGGTTCGAGTCCCCTACGGGTCACCACTGTATGCCGGTGTAGCTCAATTGGTAGAGCAACTGACTTGTAATCAGTAGGTTGGGGGTTCAAGTCCTCTCGCCGGCACCATTTAGAATTTGCGGCTAATGGGCTATAGCCAAGCGGTAAGGCAACGGACTTTGACTCCGTCATTCTCTGGTTCGAATCCAGATAGCCCAGCCATATATGGGTCATTAGCTCAGGCGGTAGAGCACCTGACTTTTAATCAGGGTGTCACAGGTTCGATTCCTGTATGACCCACCATCCAAATCATTCTAGTCATCTGCGAGCAAATTTGCTTGTAGATGGCTTTTTTGTGCTAAAATGTATATGAGAAGCGGTATGTATTCCTTTTATAAAGGGGTGTTGATAATGGATACAATATATTTAGTTACAGGAGCAGCTGGTCATCTTGGTAGCGCACTTCTTGCGCGCTTATTAGAACTTGGTAAGGATGTAAGAGCATTATTACTTCCAGGAGGAGAAAATATTCCTCCTGGCGATTATGAACTTTTCTATGGTGATGTCACGAATAAAGAAAGTCTTAAGGCTTTTTTTAGCAATCCGGATCAGAAAGATCTGATTGTCATCCATTGCGCAGGTATTGTGACAATAAGTTCACAATATCAACAGAAAGTATACGATGTAAATGTAAACGGTACCAAAAACATTGTTGATCTTTGTCTAGAAAATTCAGTAAAAAAACTTATCTATGTAAGTTCTGTTCATGCTATCCCCGAGAAACCAGTGGGTGAGACCATTACAGAGATCTATGACTTTGATCCAGATACTGTTGTTGGGCCCTATGCTAAGACAAAGGCTGAAGCGACCGCCTATGTTTTTGCTTCCGCCCAAAAGGGTCTTAATGTTAGTATTGTGCACCCTTCGGGGATCTGTGGTCCTTACGACGATGGGCGAAGCCATCTCACAACGCTTGTAATAGATTACTACAGAAGAAGACTTACTTCAGGTGTTGACGGTGGTTACGATTTCGTAGATGTGCGAGATGTTGTCGAGGGAATTATCGCCTGCTCAGAAATGGGACGAGCTGGAGAAGGTTATATTTTGTCGAATCGATTTTACGAAATGCGAGAGATTCTAGGAATTTTACATAACATAACAGGCAAGAAAAAGATAACAAGCTATCTACCGCACTGGTTTGTTAAGGCGATTGCACCCTTAGCGGAAATATATTATAAAATACTGAAACAAGCACCCTTGTTCACTACATATTCAATCTACACATTAAATACCAATGCAATTTTCTCGCATGAAAAGGCAACTGAAGAGCTAGGATATCACACAAGAGAGATGGAAGAAACATTAGCAGATACGATTGAGTGGTTAAAAGAGAGAGGGATACTTTAATTTTTTGTGAAAATAAGTGTAAATAAATATCTATGATGTTATAGTAGATATATATAATTAGAAATTAAAATTTTACAAAGGAAAGGAGCATTTCTAATGGCAACGATTGAAGCAATTGAAGGAATTGGTGAGGTTTACGCGGACAAATTAAGAGAAGTTGGTGTAAGGACTGTTGAGAAACTTCTTAAAGAAGGAGCAAGCAAAAAAGGTAGAGCAGATTTAGCAGAGTCTACTGGTATCTCTGAAAAATTAATCTTAACTTGGACGAATCATGCGGACCTTTTCAGAATCACGGGTATTGGATCACAATACGCTGAGCTACTTGAAGCAGCTGGCGTTGATACTGTGGTTGAATTGTCTACACGTAATGCAGAAAATCTTTGTAACAAAATGCTAGAAGTTAACGAGGAGAAAAAGCTTGTAAGAAGACCTCCGGCACTATCGATGGTCGAAGATTGGGTTGCTCAAGCTGGTAAACTACCACGAGTTATTACTTATTAATTTATTAGTAAGAACTTGAAGAACCGTTTGTCAAATAAACGGTTCTTTTTATTTAACTTTTGGCTATTTTAATTTCGCGTCAATATAAGTTATAATGTAATACAATAAACGATAATATAATTACAATATAAAGGTGTGAGTAGATGAGTAAGCAAATTTCGATAATTGGCGTTCCCATGTATCTAGGGGTAGGGCGTCGCGGTGTAGATATGGGTCCGAGTGCAATACGCTATGCAAATATTGTTGAGCGACTTGAAAGTACTGGCCACGACGTACTTGATTTAGGCGATATTGAAGCTTTTAACTCCGAGAGCGTGGAGGCAGGTAATCCTCGTCTTAAATATCTTAAAGAGGTTGCGGCTACTAATGCTGACTTAGCACAGAAGGTTTCTGGCATCATCGCCGATAAACGTTTTCCGCTAGTACTTGGTGGCGACCACAGCATTGCGATTGGGACGATAGCCGGTGTTGCTGAGCACTACAAAAACCTTGGTTTACTCTGGGTAGATGCTCATGCTGATATTAACACTGACGAGACTACTTCAACTGGTAACATTCACGGTATGCCACTAGCTGCAACGCTCGGTCTTGGGAATAGTGAATTGGCTAATATAAATGGTTGGGCGCCCAAAGTAAAACCAGAAAATGTTGTGATTATCGGTGCTCGCTCGCTCGATCCCGGTGAGAAAGCCTTGGTTAAGAAGCTTGGTATTAAAGTCTTTTCAATGCATGAGATTGACCGAATGGGAATGGCACGTGTAATGGATGCGGCAATTCTATTTTTGCGAGAGCGCACAAACACGGTACATCTAAGTTTCGATTTGGATGTAATTGACCCACAGGAGGCGCCAGGCGTCTGTGTTCCTGTAAGAGGTGGCGTCACTTTCCGTGAAGGACACTTAGCAATGGAAATGTTGTCAGACACTGGACTCATTGTCTCCGCCGAATTTACCGAGGTAAATCCAATCCTCGATAACAAAAATGATACTGCTGAGACAGCGGTCGGGCTAGTCGCTTCTGCTTTGGGTGAAAAGTTGCTATAATTGCTTGACAGCTAGAGTTGTTTGACTTATTGACAGGAAATGCTATTATTAACCTACAATTAAATACTGCTGGGGAGCTTTTATGGCTGAGAGGATATTGTATAATAATCGACCCACTAACCTGATCTGGATAATGCCAGCGGAGGGATGCATTTGTGAATATGTATGATAAGCGTATGCTGACCTTGGGGTCAGCATTTTTTGTTACTTGGCGGAGATGTATTTATTGGTTGAAAGGGAGTTGATGATATGAAAACGATCAGAAGATACCGACACGCCCTCTTGATAATCTTAATTTTCTTGGTTATCTGGGAAGCGCTAGTCTATCTCATCAAGCCTTCGCCTTGGCTATTGCCGGCACCCTCACAAATCGGTGTGGCTCTAGTTGAGAACTGGGCGGTAATTCTAGACAATGCTCTCGTTACAGCATATGAAGCGCTACTTGGCTTTATCATTGCGATTATCTTTTCTGTCGTGCTAGCAATTCTTATTGATCGCTTTCTTCCACTTAAACGCGGAATATTCCCGATTCTAGTTGCCTCGCAGACAGTTCCCATTTTTGCGATTGCGCCGCTCTTGTTCATTTGGTTTGGCTTCGGGATTCTACCCAAGGTAGTCATCGTTGTTCTGATCTGTTTCTTTCCGATAGTTACCAACCTTGTCGATGGGCTTAACAACGCTGATCGCAGTCTTATTCAATTACTTGAATCAATGAATGCCTCTCGCTGGCAGATTTTTGCTAAAGTTAAATTCCCCAATTCATTACCCTATTTTTTCTCGGGGCTACGAATTGGCGCAGTCTACTGTGTTACTGGAGCAATATTTGGTGAGTGGCTGGTGGCGAATAAAGGACTAGGTCTTTATATCAAAACCACCTTTAATTCCTTTCAGACTGATCAACTATTTGCGGGGATTATCGTAATCGTTGCCATCAGTGTATTGATTTATAGTTCTGTGCTTTTGTTAGAAAGAATTTTTATCCCCTGGAATAAAGAAGAAGAATATTAAGTAAACTAAAATACTAAGAAGAGGTGTAGAAAATGAGAAATATTCAAAGATCAACCACAATCGTGCTAATAGTTCTAATGATTGCAGCATTTGCACTAGTAACCTTAACTGCCTGCGGTGACAGTGAGCGCCCAGATGAGATTACTGTAATGCTTGACTGGACACCTAACACTAACCACACTGGACTTTATGTAGCTGTGAAAAATGGCTACTATGAAGATGTAGGACTCAAGGTCAAGATTGTTCAAGCAACTGAAGGAAGCACACCACCGCTAATTGCGTCGGAGCGTGCAGAGTTTGGTATTAGCTATCAAGAAGAGGTCACCTACGCACGTTCACAGGCGATTCCTGTTGTTTCGATTGCAGCAATCATTCAACATAACACTTCTGGCTATGCTTCACCAGTAGATCGTAATATTACCAGTTCCAAGGATTTTGAAGGCCGGAGATATGGTGGTTGGGGCTCGCCGATCGAGACTGCAGTAATGGAGTCAATTATGAAGCGTGAAGGTAATGATTTTAGTAACGTTAACTTTGTTAATGCCGGTGCGGCTGACTTCTTTACAGCTACAAGCAGCGGCAAAATTGACTTTCAGTGGATCTTCTACGGTTGGGACGGCATTGAAGCGGAGCTGCGTGGTTACCCGATTAACTTTATCGAGTTACGTGAGTTGTCACCAGATTTAGACTATTACACGCCAGTTATTATTACTAATGAAAAGCTAGTTGCTGACGATCCAGAATTAGTGCAGCGATTCATGGATGCGACGTCCAGAGGTTATACCTATGCAATCAATAATCCAACGGAAGCTGCTGAGATTCTGATAAGTAGTGTTTCTGGCATCGATAATGAGCTTGTTCGTGAAAGTCAGTTGTGGCTAAGTGATAAATATCAAGCCGATGCTGCTGTCTGGGGTATCCAAGAAACCCGAATCTGGGAAAACTATATGAACTGGATGTATGAATATGATCTGATTGAAAATGTATTTCCTGTAGAAGAAGCATTTACTAATCAATTTATCAATTAATTCCCGCGAGAGGAGGGTCCGCTAATGTTTGAAAGCAATCGTGGCTTAAGGGTTATCAATTTAAACAAAGAATATTCACTACTTACTGGCGAAGTATTCGACACGCTAGATAATATTTCTCTATATGTTAATCCTGGTGAGTTCGTTTCAATTATTGGTCCCTCCGGCTCGGGTAAAAGTACGCTTTTTAATATAATTAGTGGTATCGAGCTTCCGACATCTGGCGATATTTCGCTAGATGGTGAATCGATTATCAACAAAAGAGGCATCGTCAGCTATATGCCCCAGCAGGATCATCTCTTGCCTTGGCGCACGGTACTAGACAATATTATTCTCGGGCTTGAGATTAAGGGTTATAACCGAAAAGCCAGCAGACAAAAGGCCTACGAGCACCTGGAGACTTTTGGGCTGCTGGGATTTGAAGCACAGTATCCACACACGCTATCTGGTGGGATGCGCTCACGCGCGGCTTTACTCCGCACTCTTTTGTTGGAGAATCAGCTCTTGTTGCTGGATGAACCCTTTTCAGCCTTAGACGAGATAACGCGGATGCAGATGCAGCAATGGCTACTGGAAATCTGGGAGCGCTTCCACTCGATGATTCTTTTTGTGACCCACAGTATTGATGAGGCGATTTATCTTTCGGATCGCATCTATTTGTTTAGCGAAAGGCCGGCGACGGTTAGGGGAGAGTTTATAATCGACTTGCCGCGACCGCGCGCACCAGATATAATGGTAAGTAGGCAGTTCGTGGAATATAAGAGACAGATACTTGAGCAACTGTCTTAATTCCCATAAGTATTCTATGCAGATGATGGGAAAAAGTATCGAATGCAGTTATATTGATTATCGGGGAGTTGGCGATGCTTGTGAGAAGAGCGGGAATGCTTTTGTTGGCGATAATTTTATTATTATCGATTAGTGGTTGTGGCGGAGAAGAACTGGCTGCTAAGGATTACTTTCTGCAGGCGCTAGAGAAAAACCGGTCGATAGAGGACTTTAAATTTTCCGGAGAAGTAGATGTGAAGAATCTACAGTATGTGGAGGATGCCTCGATAGCTTTTGACGGTAGAATGGCAATGAGTCCATTCTACTTAGAAAGTGAAAATAGATTAATTACTACAATTGAAGATAACAATCTTTATGTTGATATAACTGTTCTGGCTCTAACTGATAGTCTTTATGTTAATGTCCCAGAAGTACTGCGCTCAATGATGCCAGAACTAAATAGGGAGTATCTGAGATTTACTAGCACAGAGCAGATGTTAGAAGGGAATTTGTTTGTGAAAGCGGGGGAGCTATTCGCAAGTCTTCCTGCTGAGAGTTTTACATATGTTACAGCTAGTGCCTTTTCGACTGCGAAGATTAAAGTTGGTAAGGCAGTAACTATCACAAGCGATAGCCTTGCGGGAGTGGGTCCGTTTGATAACCTTGCGAGTGTTGAAGTAACCTTTGTTTTTGATCGCAGCGACGATTTGCGACAGGTAGTTTTCGCAGGCGAATATAGTGAGGCTGAGTACTTGGCGGTTAATGTGTTTAGTGGAGAAATTAATCTTACTGATATCAATAAGGGGATTACTACTAAACGAGAACCACCAGCGGCAGATCGGACACTTGATTATGATGATATAGTTCTACCACCCTCGATAGACTAGTAACTTTACAAGGAGTGCCTTTAGCGGTGCTCCTTTTTAATTTTAAAAGGGTTATAGTAGCAATTTAATGAGAAAAATATATAATTAGAAGTAATAAACATTGGGGGCGCAGCTTGTGGAATTTACACTTGATTTAATTATTATAATCATAGATATCCTAATCGTAAGCTATATTATTTATAAGTTGCTGATGCTTCTACGCGGCACGCGAGCGATTCAATTGATTAAGGGAATAATGGTCGTCGTTATTGCTTGGCTTCTGAGTGCGATTTTTGACTTAAAAACATTGCAATGGATAATGTCGCTGACATTTACTTATGGAGTCTTGGCGATTATCATCATCTTCCAACCGGAGTTGAGGAAGGCGCTTGAGAAGCTCGGTAGTGGTAGTTTTTTTAAAGGTAGATACTCCACAGAAGAGGATAAACTGAACAGTGTGATTAATCGAATCATGGACGCAACCTTCTATTTGTCTAAGCGCAGAACGGGTGCTCTAATCGTTATTGAACGCAAAATTGGACTTGATGATTATAAAGAAACGGGCACAGTACTAAATGCTGGACTTAGCGCGGAACTATTAATAAATATTTTCACACCTAATACCCCGCTACATGATGGCGCGGTAATAATTCGTGACGACCAAATACTTTCCGCCGCTAGCTATTTACCCTTAACACAGAACCCTAATATAAGTAAGGAATTAGGCGCAAGACATCGGGCAGCGATCGGAGTTAGTGAAATATCAGATGCGATAACGATTGTGTGCTCGGAAGAGACGGGAGCAGTTGCCGTAACAATCGATGGTAGAATTATACGGGGCTTAAACGAAGATAGCTTAAGGCAGCTTTTGTTATCGGAGTTAAATCCAGAGTCTTCCACTAAATATACGCAATTCTGGCGGAAGAGGTGGAAAAAGAATGGATAAGTGGTTAAATAATACGAATGTTCTCAAGGTTATATCACTAATATTTGGTATCGCACTCTGGTTCGTTGTTACGATGAGTCCCACTGATTCTGTGGTACCGACTAAACCAGCAGATACGCAATATACTTATGAGACGCAACTATCTGCAATCTACGATGAGAACCAATATTACGTCAATCTTAAATCTGATCTGGTTATTGTTACTGTTAAAGGGAGTCCAACTGTTGTTGAAAGTGTTCGTTCTGGAACAGGTAGTAAAGATAGTAAGGTGTATGTCGACCTGTCAACTTATCAGTCTGGAAATTATGAGGCGGAGGTATTGATTAGTGGTTTCCCTAAGGGTGCTTCTGTATCAGTTCAGCCGAAAACAGTTCAAGTTGCAATTGAGAGTAGACACTCCAAAGAGATGACCATTACGGTTGAAAGGCTAGGAACACCAGCAGCAAATACAATTATCGGCAGGACAACTTTATCTGTTGAACGAGTGCATGTTTCAGGGCCAGCGACTATCGTAGATCGAGTCGCCTATGTCAAAGCTTATCTAAATGTAGATGGTGTTACAGGATCAATCTCGAAAGAGGTTAAGTTGCAAGCTCTTGACCAGAATGGGAATTTTCTCAATGTTGCAATAAATCCACAGAGCGTAGTGGTGGATTTAGAAATAGAAAAAGTCGGGAATGATGGAGAGCTTCCTGGTGATGGTGAGGAACCAGGCGAGGGCGAAAACCCTCTTGACCCAGAAGGGCCTCTTGATCCAGAAAGTCCAGTAGATCCAGAGAAGCCTGAAGAGCCTACCAACTAAAAAAAGTGAAGGGAAGTATTATTATGGGAAAATATTTTGGAACAGATGGTGTGCGTGGAAGAGCAAATGAGTTTCTGACACCGGAGCTGGCTTATAGACTGGGGCAGGCTGGTGCTAATATAATTGCACAAAAGCAGAGCAAACCAACAATAATTATCGGCAAGGATACGCGTATCTCTGGCGATTTATTAGAGCATGCATTAGTTGCTGGGATTCTATCGACAGGTGCAAACGTGATTAAACTAGGAGTGGTGCCAACACCTGCAGTACCTTATTTAGTTAGAGAAACTAAATCAGCTGCTGGCGTTATGATTTCAGCTTCACATAATCCATATTATGATAATGGCATTAAATTTTTTGATGAGCGCGGTTTCAAACTAGCTGACGAGATCGAGGATACAATTGAAGCCTACATCGAGCAGGATAAGTGTTCACAGAATGTCGCACTAGATGCGGATATCGGTCGAGTGGTGCAGGCCGAGGGACTTGTTGAGAAGTACGCAGATTTTCTTAGAACGACTATCAATAATCGCTTTGATAAGCTAAAAATTGTTCTAGATACAGCTAATGGTTCAGCCTATGAGTTGGCACCAAAGATTTTCCGTGATTTAGGTGCGAAGGTTGTTGTAATCAATAATCAGCCAGATGGACTTAATATAAACGAGAAATGTGGCTCTACCAATCTTGCAGGTTTAAGTGCGCGAGTGCTGGCGGAAAAGGCTGATCTAGGGATCGCCTATGATGGCGATGCAGATCGCTTGCTGGCTGTCGATGAGAATGGTGAAATAGTTGATGGTGATCAGCTGCTATATATTTGTGGTAAAGACCTCGCTAATCATGGGAAGCTTAAAAAACAAGTGATTGTTGTAACTGTAATGAGTAATCTTGGCCTTCACAAAAGCTTGGAGCGGATCGGTATCTCCACCCGCGAGACGCCAGTAGGCGATCGCTATGTTCTGGAAGAAATGGTTGAAAGCGATTATAATTTAGGTGGCGAGCAATCAGGGCATCTAATTTTTCTTGACTACAACACAACGGGTGATGGGATACTTTCATCATTAATGCTATCAAATGTACTGATTGAACGGGATGAAAAATTATCTGTCTTAGCAAAGGAGATGGAGAAATACCCGCAGCTGCTGCAGAACATCCAAATTGACGATCCAACAAAATTTGCTTCTAGTCAGAAAATTGATGCCGCAGTAGTGCTAGCTAATAAGAACTTAGCGCCAGTAGGCCGCGTGATTGTGCGTCTATCGGGTACGGAGCCGCTTCTACGTGTTATGGTTGAAGGGGCAAGCGAGGAACAGATTGAGCTAGTAATGGCCAATCTTGTTGAAGCAATAAAGGCTGAGCTTTAGCGCTCAGCCTTTTATTTTGAATTAGATTAGATTAAATTTTAGACAAAGGTGCTGGAGATTCGTGTGACACCCTCAATCCCTGTTACTAAGAAGAAATAGAGCAGGAATCCATAATAGATTAAACGTGTTTTCGATGCAGGTTTACGGATAATTACTATTAACAACCAGGCAGCAGCTACCAGAAAGGCGATGCCGGTAATCAGATAAGAAAGTTCGAATGCCGCTACCATGTTGATTGTTTGTCCGACAAAGTCTTGAATTAATAAGACGGAATGGCCCGACCAATTAAAAAGAAAAGCTGAGACAAAAACCATAAAAGCGAAGGGCAAATTACCCTTTAGAGCAAGAAACAAGGCAATTACCGATAAGAAAACTAAGATAATGAATCCTCTTTCAGCTTCAAGTTCTGGGAAGCCGAAATGCGGAGCCGCTTCACCAATAGCCATCCAGCTAAACATACCTGCAGCAATGCCGGCTAAGGTTGTTGCAGCACTCCGATGACCAACAAGCGTATACCAAATTAGTATAAAAGAAATAACTAAGAGCGCGATGCCGGTAAGTCCTCTTCCTAAAGATGGACCTGGTCCATAAGAGACAAAAGTAATAATTCCCATAACTAACAATATAATTGTAAGTAACATTGAGCCAAGGCTATAGAATAAGCGACGGCCGACAGAAGAAATTTTCATATCTTCCATTATTACAACCCCTTCCATGTAAAACGTTTGTTCTTTCGATTATGCTTCCAATTATAGCAGTTATTTTCGACTATAAACAATTAAAATCCATAAAATCTATAAAGTTTTAACTATTGGTAAAAAGCAGAACAAAGTTATCCCTGAAAACCAACATTGACTAATTCTACAAAAAGTGATAACTTTTAGTTGTTAAAGGGGAGTAGCTATTAAGCGGTAAAGTCGTCAGTACGGGATTAGTCCCCGGCTTTACAGGCAACCTATTTGGAGTTGTTAGCAAGACCTTTATCTAATATAACTATATTAGATAAAGGTCTTTTTTATATTTTATACAAAATATAAGATAGTGGAGGCTGTGATATGGAAATATTTTCGCCAGAATTTTTGAGCGCTTTAGTCAGTATTATAATTATCGACCTCGTGCTTGGGGGAGACAATGCGATTGTTATTGCAATGGCTACGCGTAAATTAGGCAAATCAATCAGGAAAAAAGCGATCTTCTGGGGTGTTCTTGGTGCAATCGTAATTCGTATCTTAATGACGATTTTTGCCGTATACCTACTGCAGATTCCGCTACTTAAATTCTTCGGTGGCTTATTATTACTCTGGATTGCCTTTAATCTGCTTTACGATAAGGGTGATAAAAATGGGGAAGTTGAGGCGAAGGAGGGACTTATGGCAGCCGTCCAAACAATCATTGTAGCAGACGTGATTATGGGAATTGACAATGTCCTTGCTATCGCTGGCGCGGCTAACGGTAACATTTTACTTGTGGTTATCGGCTTAATAATCAGCATACCGATAATTGTGTTTGGTAGCACAATTATTCTTAAGTTCATTGATCGCTTCCCAATAATTATCTATATCGGAGCTGCAGTAATTGCTTATGTTGCCGGTGACATGATTGTTTCCGACGTCTTTATGCATGAAAAAGTATTTCATTTATTAGGCGACTACGATTGGGTAGTAGCTATAACAACGATGATTGGTGTTCTAGGAGCTGGTTTTCTTGCTCGTAGAAAATTGGGACTAAAATAAAGAGATATCTAGCATAAATTAAATAATAGATGGATGGTTAGGAACTCGCTAAAGTGTCTAGCTGTCTATCTTTTTTCTATGTTATAATAAATTAAAGAGGTTAGCGATATGATTTATGGAATAGGTTTAGACATAATTGAAATAGAGAGAATAGATCAGCTGCTGGAACGAAATGAGGGCAGTTTTATTGAACGTATTTTCACTGAGCAAGAACGGTTGCAGATCCCTCCAAATGGCAGAAGAAGAGTTGAGTATATTGCTGGTCGTTTTGCAGCAAAAGAAGCTTTCTCCAAAGCTTTAGGAACAGGCATCGGTGCAAGTCTGCGGTGGCACGAGATAGAGGTGTTGGCGCTCACTTGCGGAAAGCCCTATATAAATTATTCTAACCAAATTTGTGAAAGTGATCTGCGTTATCATTTAAGTATTTCGCACAGTAACGGATATGCAGTAGCCCAGGTTATAATTGAAGACTTATAACAATTAGGGAGGTGGGCGCATGCTTATATTAAAGGCTGATGAAATGCGCAAACTCGATCAACAGACAATCAAAGAGGGTAGGGTGCCAGCAACTACTTTAATGGAGAATGCGGGTATAGCTGCTGCCGAAGAGATAAGAGCGCATTTTCCTCTGAAACAATTTCCCCGCGTGCTGATACTTTCTGGACATGGTAATAATGGTGGCGATGGTTTGGTGGTAGCCAGAGAGCTGCATAATGTTGGCTATCAGGTAGCGACATGGCTAATTGGGTCCTTAGATAAACTATCAGCAACTAGCCTTACCAAATTAGAAGAGCTACAAGCAAATGGACAGAAGTTAGAAATTATTGAACCGAGTCAGCTTCTGGTTACAGATAGAAATTTTACTCAATACGACATCATCGTTGATGCCTTAATTGGCATCGGCGGAAGAGGTCCATTACGTGAACCACTTGCCACTTTGGTTCGGGCTCTAAACGAGAGTCCTGCTAAGCGTGTTGCCTTAGATATTGCGACGGGTATTGATACGGACACGGGGGCGGTTGAATCAGTTGCTTATGCAGCGGATTTAACAATCACCTTTGCTCTTTCCAAACGTGGGCATTTTCTTGGTGCCGGCTATGAGCACACTGGAAAATTAATCATAGCTGATATTGGCATCCCAGCCGAGTTTATCAAGGCGGTGAAACCTCGCCTTCAGCTAATAACTCGGGATTTTATTTCAGCTTTTATCCCCACAAGAGCTAAGCAGTCGCACAAAGGTAGTTATGGACATGCACTAATTGTTGGTGGATCACGCGATATGCCTGGTGCAGCAGTCTTAGCCGCTAAATCTGCTCTTCGAGCAGGTGCAGGACTTGCAAGCTTGGTAGTACCGGAATCAATTAGAGAGCTCGTCTTCAGCTACTTACCGGAGGCGATTCTGCTGGGATTAGCTGAGCGCGAACCTGGTTATTTAGCTGCAGCTGAGTTGGGACGGATTTGGCAGGATGGACAAAAGAGTCGAGTCTACACAGCGACTTGCTATGGCTGTGGTGTAGGGCGTTGGGCAGAGGATGAAACAGCGCTCTCCACAATAATTGGCGCTTCAGAGGGCCCGCTAGTGATAGATGCTGATGGCTTGAATGCTTTAAGCGAAAATCTAGAGTTACTAAAGGAGCGAGTGGGCGAGATTATTCTGACACCACATCCCAAGGAAATGGCGCACTTGCTAGGAAGGGATGTTGCCGAAGTTAATGCAAATCGGCTGAGTTTTGCCCGTGACTTGGCAAAGACTTGGCAAGTGTATGTAATTCTAAAGGGTGCTGGTACGATAATTGCAACGCCTACAGGTGAGCTATTTATAAATTCAACGGGTGGACCTGAGCTGGCAAAGGGTGGAACGGGTGATGTTCTAGCTGGTCTACTTACTGGGCTATTGGCTCAGAATATTGTAGTTAAAGAAGCATGCTGTGCCGCTGTCTATCTGCACGGATTAGCAGGTGAATTGGCACGTGAACTAGAGGGGGAGCATAGTGTATTAGCAACAGATGTTATTGAGCAAATTGGGCCAGCTATGAAAAGTCTGACAATTTGATGTAATTTACTTGCGATTTAGACTATAATCAAATATAGCAAATATAAAGTTATGGAGTGACACAATGAAGGTTATTCGAGATGAATATGCAGATTACAAAACGATTTTTTTCCGCAAGTCAATGCGTTACAAGTTAATTGAAACCCTGGTATTTATAATACTTCTATTTATTCTGATTACACTAGTTGATACCTCCACTACTACATTCAAAGTTGGGGCACTTAGCTTAGGCGTAGCAACACTTGGCTTATCACCACTATTGTATAAGTGGGTTGCTAAGCCGCGGCATATTCTAACTGACCGAGAATTGATAATTGAGAAATTCGGTAAGCAACGAGTAATTCCGATGACCGCAGTTGAGGAGACCTATGATCTGCGATTTTTCTATAGTATAGAGGGAAAGAAAATACCTTTAATGATATCCGATGCCTTTATCGAAGACCTTGATGAGAAGATTGAGGAGATTGCAAAGGCTAAAGAGAAAAAAATGACGAAGTAGGCGAAGAGGATGACAGATATTGATAGATCGTTTTTTCGACCAACAGTTGCGATAATTGATCTTGATGCCTTAGAGGCGAATTTAAACTATTTCCAGAGGATACTACCAGCAACAACCGAGGTTATGGCTGTTGTTAAGGCTGATGCCTATGGACATGGAGCAGTCTGTGTCTCACTATTTCTGCAGAGAATTGGCGTCAAGTTTTTCGCAGTAGCCTTTCTGGATGAAGCAATTCAATTGCGCAATGCCGGTATCAAGGAGGAAATTCTTGTGCTGGGCTACACCCCTGCCAAAGGGATTGAGCTGGCAATTGAGTACCAGATTACAGTTACTGTTTATGATTTAGAGATGTTGCGAGTAATTGAGAAGGCAGGCGAACGCGCGGGCCAAAGTGTCAAAATCCATCTTAAAATTGATACTGGGATGAGCCGAATTGGCTTTTCTCCAGTAGATGTTGAGCAGGTCATCGAATCATTACGCGACAAAAAATGGATCGAGCTTGCGGGTGTCTATACACATTTTGCAAAGGCGGATATTGCTGATAGCACTTTTACTAAGAGTCAACAGGAAATTTTCCAGAAAGTTGTCTCGCGTCTAAGTGAGGAGTTTACGGTGCCATTAGTCCATCTATCTAATACAGCTGCGGCCATCAATTTTCCGGAGATCAAACAGAGCGCAGCGCGGATTGGCATCGGATTATATGGCTTGTCTCCTTCAACAGAGATGCATGTTCAAGAGGATGCGCTGCAACCAGTAATGAGCGTAAAAACTGAAGTAATCTACGTTAAAACAATTCAGCCGGGGGAGTCGGTTAGCTACGGAGCGACCTTTACGGCGGAGCGTCAAACGGTTGTCGCAACTTTACCTGTCGGTTATGCGGATGGCTTTCCGCGCAATCTTTCTAATCGTGGGTATGTGCTAATTCATGGCCAGCATGCACCGATTATTGGGCGCGTCTGCATGGACCAAACGATGGTTGATGTAACCGAGATAGATAATGTAATGCGTGGCGATGAGGTAGTGATTTTTGGCGAGCAGTGCGGAGAGAAATTAACCGTAGATTATTATGCAGAACTTCTAAACACAATAAACTACGAGCTAGTCACAATTATCGGCAAGCGTATTCCGCGTATTTATACAGAGAATCAAGAAGTGGTTGAGGTGGTAAACATTCTGGTTGACGAATAAGTGTCAGTGGCTATAATTATTGCGAAAAGTCGCTAATAATGGTATTCTTGGTATCAACAATCTCGTTGGAGGTGTAATGATGTCAGTCGAAAGAGAATTTAATATCACAATTAAATTGGCGAACGACCTCGTAGATAGACTAGAGTTGATTGTCGAGTTAGAACAATTAAACCATGAACAACTAGTAGTACGAGCGCTATATCATTATGTCGCGGAAAGACAGAATACTGTTCTGCGTGAACTCTTGCAACGTGGCTATCAGGAGATGGCAGAAATTAATCTCGATCTGGCATGTCTGTGTTTTCAAATTGAGGAAGAAGCTGAACTAGCGCTTGAAAAAATTGTGAAAGGGGTGTAACAATGGAAGTAACACGTGGTGATGTTTTTCTGGCCGATCTTTCACCGGTTGTTGGATCAGAGCAAGGTGGAACGAGACCAGTTCTAATCCTCCAGAACGATGTAGGAAATCGTTTTAGCCCGACCGTAATTGTAGCGGCAATTACTGCACAGATCGAGAAGGCTAAAATACCAACGCATATTGAGATTAAGGCGAATACATATGATTTTGAAAAAGATTCAGTTATTCTGCTTGAACAGGTTAGAACGATTGATAAACAGCGATTGACTGACAAAATAACACACCTAGATGATGAGCTAATGGCAAAGGTAAATGACGCATTACAAATTAGCTTAGGTCTAGTTAAATTTTAGGGGTATAGCTAATGAGCAATGAAGAGTTGAAGCAGCTTACAGAGGAAATATCGTTAGAATATTTTAAGCGACCATTTCTGCATGAAGTGAGATTTAATCAACGACTGCGAACGACTGGTGGTCGTTACTTATTGGGAACTGGCAATATTGAGATTAATTATAGGGTGGTAGAGCTCTATGGGCGTGAGGAATTGATTAGCATCCTCAAGCATGAGCTCTGTCATTATCATCTGCATCAAGTGGGTGAGGGGCATCTCCACCGCGACCTAAGTTTCAAACTCCTTCTAGCTGAGGTTGGTGGCGCTCGCTATGTGAAACCCTTAACATTAGCTGAGGAAGAAGTTTATCGCTATAAACTACGCTGTCGGAAATGCGGGCAAAATTATTATCGCAAACGAAAGCTAGATGTTCACAAGCATAGATGTGGCAAGTGTTTGGGGAATTTAGAATTCTTTATTTTGAATGCTTAAGTGATTGACAAACAAAGGGCTATGTTGTAAGATAAAATGGTTGTTAAAACCTATATTCCTCGTTAGCTCAGCTGGTAGAGCACTCGGCTGTTAACCGAGTTGTCGCTGGTTCGAATCCAGCACGAGGAGCCAGTAGGAGAGGTACTCAAGAGGCCGAAGAGGATGGTTTGCTAAACCATTAGTGGGTGTAAGCCCAGCGAGGGTTCGAATCCCTCTCTCTCCGCCAGTGTGCGGCCCGTTGGTCAAGTGGTTAAGACACCGCCCTTTCACGGCGGTAACAGGGGTTCGAATCCCCTACGGGTCACCATTATTTTTTGGTAGTTGATTTTAAGTGGGAATTGTATTAATCTATAATCTGTACACAATTGTGGACGATTAGCTCAGCTGGGAGAGCACCTGCCTTACAAGCAGGGGGTCGGCG
>CAZKBI010000019.1:0-20513 GCA_964551195.1 uncultured Caryophanales bacterium | reverse complement strand
ATAAAAGAGAAGAGTCACTTATTGAAAAAGAAAAAACTATAACTGAAACGCAAGTAGAGGTAGACAAGATTTTACAGGAAAAAATTGCGGAATTAGAACGTATTTCTGGCTTATCAACAGAAAGCGCCAAGAAAATTATTCTTGACACAGTTGAGCAAGATGTACGCCATGAAACTGCAATAATGATTAAAGAGATAGAAACAGCCGCTCTAGATGAGGCTGATAGGAAAGCGAAAGAGATTATGAGCACTGCAATTAGCCGTTATGCAGCTGATCATGTCACAGAAACAACGGTTTCTGTAATTTTATTACCTAATGATGAGATGAAAGGCCGTATCATCGGACGTGAGGGTAGGAATATCCGAACGCTGGAAGCTTTAACAGGAATTGATTTAATTATTGACGATACACCTGAAGCAGTAATACTATCTGGTTTTGACCCAGTTAGAAGAGAAATAGCGAAAATAGCTTTAGAGCGCTTAGTCAGTGATGGTCGAATCCATCCAGCTAGAATCGAAGAAACGGTAATGAAAGCACGTAAAGATGTCGATGATAAGATACGTGAATATGGTGAACAGGCAACATTTGATGTTGGAATACACAATCTACATCCAGATTTAATTAAGATACTAGGACGATTAAGATTTAGAACAAGTTACGGTCAGAATGCTCTGCAACATTCGATTGAGGTGTCACATCTTGCAGGTTTAATGGCAGCAGAGCTTGGTGAAGATATTAAGTTAGCTAAAAGAGCTGGACTACTGCATGATATTGGTAAAGCAATTGACCACGAAGTTGAGGGATCGCATGTTGAAATTGGTGTGGATCTTGCCAATAAATACAATGAACACCCTGTCGTTATCAATTCAATCGCTTCACACCATGGTGATACTGAAGCCAACTCAACGATTGCTGTTTTAGTTGGTGCAGCCGATGCTCTATCAGCTGCTAGACCTGGTGCTAGGAGAGAAACTTTAGAGAACTACATTAAACGTTTAGAAAGACTTGAGGATATAAGTAATTCTTTTGACGGCGTTGAAAGCTCTTTTGCAATTCAAGCGGGTAGAGAAGTAAGAATCATGGTAAATCCTGAGGATATTTCTGATGCTGATTCAATAATACTAGCACGCGACATTACTAAAAAAATTGAAAACGAGCTTGACTATCCTGGAAATATCAAGGTTACAGTAATTAGAGAAACACGAGCGATTGAATACGCTAAATAAAGTGGCCTAGCCACTTTATTTTTTTGAAAATAGTTGGAGATAGTTAGGAAGTGAAAGAATGAGATTATTATTTATTGGAGATATTGTTGGCTCACCAGGTCGAGAGATGTTAGAGGCTACGCTTCCAATTATCCGCGACGAATACAAACCCCAGCTAATTATTGCTAACGGTGAGAATGCTGCTGGTGGACGCGGAATTAATGAGAAGATAACCAAATACCTCTTTCAACAAGGAATCAGTGTAATCACAATGGGCAACCATGTCTGGGATCAACAAGAAATCTATGATTTTATTGGTGATCATAAAAATTTAATAAGACCCGCTAACTATCCTGAAGGTGCGCCAGGTAACTCCCATACAATTATTAATTACAATGATGAAAAAATTGCTGTAATTAATCTAATGGGAAGAACATTTATGCCACCGGTTGACTGCCCTTTCAGGGCTGTTGATCGTATTATTACTGAGGTCTCTAAAGAGACAAATAATATAATTGTCGACTTTCATGCTGAAGCAACCTCAGAAAAAATAGCGCTTGGCTGGCACCTTAATGGCCGTGTTTCAGCGTTACTTGGAACACACACACATGTGCCGACAGCGGATGAGCGCATACTAAATGAAGGAACAGCATATATTAGTGATGTTGGTATGGTTGGACCATATGATGGCATTCTTGGTATGGAACGCGAAAGTGTAATTGAGAAATTTATTACTGCATTACCACAGCGCTTTGAGGTTGAAAAGCAGGGTGGAAGACAGTTTAACGCTGTTTTAATTGAGATTGACCTAACTACAGGTAAAGCGTCTAAGATTAAACGAATTAGGTATATTAACGAATAAATTATTTCAACTTCGAGCCTTTTTTCTTATAATAAAGACAGGCCATATTTAATTGAGGTGACTATAAGATGAGCTTAAACTCAGCTGTCAAGCTTTCTCATATCATCATGCGTAATACGGTTACAGCTGGTGATAAGGTTATTGATGCTACTATCGGAAATGGTTCTGATACAGCACTGTTAGCCCAATTGGTTGGCACAAAGGGACTGGTTTACGGCTTCGATATCCAAGAGGAAGCAATTGCCAAGACTAGTCAATTACTTATGGATAAGGGGCTAGGTGAGCAAGTGAAGCTCTACCAGCACTCTCACTCCCAACTTAATGAAATTATTCAAACACCTGTTAAGGCGGCAATGTTTAACCTTGGTTACTTGCCAGCTAGTCAGAGCAAAGTGACTACTAAGCCAGAAACTACTGTAGAGGCTCTAAAACAGGTTTTAAAACTGCTTTTACCTGCTGGTCGAGTTACTATTGTAGTTTACAGCAGACACGACTCTAGGCGCGAATCTAGGATTTTGCTAGAGTTTGTGCAAGAACTCTCACAACAAGAGTTTAACGTCATCAAATCCAGTTATCTTAACCAGATTAATCAACCACCATATTTAATTGTTATTGAAAAGATTCTGAGGTGAACAAATGAAATTAAACAGAAAACACAGCCTATCGCTACCGAACATCCGTCATGCACGTCTAAGGGGTAAAGAGCGTACGGAACGGTTGAGTTTTAAACCAGTAGATAAAGAATTAAGTAAGCTGGGAGCAGGTCGTTACTACTATATAATTACGCATGGCTGTCAGATGAATGTTCATGATACAGAGGTAATGGCAGGGTTACTCGAAGAGATGTCTTATCAGCCAACAGTAAACGAAGCGGAAGCTGATCTAATTATCGTTAATACCTGTGCAATTCGCGATAATGCTGAGTCTAAGGTTTATGGCGAGATAGGTCGATTCAAACAGTTGAAAAGAAACAAAAAAGAACTACTTATCGCTGTTGCCGGCTGTATGCCACAGGAAGAGAACACTATTCAGAAACTTTTACAGTCGTATCGCTATGTTGACCTGATTTTTGGCACGCACAATATTCATCGTCTACCACAGTTGATTCTTGAAGCAACTAACCGCAAAGAACTAATTGTTGAAGTCTGGTCACAAGAGGGCCAGGTAATAGAGCATTTACCTATCGTTCGTGATAATCAGTTTAAGGCCTTGATTAATATTGTTTACGGGTGTGATAATTTCTGCACCTATTGCATCGTGCCCTATACCCGCGGTAAAGAGCGCAGTAGAAAGCCTGAAGAAATCATTCAAGAGGTTACTAAACTTGCAGCTAAGGGCTACCAAGAGGTCACATTGCTTGGACAAAATGTTAACGCTTATGGAAAGGATCTTGCCAGTAGCAATGGTTTCGCTGAACTACTAACTGAACTACAAAAACTACCGATTCCGCGAGTCCGCTTTATGACCAGTCATCCCAAGGATTTTGATCAGGCACTAATCGATGTGATAGCAAAGGGCGGTAACCTGGTTGAACATATCCATCTACCAGTCCAGTCTGGAAATAACGAAATACTCAAACTGATGGGGCGTAAATATTCACGTGAACAATACTTGGATCTGGTAAAACGATTAAAAGAATCGATACCAAACCTCGTTCTTACTACAGATATAATTGTTGGTTTTCCGGGTGAAACCGAGGATCAATTTAAGGATACGCTGGAGTTAGTTCGTGAGGTTGATTTTGATTCTGCCTTCACTTTTATTTTCTCACCACGCGAAGGAACACCAGCTGCAACAATGACTGATGATACAGAAGAAGCTGAGAAAAAAGAGCGACTCCAGCGGTTAATTGAGCTACAGAATGAAATTAGTCGCAAGCGCAACGAACTATTGCAAGACCAAGTTGTCGAAGTTCTGGTCGAAAGTGAAAGTAAAAATAATCCCCAACTGCTTTTTGGAAGGACTCGAGGCAACAAAACAGTTAACTTTCCTGGCGATAAAGAACTAGTCGGACAGTTGCTTGATATAAAAATTACCGAAGCTAAAACCTGGAGTTTATATGGAGAAATAGTTTAAATAATGATATAATTACACTTAATTAATACTATCCTGGAGGAAAAAATGAAAAGCTACACTCCAATGATTAAACAATACCTATCGATAAAGGCAGAGCACGAGGATGCCTTTTTATTTTTTCGTCTAGGTGATTTTTACGAAATGTTCTTCGAAGATGCAATTGAAGCATCCAAACTCCTAGAAATAGCCCTAACCGCTCGCGGTGGAGGGACAGGTGAGAAAATTCCTATGTGTGGTGTTCCTTATCATGCAGCAGAGAGTTATATCTCACGTTTAGTCGAGCAGGGACGTAAGGTTGCAATCTGCGAACAGGTTGAAGATCCGCGCGAAGCCAAAGGAATCGTGAGGCGCGAGGTGACCCGTGTCGTCACACCAGGTACGATCATCGAAGGCGAGCGACTGGAGAACCAAGCTAATAACTATATCTGTTCACTTGCAGCGACTGGCCAAAAGTTAGGTCTTGCCGTTGCCGACCTCTCAACAGGTGAATTTTATGCGACTGAATTTCCGATAAATTCAGGCCAGCTCTTAAATGAACTATACCAATATAATCCTTCTGAATTGCTACTCACTGGCGATTTGCTTAAAAGCCAGAAGATAGAACTAAGCCAGTTAAAGACTGTAATTACACTGCGGGATCCTGATACTAAAACCAATTACCAGCAATTAATTAAACACCAATTTACAAAGCAAGAACTTCAGCTAACACCGGTAATTGAACGGAGTGTTGGCGACCTGCTTGCCTATATCGAAAGCAATCAGCGACGAACGCTTTCACATATCAGTCAGTTAACAATCTACGATAATAATAGATATCTGATGCTTGATCCATTTTCCAAAAAGAACCTCGAACTAATACAGACTTCCCGCGAGCAGAAGAAGCATGGTTCATTACTCTGGCTACTCGACAAAACTGAGACAGCGATGGGGAGACGTGAACTTAAACGTTGGCTAGAAAAACCTTTGCTTGTGCAAGAAGAGATTGAAGCTCGCCAAGAGATAGTTGCTGAACTGCTAGCTGACTTGATTTTAAGTAAGGAGCTGGCTGAGCGATTCGCTCAGGTCTATGATATCGAGCGACTGATCGCTAAAACTGCCTATGGTAATGTAACTGCGCGCGAGCTATCTAACTTGCGCAAAAGTCTGGTGCGAATTAGTGAAATTGCCCAACTAATCGAGCGGAGCGGAGAAACAGCATTAGGAGAGCTTTTTGCCAAGGTTGATCTCTGCACCGATGTTAGTGCCTTGATTGAAAAAGCAATTATCGATGAGCCGCCAATACTCGCTAAAGAAGGTGGTCTTATTAAACGCGGCTACAATGATAAACTTGATGAATATTATCAGATCCGTGGCGAGAGCAAGGAATGGCTTAGGAAGCTTGAACAGAGAGAGCGCACATTAACAGGCATAAAATCATTAAAAGTGCGTTACAACCGTGTTTTTGGCTATTATATCGAGGTCACCAAGTCTAATCTTGCTCAAATTCCCGAGGATCGTTACATTCGCAAACAAACACTTGCAAACGCCGAGCGCTACATAACTGATGAGCTTAAGATTAAAGAGAACGCAATTCTTGAGGCGGAGGAAAAGACACAGGAATTGGAGTATAAACTTTTTGTTCAGGTGCGTGAGTTGGTCGCTGCGGAAAGCGCACGACTACTTCATCTAGCCCGCTTGATTGCGAAATTAGATGTATTGCTGGCTTTTGCTGAGCTGAGCGGTAAAAACAACTATGTTCGGCCAACCTTCAACGAGGAAGGACAAATTAAGGTTGAAGCAGGACGACATCCGGTAATTGAGGCCTTAAATCGCCAAGAATACTTTTTCCCTAATGATGCTCTCTTGGATCAGGATGAAACTCAGATTCTAATTATTACTGGTCCCAATATGTCGGGTAAAAGTACCTATATGCGCCAGATTGCGCTGATTGTGATTATGGCTCAAATTGGTTGCTATGTTCCAGCGACGACTGCATCACTACCATTGGTTGACCGCATCTTTACGCGGATTGGCGCAGGTGATGACCTAACTGGAGGCCATAGTACTTTTATGATTGAGATGATGGAGACTAAGCAGGCGCTAACTGAGGCGACGCCCAATAGTCTAATTCTCCTTGATGAGATTGGCCGAGGAACCTCAACCTATGATGGAATGGCGCTTGCACAGGCAATTCTGCAATATATTCATGACGTTGTCGATGCCAAAACACTATTTTCAACGCATTATCATGAGCTAACTGCACTGGCAGAAACACACCACAAAATCAAAAATATCCAGGTTACTGTGATGGAACGCGATAACCAGATTATCTTTTTACATAAAATTAAAGAGGGCAAGGCTGACAAAAGTTACGGAATTCATGTTGCTGAGCTTGCAGGGATACCTGCACCGATTATCAAGAATGCTAAAATCATACTTAAGGAGATTGAGGCTAAAACGCATGAATATCAAATCCGACTAGATTTTTCTGAAAAGTCAGTAGATCAAGCGGAGACAGCTGAAAGAGACGAATTATTACAACAAAGTGCACTACTTGCTGAGCTGGCTGATCTAGACCTCAACCAACTAACACCTCTTGAAGTAGTCAATCTTGTTAATCAACTACAGCAAGAACTAACCAAGTTAAGCAAGAAATAAATCAGGGAGTAATTATTATGACCAGAATTATCCTACTAGATGAACAAATCTATAATAAAATAGCTGCCGGTGAAGTAATCGATCGGCCAGCTTCGATTGTAAAAGAACTGGTCGAAAACAGCATCGACGCAGGGAGCACGCAGATTGAAATAGCTATTATTGATGGTGGAATCGGTTCCATTCGCGTACAGGATAATGGCGAGGGAATCAGCTGGGAGGATGTTGATCGGGCCTTTCTACGTCATGCAACAAGCAAATTAAAGAGCGAACGTGATTTACAACGGTTAACTACGCTTGGTTTTCGTGGTGAGGCACTAGCCTCGATAGCGGCTGTTGCCAAAATCAGCCTACGCACAGCAGATAACGATGAGGGGCTAGGAGTCGCTGCACAGATTAATGGTGGCAAGATCGAATCGAAGGAAGAGATCGCTTTTGCTCGAGGTATGGAAATTATTGTTGAACAATTATTCTATAATATGCCTGCTCGTTTAAAATATTTTAAATCAATTTCTAATGAATTAGGACATATTATCGATTATGTAAATCGTTTAAGCCTGGCACACCCGGAAATTGCTTTTTCACTGATTAATAATGGGCGGCAACTCTATCAGACTGCCGGTGATGGTAACCTACTGCATGTGATAGCAGCAATTTATGGTAATACAACTGCAGCCAAGATGCAGGAAGTAGAGATTGAGAGCATTGATTTTGCAATTACTGGTTATTCCTCGAAAATTGAAGTGACCCGTGCCAGTCGAAATTATATGACACTCCTAATAAACGGAAGGTATATTAAGAACTTTCTACTACAGAATGCGATTCTGCGGGGTTATGGCGACTTACTGATGGGCCATCGTTACCCCATTGCTGTGCTAAATATTGCAATGGACCCTGTGATTGTAGATATCAACGTTCATCCAGCTAAATTAGAGGCCAAATTTAGTAAAGAAAAAGAGCTGTTATTCTTAATAGAAGAAGGAATTCGTTCGGCTTTAGTTGAAGAGGGGCAGATTCCAACACCACTTAGTTCGACGATTAAATATCAGGTGGCGGAGGATGCAGAAGGGGAGCAATTACAGGTTGACCTACTACAGAGTGAAGGTCAGGCGGCTGCCAGGGATAAGACGGATCGACCTGAGCATGTTTATGAGCAGAAATCCGACTTTCAACAAAAGTCGCAGTTGCCTTATCTTGAACCACTCACCCAGATTTTCGGGACCTATATTATTGCTCAAAATGATGATGGTTTATTCTTGATAGATCAACATGCAGCTCATGAACGGATAAATTATGAAAAAAATCTTGCCAGAATCCAAGAAAATCAGTTTAATAAAACTGACTTGCTGATACCTATTACCCTTGACTACCCGATCGATGCGGTCGCTAAGCTGCTATCCGCCAATGCAGAGTTGGAGAAACTCGGAATTGAGCTTGAAGAATTCGGCAATCAAACAATCCTTGTGCGTTCGATACCTGATTGGATTCCGCGGGGAGAAGAGCAGCTCTATATTGAAAATGTTCTAGAAGCACTAATTGCTGGAGAAACAGTTGATCTAGTTGAGCAGAATCGTGAATTAGTTGCTAGTGCTTCTTGTAAAGAATCCCTTAAAGCTAATCAATTTCTCGCTCCAGGGGAGTTGCTTTCACTAATTAATCAGCTACGCGCTACATCCAATCCTTATACCTGTCCGCATGGACGACCAATTACTGTGCTGATCAGCAAGTATGAATTAGAAAAAATGTTCAAGAGAGTAACTTGAAATGTTAGTTTCAACAGCCTTCTCACCCAACCAAGAGATGATAGACAGGGCTGCACACTTTACCCAACTCTTTAACGGTGACTATCTAGAACGACGTAAACATTCACTCGCCACGCTTTTTGAGCGGGCAAAAAACAATAATCAGCTTCACGATCGGCTTCTTATAATCGAAAAAAACGGACTCAAACTATATCATCGCCGTAAACTAGAGCAACCTTTCTATTTCCATCCAAGTATGGGCACGTTAAGGATTAACCGCTTACAGAAAGGTAGCAGCGACCCATTAATTGAACTTGCTCAACTTAGAGCAGGGGATAGTTTTCTTGATTGCACCTTAGGAATCGGTGCAGATACCCTAGTTGCAGCTTATGCTCTCGGCCAAACCGGGAAAGTAGTAGCCTTGGAGAGTGATTTTGCAATCGCCACACTTGTGGACAACTCACTAAATAGTGGCAATAATCTACCTGCTGATATCTTTTATAACTTAGCACCAATCAAGGTTATCCACACGGACCACGCTAGTTTATTAAAGGAGTTAGCGCCTAAAAGCTATGATGTCGTCTATTTTGATCCGATGTTTCAGACACCTGTTGATAACTCTTCAGTAGCGCTTGAACCTTTACGCTTATTTGCTGATTACCAGCCGCTTGCCCCATCGACAATTGCTGAGGCTGTTCGCGTGGCTAGACGGATGGTAATTCTTAAAGCAGAGAAAAGGAGCCCTGAATTTACGCGCCTTGGATTTAAAGAAGTGCTTCGAGCAGCGAACTTCAGCTACGGAACAATAATTAAACAATATTAATCTGATTAAGATAATCTCAAATCTATTTAAAAGGACAGAAATATGAAGGAAAAATTACTTGTTGTCGCCGGACCGACGGCAGTTGGCAAAAGTGAATTAGCAATCAAGCTCGCACATCACTTCAATGGCGAGATTATTTCTGGTGATTCAATTCAAGTATATCGCGGGCTCGATATCGGTACGGCGAAGATTAAGCCTGAGCAGATGCAGGGGATTACCCATCATTTAATTGATATCCACGAGCCGGATTACTACTACTCTGTAGCTGAGTTTCAGGCTTCTGCACAGGAGCTAATAACTCAAATCAATGCGCGCGGACATTTACCAATCATTGTTGGCGGTACTGGACTCTACATAAAGGCTGTGATTGATAATTATAATCTACCGGAAATCGAAAGAAATACTGAGTTCCGTCAACAATTAGCGGAACTCAGTAAGGAAGAGCTCTATTCGCAGCTCCAGCAATACGACCCAGAAACAGCCAAACGGCTACATATCAATGACCGCAAAAGGGTTGCACGAGCAGTGGAAGTTTATCTCCTACACGGTAAGTCGATGAGTCAATTGCACGCTGAACAAAAGAGCTTACGGCAAACGAATTATAATTACTTGTTAATCGGTTTAACAATGGAACGTGCTAAGCTCTATGAAAGGATTAATGAGCGAGTTAAACTCATGGTTGATGAAGGGTTAATTGAAGAGGTTCGGGGACTTGCGCTTGCAGGCTACGACCATACTTATAATTCGATGCAAGGAATCGGCTATAAGGAGGTTCTGCAACATCTTAGTGGTGAACTAACGCTAGCGGAGACTATTGACAAAATTCAGCAGGCCACTCGCAATTTTGCCAAACGACAACTAAGTCTCTTCCGAGCAAATCCAGAGATTAATTGGTTTGATTTAAGCAATTATTATCAAGCAGGAGATTCAGCGATTTTAGCAACAATTTGTTCATTTATTGAAAAATATTTTGATGAAAATGTAGTATAATTAAATACATATATAAATAGATATCGTTGGAGGTAGAGAGAGATGAAACAAGGGGTTAACATTCAAAATACTTTTTTAAATCTTGCAAGAAAGGAAAACATACCGGTCACCATCTTCTTAACAAATGGTTTCCAGTTACGAGGACAGATAAGAGGATTTGACAATTATGTAATAATTATTGAGTCCGAAGGAAGACAGCAGATGGTGTACAAACATGCTATTTCTACCTTTGTTCCCATAAAGAACATTCCGCTAACACTAGAATCTTAGGTTAATTTTTAGTGCGGATGATTTGTTAAAATTTAATATAAATAAAGCATTCTAGAAGTTATAGAATGCTTTTTGTTTATTCTGATATACTATGAGCAATAGATTATTTGATGAAGGGATTGAAGCGAGCTGGAAAGTGAAAAGGTTATACTGGTTAGTGTAAATACAAGCGGCAATGATGAGCAGAATGAGTACTCAGTAGCCGAACTACAAAGTCTTGCAGAGACTGTAGGGGCTGAGGTGCAGCTGGTTGTAAGCCAGAACCGCACTGCGATTGATCGGTCCTGGTATATTGGTCGTGGTAAAGTTAATGAACTGGCCAATCTTGTGGCAGAGCTAGGAACAGATATAGTGATTTTTAACTCTGAACTAAGTCCTTCACAGATACGAAACATCGAAAAAGCAGTCGGTTGCCGGGTAATTGACCGGACTCAGCTGATTCTGGATATTTTTGCTAGCCGTGCTAATTCGAAAGAGGGTAAAATTCAGGTCGAATTAGCCCAATTAAATTATCTTTTACCTCGATTAACCGGACTAGGAGTAGAACTTTCTCGCTTAGGTGGCGGTATTGGGACGCGTGGACCTGGGGAGACTAAGCTTGAAACAGATCGTCGACATATCAAAAGAAAAATAACCAATCTACGACGCGAGCTAAAAGAGATAGATAAACAACGCGCTCTATATCGTCAGCGCCGTAAACGAAGTAATGTTTTTCAAATAGCTCTGGTTGGCTATACCAATGCTGGTAAATCAACCATTTTAAACATGCTAACGACCGCGGATGTCTTAGCCGAAGATAAACTATTTGCAACTCTTGATCCAACTACGCGTAAACTACAGTTAAAAAATCAGCAGGACGTAATTATTACAGATACTGTTGGCTTTATTCAGGATTTACCGCACGAGTTAATTGCGGCTTTCAGATCGACTTTTCAGGAGGTAGCAGAGTCCGACCTACTGCTACATGTTGTTGATGCAAGTGACCCTAATCGTGAGCAGCAGCTAGCGGTGGTGGAACAGCTTTTGTGCGAGATTAAAGCAAACCATATTCCACGACTTGTTGTTTATAATAAAAAGGACCTGATTGAAGATTACATTATCGACGATGTAGCGACTCACATTTTTATTTCCGCTTATGATCCGGCTGATAAGGAGCGACTGCTTGATTTAATTGCTGAGAATATTACCTCGAATCTCCGGCAATATACGCTAAGAATTCCGCAGAATCGTGGTGATTTGCTAGCCTACCTTCAAGACAAAAGTCGTTTGGAACCTGCAATCACCTATGATGATGAAAAATTAGGATGGCAGGTGACTGTCTTACTCGACGAAAAAGATATGACGAGTGAGCTAAACAGCTATTTTGTAGAATAATATAGGGTTATAAATTATAAAATTGATGGAGTTGACATAATGTATAGTTTTTTTAAGCTAAAACCTGAAGAAATTGCAAGAATCGAGGCAGTTGAAGAGAAAATTGCCCCGCAATTAAAAGAAATTGACAAGATAGTTGAATATAATCAGGCGAAGGTACTAGAAGCCTTTAAGAAATTTAACGTTTCTGATTTTCACCTTAATTCATCTACCGGATATGGATACAATGATCTCGGAAGAGATACATTAGATTGCATTTATGCGAACGTATTTGGGGCAGAAGACGCTTTGGTGCGCCCTCACATAGTTTCAGGCACGCATGCCATTACAATCGGTTTATTCGGCCTTTTACGGCCCGGTGACCAGCTGCTCTACCTGACAGGTGAACCTTATGACACACTAGAAGAGGTCATTGGTCTCCATGGTAGTGGTATGGGTTCACTACAAGAGTGGGGGATTGATTACTCAATATTACCTCTGAGCGCAACTGGTCAGGTCGATTATCCTAATCTTGTTCAGGCAATTACGCCACAGACAAAAGTGGTCGCAATCCAGCGCTCCAAGGGCTATTCCTGGCGGCAATCATTTTCTGTCGCTGAGATAGCAGAGATGGTTAAACAAGTCCGACAAGTTAAGCCTGATGCAATTGTTTTTGTCGATAACTGTTACGGCGAGTTTACGGAAAAATTGGAACCAACTGCTGTAGATGCTGATGTAATCGTTGGTTCGCTGATAAAAAATCCTGGTGGTGGCTTAGCCAAGCTAGGGGGTTATCTCGCGGGAAAGGCTGCTTATATCGAACAAATATCCTATCGCTTGACTGCGCCTGGAATTGGTCGGGAGGTTGGTGCAACTAGCGGGAATCAACATGACTTTTATCAAGGATTTTTCTTAGCACCTCATTTTGTAGGTGAGTCGTTGAAGGGAATGGTCTTGGCGGCTGCGCTATTTGCTGAACTCGGTTATGAGGTGTCGCCCGCCTGGGACATGAAACGTACCGATATTATCCAAGCAATCAAATTTAATCGTGCGGACCATTTAATTAGCTTTATTCAGGGAATCCAGCAAGGGTCACCAATTGATGCATATGTTAAACCGGAGGCGTCGGCAGTTCCTGGCTATCAGAATCAAGTAATCATGGCGGCAGGGGTCTTTGTCCAGGGTGGAACCCTTGAACTTTCTGGTGATGCACCAATTGTAGAGCCCTACATTGGCTACTTGCAAGGGGGCTTAACTTATCAGCATGTTAAATGGGCACTTTTGACAGCACTTACTCAGATAGAATAAAAAACAGGGATATCCCTGTTTTTTTTATTAATCAAGTAAATCGATTTTAGTGAAGATCGCGGTAAACACCAATCACCTTACCCAAAATCGAAACATTATCTAAAAGTATCGGCTCCATCGAGGAGTTCTCAGGCTGTAGCCGGAAATATGATTTTTCTTTATAAAATCTTTTAACTGTTGCTTCATCATCCTCTGTCATCGCAACTACAATCTCACCATTATTTGCTGTACTCTGTTGGCGAACTATTATTAAATCCCCATCTAAAATACCGGCCTCAATCATACTATCACCAATTACTCTGAGCATAAAAACCTGGTCACTTTTAACAAGTTGGCTGGGGAGTGGAAAATAGTCTTCAATATTTTCATAGGCAGTAATAGGAACACCGGCAGTAACGCGCCCTATTAAAGGAACCTTACTCACACTTTCGTCATGCCCATAGGTAAAGTCATCGGTGGTAATCTCGATTGCTCGTGGCTTAGTCGGATCACGTCTAATATATCCCTTTCCTTCAAGACGTTCTAGGTGGCCGTGAACAGTAGAACTAGAGGCTAAACCAACGGCTTCTCCAATTTCCCTTACAGAAGGAGGATAGCCCTTATCCTGAACAGTTTCAATTATAAACTTCATAATATCTTTCTGGCGTTTCGATAACTTATCCATAGTTCACCTCGCAACTTTTATTTATCTAAAAGATAACATATATTTTCGCAAAATGCAAACAAATGTTCTATCTTTTCATTGACAGAACGCATGTTCGTATGTAAAATAATAAATAGAAGAGATGAAAGAGGTGCGAATGATGAAGTATTTAAAATATCTGTTGATTATAACAATCATCCTTAGCTCAAGCATTTTAACAGCATACGCCTATATAGGCAACGAACAAGCCTCCGCAGTTAGCAGTGCAAATGAGATTGAGTATATTAAGATTATTGTTGAAGAGGGAGATTCTGTTTGGAACCTCGCACAAAAATATAACAGTGAAAACTATAGCATCAGAAAACTAGTAAGTCAGATTAAGACTATTAATGGTCTTGAACAATATGCTATTTTCCCAGGACAAGAGTTGTTATTACCGCTTTAAACAGGATAAAGACTTTAACTGTTGCCTAAATTGTGGTAAAGTTTATATTAATTATAAAAGAATAATACATCTAAAATATAAACTAGTACTATAATTACTAGTTTATATTTTTGTAGTTAATTAGAGAAGGATAGGTGCATCGAAATTATGAAGGTTGCTAAATTTGGCGGAACATCGCTTGCGTCAGCAGAACAGATTCAGAAGGTCTTTAAAATTGTAATAAACGATCCTGACCGTAAGATCATTGTTGTTTCTGCGCCAGGGAAACGGCTCGCAACAGATATTAAAGTAACAGATTTATTAATTAAATATGCTGATTTGCTTGTAACTAAGGGTAACCCGGATCACGCTCTAAAAGCGATTCTTGAAAGATTTCAAGAAATTGCCATTGATTTAAAACTACCTAAGAATAGCGTAGAACAGTTTATCGGGCAACTAGAAAGAGCGCTTGGTGAGGTGAACCCATGTGATAATAATTTTATCGAACTGGTTAAATCCTTTGGTGAAGACTATAGTGCACAGCTAATCACATTATATTTCCAACAACAAGGTATAAATGCCAACTATGTTAACCCGTTAAAAGCTGGTTTACTGGTTAGCAATAGTGCCGGCTATGTACAAGTTTTGCCAGAGACTAGTAATAATCTCAGCCGCTTAGCCGAAAAAGAGGGAATAGTTGTCTTTCCTGGTTTTTTTGGATATTCTAAAAAGGGTGAGATCATCACCTTTACACGGGGTGGGTCTGATATTACCGGTTCAATATTGGCAGCTGCAGTGCAAGCCGATGTTTATGAAAATTTTACAGATGTAGACTCTGTTTTTGTCGTTAACCCAAATATCGTCGATAATCCATTGCCGATAGAGGAACTAACTTTTAAAGAGATGCGAGAGCTTTCCTATTCAGGATTTAATGTTTTTAACGATGAGGCTTTAATTCCTGCATTTCGCGCCAAAATCCCGGTAAATATCCGCAATACAAACAATCCTGACGCACCTGGCACGCGAATCGTGCTAGATCGTGATGACACTCTTAATCCTGTAATCGGTATCGCTAGTGACTCTGGATTCTGTAGCATTTTTGTCAGTAAATACATGATGAACAAAGAGATTGGTTTCGGTCGTAAACTACTAAGAATTCTAGAAGATGAACATGTATCTTATGAGCATACACCTTCAGGTATTGATAATCTCTCAGTAATCGTGCGTGAAAATCAATTGAATCCACAGAAAATAGTGCGAATCAAAGATCGTATTGTCAAGGAACTCGAGGTTGACGATTTCTCAATAAGGAGAGATCTTTCACTAATCATGATTGTTGGTGAAGGGATGCGCCATACGATTGGGTTAGCGGCGAAAGCAACAAAAGCTTTTGCCACTGCGCAAGTTAATATTGAAATGATTAACCAAGGCTCATCCGAGGTTAGTATGATGTTTGGTATTAAAGAAATTGACGAGGAAAAAGCAATTCGCGCCTTATATAATGAATTTTTTCTAGAATGATAAAATAAAAATTATAGAAAAGGAGGAGAGAACATGGCAAACGATGCGTCCTATGATGTAGTCTCTAATGTCGACTTACAGGAACTTAATAATGCTGTTACCCAGACACAGAAGGAGATCGCCCAACGCTATGATTTTAAAAACAGCAAATCGGAATTAACCTTAAATAAGGATGAATTAGTGATAATTACCGACGACGAATACAAGCTCGGTTCTGTTATTGATATTCTGCAGAATAAGTTGCTTCGCCGAGGAGTACCAATTAAGAATTTAGTTTATGGCAAAATCGAGCCCGCTGCTGGTGCGCTAATTAGACAGCAGATTACTATCAAACAGGGAATCGAAACTGAGACGGCTAAAAAGATTACTAAGGCGGTAAAAGAAAGTAAGCTTAGAGTCCAGACGCAGATTGCTGGAGATTCAATTCGAATTTCGAGCAAGAGTAAAGATGCATTACAAGAAAGTATGCAGTTAATCAAAGAGTTAGAGCTTGATATTGAGCTGCAATTTACTAATTATCGATAAATAATGGTGGTGTAAAGAGATGGCGGACAAATTTAATTTAAAGAGAATTAATGAGTTGGCTTGTAAAGCTAAGGAATCTGGCCTAACCGAAAAGGAGAAGCTAGAACAGGAGCAATTACGTGCGGAATATGTAACTGCCTATCGTGAAAATTTTCGCTCACAGCTCATGTCTTTAAAGGTTGTTGATGAAGAAGGTAAGGATGTCACTCCTGAGAAGCTAAAAGATGCGCAGAAGCGACAAAATGATCACTGATTAAGGGGTGGAAAAATGGGAGAGAGTGAAATTCTAATAATTGGTTACATCGCGCTCCTTAATCTTATTAGTTTTTTAATTGTAGGCTTCGATAAATACTCTGCTATACGAGACCTGCGCCGCATTCCTGAGAAGACTCTGTTTGCAATTGGTCTATTGGGCGGCGCAGTTGGTATATATTTAGGAATGACTACTTTCAGACATAAAACAAAAACCCCCTCATTTACTTTTGGGGTTCCTGTTATAATTGCTCTTAATATTGCTCTATTTTATTTACTATTTACTAATTAATTAAATAATAAAAGTAATGTACTTAGACCCATTCCTAGAGCGAAGACAATTATAATAAACCAGATAAGTATTTTACTTGCAAAACCTTTCTTAAACATAGCTTAATCACCAGTTTTCGTTGCCAGGCAAACGTCATGCCTGGGTTTACTTTTATAAATACATAATATAACTAAGCATTAAAATAAAGTGACTGAGTGTACCTAGTAGAACAAAAATATGAAATATTTCATGAAAGCCGAGATACTTTTTAAAGATGTCAGGCTTTTTTAATACATAGATTACAGCTCCAATCGTGTAAAACACACCACCGGCAGCTAGCCAAAGAACACCACCAAGCGGGATCGCCTTAATTATTGGGATAAAAGCAATAACTGCAACCCAACCCATAGCAACATAGAACAGTGTAGAAAGCCAGCGCGGTGCATCGAACCAAAAGATTTTTTGTAGGAAACCAAGAAGGGCTAATCCCCAAACAATACCAAAAATCGTCCAGCCCCAGTCGCCACGTAAAGCTACTAAACAAATCGGGGTGTAGGTACCGGCAATTAGAATGAAAATCATCATATGATCAATCCGATGAAGTACGCGAATAGCTTTTTCTGAAACAGCTAAAGCATGATAAAGTGTACTTGCGGAATAAAGTAAAATCATGCTAGCTCCAAAAATTGAAAACGAAACAACATGCCAAACTGTCGCGTCTCTTACAGAAATCACCAGTAAAACTATCGTGCCTATAATTGCCAGAATCACACCAATAAAGTGCGTTAAAGCGTTAATTGGTTCTTTGATTTTAAGTGACATGCTTCCTCCTGATATGTTAACCATTATTACTTAATGTATGTTATTTTTCAATATTATTCAATATCTATATTTTTATATCTTAATATAATTAGCTAGAAGGGGGTTTAATCGTTAGTTGATAATTTGGAAACTGGGGAGAAGATTAGTGCGAAAAATCGAGAAGCATCCCTTTGTGAGATGCCCGAGTAAGCACTGAAATCTACTATTAGTTAAACATGAAAGTCATGACGAAGGTAACCGCCAAGTCAAATACTTTCAATAAAAAGATTATTTATGTATAATTATCTTTAAGAATAAAATATTTATTAACAATTGAAGGACGTGGACACTAGTGGGTCGCAAATGGAATAATATTAAAGAGAAAAAAGCATCTAAGGATACAAATACAAGCCGGATTTACGCAAGATTTGCTAAGGAAATTTATGTAGCTGCTAAACAGGGCGAGCCTGACCCTGAAATAAACCAAGAACTAAAATTTGTCGTTGAACGAGCAAAAACATACAATGTTCCAAGAACAATTATCGATCGTGCGATTGAAAAGGCCAAAGGAGGCACAGACGAGCACTATGATGCCTTAAGATATGAAGGATTCGGCCCGAATGGTTCAATGATTATCGTTGATACACTTACAAATAATGTAAATAGAACGGTGGCAGAGGTTCGAGCAGCCTTTAATAAATACGGCGGAAATCTTGGAGTTAACGGTTCCGTTTCATATATGTTTGATAATCTGGCGGTGATTGGACTTGAGGGAATTACTGAAGAGGAAGTACTAGAACTTTTGTTAGATGCAGATATTGATATAAAGGATATAGATACTGAGGATGAGCTTGTAATTATTTACGCTGAATCGACACAATTTAACGAAGTACAACTGATTTTAAAGGAACACGGGATTAACGACTTTACTGTGGCTGAACTAACAATGTTGGCTCAGAATGAAATTGAGTTGCCTGAGGAGGCATTGACACAATTTGAAAATTTAATCGATGCCTTAGAGGAGTTAGAGGATGTACAACAGGTCTATCATAACGTCGATATTGATTAAAATAGAGTAGTTAGCAACAAAAACACACTACATTATTTTATAGGACGCAATGGCAATTGAATTAAGAGATCTTCTGCTTTTCTTAATTAATTCGAATTTATCTGGCTTAATTAGGCCATTTAAACCACTATTTAACTTATAATTCAAGAAATTTCTATAATGTTCTCCGCCAGCAATTTTCTCAATCGTGTTAATAAAAAACTTCGCTATTTTAGCTGTTTGATCATCGAAATCAAAATCGACTATCAAAAGCACACCATCTCCTTTAATAATTCTATGGGCTTCATTTAGAAGTTTATCTTGTATAATCCTGTCTTTTTCATGTACAGCAAAACTAATTATTCCTACATCAAACGTGTCATCATCAAAGGGTGTCCTAGTAGCATCCGCTTTATATATTTCTATATTTGAAGCATCTTTTTTTGCGACTTGCAGCATGGGATCTGACAAATCAAGACAATGGAGGGACTTAAACTCATTTTTCTCCAGAATTTTAAGTTGGTTACCGGTCCCACAGCAAAGGTCAATAATTAAAGAATCCTTATATTCCGTAAGTTCTTCCACAACAGCTTTTCTTATCGGATTAAGAAAAATATGAAGCAACGGATCGTATAGTTTGGCAGCAAAATCATATTCTTTTCTCATTTCCAATCAGCCCCAATTTGTTTTATCTAATAAACACTACATAAAATAATTAGCATAATTATAACAATTAATAAATACTTTGTCTTTCTTTTATATACTTACGATATAATTATTGTAAGAGGGCTTATCTGCGTCATAAAATAAATTAAAAAGAGGCAAATATGAGCGATAATAAAGATGAAAAATATTTTGATGATGAGACTTATTATTCAGAGGAGGATTTCTTTAATTCGGACGATGAAAATCAGTCAGAACCAGAAAGAAAGACTAAATGGATTAAAGTTACTATTTCTTTAATACTTGTATTATCTCTCTTTAGTTATGTCTTAGCTATATATCCACAGCTTTTTAATAGGGCAACCATTGACTTTATATCAACATCAATCGAATTATCAAAAACCGAGGAAGTAAAATTATATAAAAAATCTGTAGTAATAGTAAAAGCGGACAATAGCAAAGGGACTGGTTTTTATTATTCTGATAACGGTTATATTATAACAAATTATCACGTAATAGAAGGGCAACAGACTGCTAAGGTCACATTTAATGATGGTAAAACATATTCTGCTAATGTTGTAAATAGTGATAAAGAGGTCGATATAGCCGTTCTAAAAATCGAAGCTAATGATCTCACATATCCGATTCTGGAGCTCGAAGATAGATGGTCACAAGATGAAACAGTTTATATTATTGGCAACCCATTATCTAGTAGTTTTATCGTAAATAAAGGCAATATTATTGGACAAATGAGTAATGGCGTTATCCCAGTTTTGGTAATCGATGCTTCAGTTTATAGAGGCAATAGTGGTAGCCCAGTTATTAATAGTGAAGGGAAAGTAGTTGGGGTTATCTATGCCACCGCTTATATTAACCATCAAGGAATAGAAAAGAAAGTTGGTTTAGCTATTCCCATCGAATATAGCAGGATTCATTAAATATAACGTAATTATCTACATAAGTTTATAAAATTATGTAAATTTAAATTCTACTTTACATAATATATATTATCGGACTCAATATTTTTATTTAATAATTTTTTTCATACAAAATTGATGTTCAACTCCACTTTTAGATCTCTGTTTATAACTTATATTTATGT
>CAZKBI010000018.1:0-23425 GCA_964551195.1 uncultured Caryophanales bacterium | reverse complement strand
CCTCCTCATCCTCACGGGTATGCCTGGTAGTCAACAAAATGTTCATTATTCCAGCTGTAAGAACTGTAAAAAGCAACATATTATGCGCCATCATTGCGCCGACTGTATAATCATCTAACCCATAGCCAGGCCCCAGCATAAAGGTAATTGCCGGATTTTTCATGGTTTCTGCTATGATTTGTCGTTCCATATCTGTTGTAAAAATGTCAGGTAATAATGCAGCTGTAGACATCACAACTAGTGTAATAGCAATAATCCAGATAAATATTCTTAATCGGTCACGCCTTAATATCGAGCGAGCTAATATTCCTGTACCAGCAAATTGGTTTCTGAACATTATTGCTCACCCCCGTCTCCCTTATAGTGTCTCATAAATAAATCTTCTAGTGTTGGAGGAGCACTCTCTAATTTTATAATTCCAGCTGGACTGATATGCTTAATAACATTATCTAACTCATCGCTATCGACTTGAAAAGAAACGGTATCCTCCTTCTTTTCTAGGTTATGGACACCATTTAGTTTGTCTATGTCAATAATCGGTCTTTCGGTCTGAATAATCATCCTGTTCCGAGTTAAGTGTCTTAGCTCCTCGAGTGTTCCCGTCTCAATAATTTTGCCCTGCCGAATAATGCTGAGCTTGTCACATAAACGTTCAACTTCTGAAAGTATATGACTGGACAGCAAAACACTTTTACCTTTAACTTTAATCTCTTCCACACACTCTTGGAATACCTGAACCATTAATGGATCCAACCCTGATGTTGGCTCATCGAAAATATATAGGTCAGCATCAGCTGCGAATGCAGAAATTAGTGCGACCTTCTGCCGATTACCCTTGGAATAGGTCCTAAACTTCTTAGTTGTATCGAGATCAAATCTTTCAACCAATTCTTCCCGTCGGCTGAGCTTATTTGAACCACGTAGTTTTACAAATAAATCAATAATCTCACCGCCAGTAAGATTGGGCCAGAGATTTACTTCGCCAGGCACATAGGCTAAGTTTTGGTGGATTTTTACAGCATCATTCCAAGCATCTTTTCCAAAAACTCGTGCCTCTCCCTCTGTCGCTTTTAGGATACCAAGCAGTATCCGGATTGTAGTAGTTTTGCCTGCCCCATTCGGTCCAATAAATCCATAGACCTCACCTTCTTTAACTTCTAGGTTAACTCCATCAAGCGCTTGCACATTGCCGAAATTTTTCGAAATATTAATTAACTCCACAATTGCCATTGCTATCCCTCCTCCTACTTGTCGTGGTGCCTGGTACCATGTCTTCAACTTGCCCTTAATCTTCCTTCCCAGGCACTGATCATTACGCCCTCATTAAATTTTCCTTGCCATTTAGCTTTATTAACATCCTTTTTCCTGTCGAATGTATTGACGATAGATTATGCCCGCTTCTGCAAATAACTGCTCGACTTTGGGGTGATCCTTCTCATAAATATGTTCATAGACTACTTCCTTGATGCCACTATTGGCCAGCATCTTTGCACAATTATAACAAGGTGAATCGGTCGAGTAGACAGTCGATCCTTCGCGGTCATCGCGATCGGTAAAAAGCATTAGATTAACCTCCGCATGAATCGTGCGAATACAGCGCTCCTTCACTTCACCATTCTCTTCAAAATGTTCCATCATACAGCCCTTATCTAAGCAGTCAGAGACACCCGACGGACTACCGTTATAACCGGTACCCATCAGCTTTCGGTCCTTGACTAGAATTGCTCCGACCTGACGTCGTGGGCAGGTTGCCCTTTCTGCCACGTTAAAAGTTAATTCCATGAAATATTCGTCCCAACTTTTTCGCTTTCTCACATTTCCATTCTCTGCTTCCATTATGATTACCCCCAGCTCGCTGAATTATCTATTTCCTCTTATTATACCTGATTTCACTGATTGATTTATACCTAAACCGAAATTAAGTCTTTAATTATCGCAAAAGTTGTCGCACCAATTCCCGAAACGCGCATTAAATCCTCGATTTTCTGGAACTGACCATGTTGCTCACGGTAGCTAATGATTGCCTGAGCCTTAACCTCGCCGATGCCCGCTAAAGAAATCAATTGGCTAAGGTTGGCCGTATTCAGATTAATCTTACCTACAGTTACACTTTGTCCGCTTACATCCACTGTTTTCGACTTGATTATTTCACCTTTTTTTGGAATAATTATCTCCATGGCGTCATAGATTATGCTTGCCATATTTACTTGATAGGTATCAGCATCTGCAAGTAGTCCACCGGCTAAGTCCACTACGTCAATTACACGTGCATCTGCGGGTAGCTCATAGACGCCTGGTCGCTCGATTGCTCCCTTGATATCGACTAACACTTTTGTCGGTGCTTGTATAAGATCTGGATCGGCTTTCTCATCATCGGTCTGTGCATCATCAACAAGTTCTATTGAATTAATTCCTTCTAATAATGTGAACTCTGGCGCTGCTGGTTTCGCAAGTAACTGATAGCCAATCAAACCGGCAACCAACAAAACAAGAGCGATAACAACAAATTTAATTTTATTACTTACAAACAAATAAAACCCTCCATCATAATTATTGATATTTATAATGAGTTGACACTCAGAATAATTAGGCACAATATGGACAGACAAACAGATGCAGAAAGCTAAAAAATAAGATAAACTCAACAATAGCGCTATCATTATATTTTAACATATATTATTAAACAATTGTAATTAAACGACTAATATTACAAATAAAGTAAAAGGACTTGAACGATGGATAATAATTCACTAGGGAATTTCAAATATTTTATGGGCTTATTTATGCTGGTAATTCTAATTATCGGACTTTTTGCACTAAATTTATCGCAATTAGTGAATGATTATGATGGAGACGGTGGGCGCCCTGGTGGTAGTCAACCTGGTGGTAAATATACGCTTACAGGTCTAATCGAAAAATACGATCTTGATGCTGAGGAATTCTACGCTGCAATTAAATTACCAGCTGACCACGTCGATAATGATGAACAGATAATTAAATTGGTGCGCAGCGGGAAAATCCATTATAATGACATCAATGGTTATATGAAGCCAATTATTGAGGCTTATAAAGAGAAAGAAAAAGAGCAATCAGATAATCAGGATTGACCATAAAAGTTACTAATTGCTCAAAGTTAAAGATTATTTATGTAATATCTTTTAAAATATAGAAAGTGTACTAATTTCGACACAAATCGGGGGGTACCCGGTACCACTTCGAACATGGAGCAGAGCGAAAGAAGGAATAAAGTTGGCGAAGAAAAAACCGAACAACCAGGTGCCTTGGTACAAACGTATTCGTACTTACCGTTTGCTTACACAGGCTATAGTCTTTATATTTATCGCTAATATATTAAGAAGACACCTTTTCTATTACGATCGCAATCTTGAGGAATATTGTCCTTTTGGCGGTTTTGAAACATTGTTTTCATATTTAAAAACAGGAGAGTTTCTGCGTAATACTAACATGAGTAACCTCGTGCTATTCGGTCTGGTTGTCTTAATTACTTTACTCTTTCGCGGCGGTTTCTGCGGATGGATCTGTCCACTCGGAACAGCACAGGAGATTATTCGTAAAATCGGTAATCTTTTGGGCAAGTTACCTGGGGTCAAAATTATTAACCGTAAATATCGTTCTATGCTCCGCAAAAATCGCGAAGGATTACATTCCTTCGACCAGCAGATGCGCGTAATTAAATATTTCCTGCTACCATTGATTATTCTTGCGACCTGGTATGCAGGGACCATGGTCATCCGCGACTACGACATCATTGTTGCAACCATGAAAATTACGACGGGACAGGTTACCTTTGCGTTAATTATGCTAATCTTTTTCGTCGTAATGTCACTATTCGTTACCCGACCTTTCTGTAAATACCTTTGTCCGATGGGAGCTACAATTAATATACTGGGGCTAGCCAGTCCCTTGCGGATTGTTAAAAATGACTCTGTCTGTACAAGCTGTGGACTCTGTGAACGTGCTTGCCCGATGAACATTGATATTATTGCCCAAGATGGCAAAATAGACGCGCTAGATTGTAACCATTGTTTAAACTGCGTAGATACCTGTAATCAGGACGGAGCACTCGATCTGGAGTACTTTCCAAAAGACCTTTATAATATTAAAAAGAAAAAAGCATTCCTTAAAAACTTAGTAGCTGAGAAGGAAGAGAATAATGAGCAAGCTTAAATTTTTCTATGGATTCATCATCTTAATAATAATAGCTGCTGGATTTTCACTTGCTTATGCTGGCGGGCTTTTTCCCGATATGACGCTTGAGGCTCCTGCTGTTTCGGAGCTCGGCTATGAAGATTTACTCGCCATCGCTGGTCAGGGCATCGACAGCGGTCGTCGCGGCATGCGGAGCTTACGTGAAATAATTGCTGCCTACGATTTAACTAAGGCTGAGTTCTATGAGGGGCTGAAAATCCCTGAAGATTATCCCGATACAAAGACGGTCCTTGATCTGATTACTGAGGGTTTACTTACTTCTAAAGATGCCCAAGCTTACTTAGAACCAATTATCGAAAACTTTAACTAAAGAAATAATATTCAACAAAAAAGATTCAGTTTCAAGAGAAACCGAATCTTTTTTTATTTGCTGATATTTATCTTAACCTACAACAAGGTTAACTAACTTCTTAGGTACCACAATAATTTTGCGAATATCTTTACCTTCAGTCCAATTTTCCAGCTTCGGATCAGCAGCTAACAACTTCTCAACCTCTTCCTTGGATGCCGCCGTTGGCACAATTAATTTGCCGCGCAGCTTGCCATTAACCTGTACAGCCATTTCGACCTCATCTAATATCAGATAATCCTCTGAATATTCAGGCCAGGCTACATAATAAATACTTTCCTCATTACCAATCAAGTGCCAGAGCTCCTCTGAAAGATGTGGTGTCATCGGCGAAAGCAAAATAATCACTGTGCGAATCGCCTCAGCTAAGATTGCTCCCTTGATCTGTTCAGAAACTCCGTATATTTTATTAACTAATTCCATCACCGCACTAATTGCAGTATTAAAATTGTTACGCTCGGCAATGTCCTTAGTCGCTCTTTTGATTGTGATGTGTAGTGTACGACGTAGTTCCTTATCTTCATCAGTAAGCTCTTCCTCAAGATAAGCAGAACCAACCGGATAGTCGTGTAAGAGCTCAAGGTGGCTGTTAACTAAACGCCAGACACGATTTATAAAACGGTAACTTCCTTCAACACCAGCTTCGGTCCAATCTAGATCACGATCAGGTGGTGCTGCAAAGAGTATAAATAATCGTGCCGTATCAGCACCATACTTCTCAAAAATCTCTGTTGGACTGACTACATTGCCCTTAGACTTCGACATTTTGGAGCCATCCTTAATAACCATGCCCTGTGTTAGCAGCGATTTAAAGGGCTCCTCAAAAGCAACCAAACCAGCATCATAAAGCACCTTCGTGAAAAAGCGAGAATAGAGCAGATGCAAGACCGCATGCTCAACACCGCCAACGTACTCATCAACAGGCATCCAATCATTCACTAGCTTAGAATCGAAGGGTCCCTTATTATAATTCGGACTAATAAAGCGGTAATAATACCAAGATGAATCGATAAAGGTATCCATCGTATCAGTCTCGCGTTTCGCCGCACCGCCGCATTTGTGACAGGTTGTGTTGACAAAAGCCGCCGATGTCGTAAGTGGATTAGTTTTACCATCAAAAGTTACATCCTCCGGCAGAATTACCGGCAGATCCTCAAGTGGTACTGGCAAGAGCCCACATTTTTCACAGTTGATAATCGGGATTGGTGCTCCCCAGTACCGCTGACGGGAAATCAACCAATCACGCAAACGATAGTTTATATTGGCTTCACCTTTTCCAATTTTCTCAAGATGCTCACTAAAAAGTGGCAGAGCCTCGCGATTATTCATTCCATCAAATTGGCCCGAATTAACCTGGATTCCATCATCAATATAAGCAGCTTCTAACTTTTCACCTGCAAGATCTTTATATTCCGGTTTATCCTCTGGTGCAATTACGATTCTGATAGGTAAATTATATTTTCTTGCAAATTCAAAATCTCGTTCATCATGTGCCGGAACACCCATAACGGCGCCAGTTCCATAATCAACAAGAACATAATTAGCAACCCAGATTGGTACATTCTCCCCAGTTAAGGGGTGCAAAGCATAGCTACCCGTGAAATAACCGACCTTCTCAGCCTCAGTCGAGGTGCGAGCAATCTCGCTCTCCCTCGCTAGTTCCTTAATAAATTGTTCAATCACAGCCTCGTTTTCATTACCCCGAGTTAATTCTGGAACAAGCTCGTGCTCTGGCGCTAATACCATATAGGTAACACCATAAAGCGTATCTGGACGCGTCGTAAATACTGGTATCTTCGCATCATTATGTGTCGGTACCGTAAATACGACCTCTGCACCCTCGCTACGACCAATCCAGTTTCGCTGCATCAGCTTAACCTTCTCCGGCCAGTCTGGCAAATCATCTAAATCATCTAACAAACGTTCAGCATAATCTGTTATTTTTAGGAACCACTGGCTGAGTTTCTTTTTAGAAACCACGCTTGCACAGCGCCAACAAACTCCATCCTCAACTTGTTCATTAGCAAGCACAGTATTACAATCTGGGCACCAGTTGACTGCTGCCTCTTTTTTGTAGGCGAGCCCGCGTTCGTAGAATAAGAGGAATAACCATTGCGTATATTTATAATATTCAGGCGTACTTGTAGCAAGATAGCGTTCCCAATCATAGGAATTGCCTAGTTGCTTAAGTTCGTCAATCATCTTCTCCATATTTCTCTGTGTCCATTCAGCTGGTTTGGCCCCACGCTGAATTGCTGCATTCTCTGCTGGTAAGCCAAAAGAATCAGCGCCCATCGGATGCAGCACACGATAACCATTCATGGTCTTAAAACGCGCGATTACATCGCCAATCGTATAGACGCGTAGGTGCCCCATATGTAAGCCATCACCAGATGGATAAGGAAATTGCTCCAGCGCATAGAATTTGGGCTTGCTAGGATTCTCATCCGTCCTAAAAAGGTTCTGCTCTTCCCAGACCCCTTGCCATTTTTTCTCAACCTCTACCGGTTGATAATTTCTCTCCATTGATCTTTCTCCCCTTTAGTTTCGCTTGACTTATTCTCGTTCGACTTCTTCTCGCTCGACCAGATAGGTCCAGCCATCATCTTGATAGATTATATTATCCTTCATTAGCTTACCTAAGGCACGCTTGAAGGCTCCCTTGCTTAAATTAAATTTCTGCTGGATAACATCCGGCGCTGTTTTATCTGAGTAAGGCATTGCGCCCCCACGTTCTTTTAGTATATCCAGAACCAACTCAGCATCGGCTAACTGGCTGATTTCCTTAACTGGCCTCATCGATAGATTAAGCCTGCCATCCTCTCGGATATAGCTCAAACGAACCTCTATTTTTTCTCCCAAACGAATCGCTCGCGTTTGCTCACTTTCGTGGAGAAAACCCAGCTGATTAAAATCAGTCAGGTAAATCTGTGCGCCCATGCTGAGCTTTTTGATAACAATACCTTCGTAGAAATCCTTGCGATTATCTGGTAGGTCAATCTGCTCGCCTTTTTTGATAAACTCAGCAAGTTCTTCCTCATCACGCACCAAGGCTCCTAACATTCTACCCTGCTTATCATGCGTCATTTTCACTAAGAGAAAATCTCCACCATTGCTTTTGGGCCAGGTCAGGCGCTCCTCTGGCAACTCTGCAATCGGCAGCAATAGTTGCTTACTAATTCCGTTCTCCAAGAAAAATCCCATCCGTGGCGTATAATCCATCACCTCTAAGAAGGCATACTCATATAGCTCAAGTTTGGGACGTTCTAATGTTGCAGCAGCGCGTCCCTGTTGGTCATTATACAGAAAAACAGTCAGCATTTCACCAACAACCGGTGTCTGACCAGCCAGCTCGGATGCATGTAAAAGGACGTCCTCATAGCCATCGCTTAGAAAATAACCAAAGCTTGCCTCACGTTCTACCTTTAGGCTGTGATAAATACCTGTTTCTAATGCCATTATGCTAATTCTCCCAACTTAACTCGCGGCGCATCAGCCCATAGTCTTTCTAAATTATAAAAAGTGCGATCTTCACGATGAAAAACATGAACCACTACATCCCCAAGATCAATCAGAACCCAACGCGCATGACTCATTCCCACAATCCCGCGTACATTAACCTCATTTTTATTCATACTCTCCCTAATTTCGTTCGCAATTGCTTGTACCTGTGTCTCAGAATTACCACTACAGATTACAAAATAATCGGCTATTAAGGAAAGTTCACTTATATTCAGAATAATTGTATCAATTGCTTTTTTATCAATTGCAGCTGTTGCTGCTAGTTTGGCTATTTCACCAATTGTTAAACTCATTTGGTTTCCTCCTTTTTTTATTTATATGCTCATTACCCAATTCATTAATTCGGTCACCACTTCATTGTCTAGCAGCCTCAATCTCTTTAAGTATAAAGTTGCGAGACTCCAAGGTTAAGGGATATATTCGTGCTTTCTTCTTTAACAAAAATTCTATCGTACTATCAAAAACAGCCAACGTCGCCAGGTTTAAATCTTTCTCCGCCAGAAATCTGATCTGCTCAACCCCAGCGAAATTGCGAGTCGGTTCAATATAGTCTGCTACGCAGATAATCTTCTCCTGCAGCCCCATCCCTGCGCGCCCAGTCGAATGATAACGCACTGCAGCGATAAACTCTGGATCACTAATACCAAATTCATCCTGAATAACAAGCGAAGCAACTGGTCCATGCCAGAGTACCTTACCGAAATCTAATAGCTCGTTTGAAAGCTCAGCATTCTCTCTTACATATTGTGCCAGTAGATGCGTTTCCCAATCTTTGCAATAATCATGTAGAATGGCGATTGCCTCAGCCTTTAATGGATCCACATCGAATCTTTTGGCTAACATAACAGAACATTTCGCAACTTCGAGCGAGTGTCGATATCTACTCTCGCTAACCTCCCGCTTAAGTTGAGCCTTTAAAAAACTAATCTGCTGCCACATAGATCTGATGCTCCTTCATATATTCCTCGACAGTCTTAGGCACTAGATAATCAAGCCCGCGTCCATCAACTACATACTCGCGAATCAATGAGGAGGAAATCTCCAGTTGCGGCATGGGAATCATTTTTATCCGCTCAAAAATTATATCTTCCAGTATAATCTTCTCGCAATTTATGCGATCCAGTCCAATAAATTGAACCAATTCCACAAGCTCCTTAATCCGGTACCATTTGGTTAGTGTGCTAAAAATATCGGCACCGATTATGAAACTAAATTCTATCTCTGGATAAAGCTTCTTTAATTCAACAATTGTATCGTAGGTATAAGAAGGACCCTTACGCTCGCCCTCAATTGTACATACCTGATAACGCGGGTCAAGCTCAGCCGCTAACTCGAGCATGGCAACACGGTGTTGGTAATCACTAATCGGTTTGTCAAGTTTATGCGGTGGCTTAAATGCCGGCATGAACCAGACCTGATCAAGTTGACCATAGAAAAGTACCTGATCAGCGGCGACAAGATGCCCAATATGCACCGGGTCAAAAGTGCCGCCAATTATGCCAACGCGTTTCTTCAATCTAATCACCCTCACTATCGACTAGTGCAGCTAGCACCGTCTCTCTCATAAAATCAGTATCTGGATAAATGCCCGTCCACTTCTGAAAAGCCAAGGCAGCTTGATAGACAAACATCCCCAGCCCACTATGCGTAGTCGCTCCCTGCTCATTCGCATCTTGTAGCAGCCGCGTAACCAGTGGATTGTAGATGATATCGCTGACCATTTGATCGCTACGGATCAGCTGCTGGGGAACTAGACTTTTATCAATCCCCGGACTCATGCCGACCGTCGTTGTATTAATAATTAGGTCAACTGCGCCTATGTATTCCTGTATTTTATCAATTATAGCAATTTCTGCAGAAATATTACAAGCTATTTTACTCTGCAGTCGCTCAGCCTTTTTTATGTCTCGATTCAAGATCGTTAGACTAGCAATTTTTTGTTCCGATATGGCACAAGCAATAGCTCGCGCTGCACCACCGGCTCCTAGTAGCAGAACCCTTTTGTCAGCTAATTTATAGTTGGTCTCTTCCAAAAGCGAAGTTAGATAACCATCGCCATCAGTATTATAGCCGATTAGGCGACCATCCTTATTAACAATCGTATTGACAGCACCAATTTTAGCAGCTTTTGGTGAGATTGCATCAAGATAGGGAATAATCGCGACCTTGTGCGGGACAGTTACGTTGGCGCCAGCAAAATTAAGTGCTCGCAAGCCCTCGACCGCACTCGCTAAATCTCCCTCCGCCACATTAAAAGCAATATATTCATATTTTAATCCATATTTTTCAAAAAGCGAGTTATGCATTATCGGTGATTTGGAATGCTTCACCGGCGTGCCCAGCAAACCTATTAGATGTCGATCATTACTTATCATTTGCTTCTCCTTCTTCTAACTACAAGTGACTTAAAATAACAAATAACTTAAATTAGCGACGCGCGTTTCTCTACCCTGATGCCTTTTGGTACATAGACGGCAATATCTGTTGACTCGCCACTGATTGTTACCCAGCCCAAACCGGAAATAACGAGATCAATTTTCTTTTTACCATTATAGTGGAAAGTCGTCCTAGCTATTTCCTGGAAGCGTTCCAGCTCATCGGCACGCGGCGGACTGAGCAACTCACCTAGATGTTTAGCATAGAGCTCGTCAGCATTTTCCAGCTTAGTGCGATGAATCATTAAGGCGCTAGCGCGATAGAATACAAAAGAGTTACTCACCTTCCCCAACTGATCAATCCGTGCTAAGCCACCCAAGAATAAGCTCTGTTCGCCAGTAAGTTGATAGACTGCAGGTTTAATAACATTCTTTGGTGTAATATCCTTGAGTGATTCTGGCCCAAGAAAATCGCTATAGCGCTCCTCTAGAATCAGTCCCGGCGTATCGATTATGTGACAGCCATTACCAATCGGCAGCTTAATTAAATCAAGCGTAGTTCCCGGGAAATGTGAGGTTGTAATCTCGCCACCCTGAATGTTCAAACGTTTGAGTAGCTCATTGATAAAGGTTGATTTGCCAACATTGGTCGCCCCAATTACATAAATATTCTTATTCCGACATTTTTCACTAATATAATCAACAACCTTATCTAAATTAAACCCCTTCTTGACACTGGTCAAGAAGATCTGTTCAGGTTTAAGCCCAGCATCCTTGACATATTTAGTCAACCAAGACTGCATCCGTTCGTTTGTTATATTGCGAGCGAATAGATCGATTTTGTTAGCGATTAAAATGAATGGATTACCAGCAATATAGCGTGGCAGTGTTGTTACAAGCGTCCCCGCTAAATCAAAAAGGTCAACAATATGCAGAACAACAGAATCATTAAAGTTGATTCTGTTTATTATTTGCGTAAATTCATCTCTAGCAAGGTCAGTCGGCAAGGCCACATTGTAGTGCTTGATGCGAAAGCAGCGTTGACATAAGGGCTTATCACTCGTAATCATACCCTCTGGCATTGGCGCACCGCAACCACTGCAGGCTCGTCCTGTCATCTATGATTCCTCCTGTTTATATAATCCACGTTTTTTAAGCATTTTTACTACAAAACCTTCGAAAAATCGATTAATCTTCGTAGTACCAGCTTCTTTTTCGGAAATCGACTTAACCAGTATCGTATAAAGCCCATTAAGATTGCCACCCCGCACATCAGTCATTCGTTGGTCACCAACCATCGCCGTCTCGCTAGCGCTTGTTCCCAACATCTCTAAAGCCCGTTTATAGCAGGATGCAAATGGTTTAAAGGCACGTCCAATATAGGGTAACCCAAGCGGTTCTGAGAATTCCGCCACTCTCTTTTTACTGTTATTTGAGAGAATCAATATTTTTATTCCCTTTGCTTCTAATGTCTTAAATAATTGGACAAGCTCCGGCGGAGACTCCGGATGATCTGTCACAACTAAGGTATTGTCTAAATCAAATAAATAAGCATTAATGCCCGCTTTTTTTAATTTATTGAAATCTAAATCATAAATTGAATCAACATACAGATCCGGCTCATATGTACTTAAACTCATCTTATCGCTCCTTTCACTGTAAATATATCATATAGTAAGCCCAATTAGAATGATAGAACATAGTCTTAAACAATTATCTGCGGCACACCAGTTAGCGGGTGCTCGATCATAATCGGTTTGATGCCATAAGCCGTCTCTAGATGCTCCGCTGTCATGACCTCCGCAACTGTTCCCATGGCCGCAATCTCACCCGCTTGATTTAAAAGCAGCAATCGATCACAATACTGCGCCACAAGATTCAAGTCATGTAAGACCATCATTATTGTTAAACTCTGCTCCTGCTGCCAGCTGCGTACATGATGCATTAGCAGGAGCTGATTACCAATATCCAAATAAGTGGTCGGCTCATCAAGAAAAAGAATCTGCGGCTCCTGTGCCATTACACGTCCAAGTGAAACAAGCTGACGCTCACCGCCCGATAGATTGGCAACGGTTTGATAGCGCAAATCTTCCAGCTCAAAAGTCGTGATTGCCGCCCCAATAATCTGATAATCGTGCTCCGTCAAGTTACTTAGCAGCTTCTTCCAGGGATAGCGCCCCATGGTCACAATCTCCTCTACCGTAAAAGCCTGTTCCCTCATCCCCTCCTGCTCAACAACTGCAAACAATTTTGCCAGCTCGCGTTTACTATACTTATTAAGCGACTTACCATTAATCTTAACACTCCCAGATTGGATTGGCAGAATGCCTGTCAAGAGCTTGAGTAAAGTAGTTTTGCCGCTACCGTTGGGTCCGATGATGCCCAAACTCTCGCCAGAATATAGCTCAAGCGAAATATCCCTTAGCACAGGGCGTGTTGGCTCATAGGCGAAGTTGAGATTTTCTACATCTAGTATAACGTTTTTCATCATTTTCTCCATTTTTTCTGACATTACTTCTAACATCTCTGCAACCATTACTTGCGCCCCTTTAAAGTTTTGCGCAGGAAATAGGCAAAAACCGGCGCCCCAATAAAAGCGGTCAAGACCCCGATTGGCAGCTCGCGACCGGATATAATCGTCCGCGCCAGCGTATCCGTCCAGAGCATGAAAATCGAGCCCGCAAGTATCGATAAAGGAACCAATAGTCGGTGATCGGGGCCGCTTAATAGTCGCATCAAATGCGGAATAATTAGTCCCACGAAGCCAATAATTCCCACAATCGAAACAGCTGATGCGGCCATAAAAGAAGCAACGACAAGGATTGAGATTTTCTTGCGCTCAACGTTCATTCCTAGGTGTGTGGCAGCACGTTCGCCAAGTGACATTACGTTTAGCTCTCGCGTCTGTGTTAGAAGATAGATTGCGCCAAGTAGAAAGACCGGCACAAGCACAGCCACATCAACCCAATCCCGATTAGCCAGACTACCCATGGTCCAGAAAATTACTTTTTCCATTGCATCACCAGAGATGCTAACGAGAAAAACAAGAATCGCACTGTTCAAAGCCTGCATAATTACACCGGCCAGAATCAGCGTTTGGGTGCCGCTCTGGTTGTGGACCTTGGATAACATAATCACTAGTGTAAGAGTAGTCAGCGCACCAATTAAAGCAAAAAGTGGAATCGTAAAGTAGCCCATCAGCGAGCTACCAAGAAAAATAATTGTAGCTGAGGCTCCAACTGCTGCACCCGAGGAAACTCCAAGAATAAAAGGTTCAGCTAGGGGGTTATGTAATATTCCTTGGTAGGCGACGCCGGCCATAGCCAGCATCGCACCAACAAGGATTGCCAGGAAAATCCGCGGTAGACGGAAATTAAGAATTATATCCGCTTCGCGAACGCTCCAGGTCTGTTCAATATCTATTAACGGAAGCTCGTTTGCCAGAATCTGTATCACTGTTCCTACCGGTATTCTGACGACACCAATTACGACGGTCGCAAGAAGCGACAGAATCAGCAGCACAAATAAGCCGACAAGCCAATAAGCAAGCTTACGCCGCTTGATCATCAGCGAAAAGCTCCGGATATAATTTTTCAGCAAAGAGCCACATTGCCTCAACGATGCGTGGTCCTTGGCGACTTACAAGGTTATTATCAAGATCATAAACTTCGCCTGCTTGAATTGCTGAAAGCGAGGACCAACCTTCACGTTTCAAGACATTTGCGACAGCATTAGGCTCGAAACTACCATAGGTTGTAAATATAATATCTGGGTCATGCTCGAGTACCTTCTCCTCGCTAAATTGCAACCAGCCAGCCTGCTCAACAATATTGACGCCGCCGGCATTAGTAATTAATTCGTTCATAAAAGTATCAGTTCCAACAGTCCATAAGTCGTCTGAAATCTCCACCCAGACCGTCTTTCTCTCAGTTAGAGGTATTTGCTCCACCAACTTATTAAGTTCGCTCTGCTCCGCCTTCATTTGCGTTACAAGTGCTTCTGCCTCAGTAACTCTGTTAGTTATTTTACCAAGGTCGATAATTGTTTCATAGACTTCAGCAATACTCTGTGGATCATACTGTACTGTTGGAATGTCGAACTTAGCAAAAGCGTCGATCAGATCGTCACTATGTGCGCCGAAAACAATTAAATCCGGATTTAGACTTAGAGCTTTCTCAACGTTTGGATTTAATCCATCCGTAAAGACATACTCGACCTGTTCGGCAATGTCAGCCGGATAATCATCATAGACCGTTACCGCAACTAATTGGTCAATTAAGTCAAGCGCTACTAGAATCTCAGTATTGCTAGGAAAAAAACTAATAATCCGCTGCGGTGTTGCGGGTTCGTCAAGTCCGTTGCCTTCATTCTCACCGTTATTTGGCTCATCACTTAAACCACAGCCAACCAGGCTACCAATAACCATCACTAACATCAACAAAATAAGAAAACTCACTTTAAAACCTTTTTTCATCTTCATAACCTCCCTCAAATAATAAAAACCCAATTATTTTGAGGGATAATTGGGTATAAATATACTTATACATAGTCAGAAGCCACTTCTTTCCCTCGAAGAGTTAACATCTTTCGTCAATAGGCAGGTCTCCTGGCTCTTGGCTATGCTATACTGCGCCTTCCCATCGCTTGCGCGACAGTGACATTTTGCAGTTGCTTCCAATTACAGTGGCGGGACCGCGTTGGTTTTGCACCAACTTCCCTTTCAATCCTCTAAAGAGGAACCTATCAACTAAACACTATTAAGTTAACTTCAGCATATCCTATTTATTGCAGTCTTACAAGTCCAGCTTGGGACTATAAATCTATGCCCTCAATCGCAATTAAACCGTCCTTATAATAATGTTTAATCATCTCAATCTCAGAAACCAAGTCGGCAATTTCCAATAGTTCTTCCTGCAGACCTCGTCCAGTTATAACAATATGTAAGTTCTCGGGTCGTTTTTGTAGAACCTCTACAACCTCCGCAAGCGGCAGAATATCATCAATCGCAAAACCAGTAATGGCAAGAGCATAGTTCAGCTCGTCGAGCACGATTAAATCGTATTCACCAGAGAGAATACGCCCCTTAGCAAATTGCCAGGCCTGAGCTAAGCTTGCACGTTGCTCCTCGACTGTTTTCTCCCAGGTAAAGCCGATTCCCAGTTGTTCTACCTCAACGTCGAGGCGCTTAAGTGAACGAATTTCACCAGAAAATGACTCCGCAGATTTAATAAATTGAAAAAAGCCAACACGCTGGTCATAACCAGCTGCTCGAACTGCTAAACCGACCGCGGCAGAGGTTTTCCCTTTACCGTTACCAGTATAGATTAGTATAAGACCCTTTTTTTTATCCTGAGCAAGCGATTTCATCTTAAAAACCTCTCATATCCTGTTCTATTTGTAGTATTAAGTCGGCTGCCTCCGTAAAGTCTGGCTCAAGTTCCAGTGTTTTTTCTAAGAGCTCAATCGCCCCTTTATAATTCTGATTAAATATTTCAATTAAAGCTAAATTATAATAGGCCTCAGGAAAATTGGCATCCTTCTCTATGGCAAGCTCATACTGTTTAATCGCACCGGGAAAATCCTCGATTGTCAGTAGAGTATTTCCATAATAAAAATTAAAGAACGCCTCCTCAGGGTAGATTTCAACGAGGAAACTAAAGATTTCCTCAGCTTTTTCAATATCACCCTTCTGCAATGCACTCTGTCCAACCAGATAAATTGCGGCGCTCGCTGTTGTTGGCTCCTCCTGAACTGCATAGACTGTCGCACCCGCTAAACTAAGTAAGAGTGCAATAGAAAGTATCGTTAACCAGAGTTTACGCTTCATATCGCCGCGGGGCATGTGCGTTAAGGCAGCAACCAAGAATCCGGCAAAAAGGCCTCCGAAGTGCGCGAAAAAATCAATGTTAGGCATCGTAAATCCAAATATTATATTAATTCCTAGAATCACAATAATATCGCGACCAACCGTTGAAAAAAATAGTTTGGGATAGATTAGTCCAAAATAGAGTAAGGCCCCAAAAAGTCCATAAACCGCTCCTGATGCTCCGGCCGCAATACTTTCAGGTGAAAGAATCATGCTGACAATATTACCTGCAATCCCAGCACCAAGATAAATTATCAGGAAGCGGATTGAGCCAAATATATTCTCTACCGCTCGTCCTAAAAAGTAGATTGCTAAGTTATTAAAAAGAAAATGAGTTATCCCGATATGGAGGAACATAGGTGTAATAAAGCGCCAATACTCACCACTCTTTATTAGAAAAGACTCCTTGGCACCGAAATTCAAGAGAACCTCAGTATCGGTGCTGCCGCCCGCCAGAGTCATTGCCAAAAGGACCAGAGCATTGATCGCAATTAGGGAGAATGTTACAATCGGTTTTCCTTGACCGAAAAAGTCAACCATCTTCCGCTTTTCTTCAGCCTGCTGTGTGCGGATTTCCGCCAACATTTCTGATGGAACAACTTGCTTATCCTGTTCCAGTCGATCAACAAAAATTTCCCGCTCTAGCGGTGTTTTGGCGAACACCTGAGATGGGATCCTTACATCTTGTGTTTCGACATCGATATAACCGAAGTGGATTGTAGTTTTTTTGCCGGTAACTAGTTGGTTATCCAATAGGACCTGCGCAACCTCCACCGATGGAGTCTGCGAAAAAATATATAGATTAATCAAGCGAACTGGCTTGCCACGAAGCTGGTCCGATACTTGTTGGACAACTTTTCCCATTTGCAACATATCATTCTGGATATGGTTAGGCCAGATATAGCCAAGCGGAGCTAGGCGAATGTAGATTACTTCTTTTCTGGTAATTCTGTTCAGGTTAAGCACCTGCTCGGAATCATCAATATCTAATTCGGTGCCATCAGCAGCGGGCAGTAAATTAAAATCATAGTTTAGGGCGATATCACGTGATATGCCCCAGAGATAATCATTAATCTGCATTCTATTTGTTCCTATTCCTAATTTTTATCATAATTATAATAATCAGCAGTAGAGCTAAGAACAGCACAATAATAGCCGCCACAACAACCCAGGGATTAAGAACTTCCTCATCACCGTTTAAGATAGGTGACTCAGTGCTGTCAGGACTCTGGGGAATCGCAATCTCATTCTTACAAGTATCCAACTGTGATGGTATATCTTTACTAATAGCCTTAGTTAGTTCAATTAAAGCCCCAGCAACATCACCTGTATTAGTAACATAAGGTATGAAGTAGGCTTCTATTTCTTGCCGGAAAAATTGATCATCTAATTTCCTCTGCTGTAAGGAATCCCCAGTAGTAATATAAATCTCACGTTTACCAGAATAGATCAGTATGAAAATTGTATCCTGAGTAAATTCAAGGTTATTAAAGATTTTTTTGGCCTCAGTTTTGATGTCGTAATCCGTCTTATCTGCAGGTGTAATTAGATAACGATAACTTTCTGGAAGTTCAAGTGCTGTCTCAATAATTGCTGCCCGTTCTTCTTCCGTAAAGTAATCAAAGGGATCACCAAGAATCTGGTTATTATTTGAAGAAGTGGCCACAGCAAATGTAGGAACAAGTAGTAAAGTAACCACAATCACCAGCAAATAAATCATTATTTTCCTAATATTTTCTAACTTCATTAAATACCACCTAATTCCTATTCATAAAAACAATGCGTCCCAATATGAGTAATGATTGGTCGCTTGAAATATCCAACCCTTGAAATTGTAGGATTGTTGAAGAAAATTGCACCGTTCACCGGATCAGCACCACGTAAAGCTTCCTCAGCAGCTTTATAATAGCTGTCTGTCGGATTGGCGCGATTATACTGACCATTTGTAATCGGTGAGAATTGTCTCGGTTGATAAATTACATCACGAATCGTACTCGGCCAATGCGGCGAGAGAATCCGATTCATAATAACTGCTCCAACAGCGACCTTGCCTTCATATGGCTCGCCAACTGCTTCGGCGTAAATAATTTTGGCTAACATTTCTAAATCAGCAATTGTATAAGAAATTATTGTATCCGTATTTGAGTAATCTAAAGTTTCCTTCTCGGTTGGCTCTAAGTAGAGGATTGTACCCGCTTCCGGTTCACCTTCATCATAATTGTTCCAGACGCGTAGTGCAATCTCTAAGATGCCCAGATTCTGAGCAATTTCATAGAAGCTCTCAAATTCGCCTACTTCGTAAGTTCTAAAATCTCGAATATTGACTTGGTTTCGGGATCCATCCCAATCAATATATTTATCATAGAGCTCGGCAACCGTCCGCAGTGGTATATAGGTTCGTCCACCATCAATAATTGCTCGATGTTCCATATAAATCACTACCTCGTCCTGAATTACGCGTCGACTATTCTGATAGAACTTGGTAACTAGTTGGCCATCAGAAATCGTCACTGCACGCTCGTCAGGACACCATTCTACGTCAAACCCAAGCATCTCAGTATAAGTTCGAATCGGAATATAGGTGCGATCATTGATTATTTTAGCTTGATTGCTTCCCGCAAACTCCTCACCATCGACATATATCTTAACTGAATTCGCAAAAACGCTAGTTGGTAATAATGACAGACAGAGGACAATTATTAAGGTAATTAAGGGCACACGCCATTTTTTACTATGCATATCATTAGCCTCCACATCTTTTTTTTACTTAAACAATCTTATCATATTCAAACTGGCTTTTATATAGTTTAGCATAAAATTCACCACGAGCTAGCAATTCATCGTGAGTCCCTTGCTCAACAATATCGCCCTGGTCAAGCACTAGAATCATATCAGAGTTGCGAATCGTTGATAAACGATGTGCAATCACAAAACTAGTCCGCCCCTGCATCAGATTTTCCATCGCTCGCTGAATCAGAATCTCGGTCCGCGTATCAACACTACTTGTCGCCTCATCCAGAATCAGCATTTGTGGATCTGCAAGAATTGCCCGGGCAATAGTTAAAAGTTGCTTCTGTCCCTGTGATATATTATCTGCTTCTTCATTTAATACCATATCATAGCCATCCGGTAGCGTGCGCACAAAATGATCCACTTGCGCCGCTGTCGCCGCTGCCACGACCTCTTCGTCAGTTGCTGTGAGCCGGCCGTAACGAATATTCTCAGCAATGGAGCCGTTAAAGAGCCAGGTATCTTGCAGCACCATACCGAATAGTCCACGCAGGTCGTTACGTCTAAACAATCTTATATCGTTACCATCAATCGTAATCGCACCTTCGTCAACATCGTAGAAGCGCATCAAGAGCTTAACCAGCGTCGTTTTGCCAGCACCGGTCGGGCCAACAATAGCAATCTTCTGGCCTGGTGCAACTCGTGCTGAGAAGTTATGAATAACGGGTTGCTCCGGCTCGTAACCGAAGGTAACGTCTTCAAAAGCAACATTACCGGTGACGTCGAAGCTATTATCTAATTCAGCAGGTTCTTCCTCTTCCTCTAACAGTTCGAAGACACGTTCGGAAGCAGCTGCAGTCTGCTGCAGAATATTCGAGATATTAGCGATAGAAGAGATTGGCTCAGTAAAAGCACGTGCGTATTGAATAAAGGCTTGAATGCCACCAACAGACATTGTGCCAAGAGTTATAAAAATTCCGCCCACTAAAACTATCACGACATAAATCATATTACCAAGAAATCGAATTATTGGCATCATCATGCCAGATAGGAAAGTAGCTTTCCAGGCCGAATTGTAAAGCTTATCATTATATTCATCAAAGAGCTCGACTGATTGTTCCTCGCCGTTAAAGGCTTTAACAACCGTATGTGCACCGAACATTTCTTCTACGTGACCATTAACATGACCAAGGTATTTCTGCTGATTAGCAAAATGCCCTTGCGACTTGCGCACGATAATCCTGATAACAACAAAAGAAAGAGGCAGAATCAGTAAGGTTATTAGAGTCAGCTTCCAACTGATTGTCAGCATCATAACCGTGATTGTAATTATTGAAGTAATCGACGTAATAATCTGGATTAGACTCTGATTAAGTGTCGAACTAATCAAGTCAACGTCGTTAGTAATCCGCGAAAGTAGCTCACCGTATGGAGTCCTGTCGTAATACCTGACAGGTAAGCGCTGCAACTTGGCCATAATATCCTTACGCAGACGGTAGGTTAACTTCATCGTTACACCGGACATAACGAATCCCTGTATAAAGGCGAGAAAGGCACTAAGTAGGTAGATACCTATTAGGAATAGCAGAATTTCAGCAATTCGGTCAAAATTAATAGACCCCCTTCCGGCAACTTGCTGCATCACACCATCGAAAAGAACGTCAGTCGCAGAACCGAGTATTTTGGGTCCCCAATTTGCTAGGACTGTCGAAACGATTGCGAAAAACCAGACCGCCAGAATCGCCCATTTATAGCTGCCCAAATAACGGAGTAGCTTAAGTAGAGCTCCTTTAAAATCTTTTGGTTTTTCTTTTGGACCAACTAAACCGCTCAGTGGTCCGCCGCTGCCATGACCGCCCATAACACCAGCTGGTCTGCCTTGTTTCTTTTCACTCATAGCAATTCCTCCTTCGACAACTGCGAGGAGGCAATTTCGTAATAGGTTGGACTGCTAGCTAGTAACTCTTGATGTGTGCCGATTCCAACAACTTCACCATTATCTAAGACAATAATCTGCTCCGCTTGCATGATCGTACTGACGCGTTGTGCGATAATTATCTGCGTTGTGTGTGCCGCATACTCTTTTAAGGCTTTTCGCAGCAGCGAATCTGTTCGATAATCAAGCGCTGAAAAGCTATCATCAAATATTAGAATCTCCGGTTTTTTAATTAAAGCACGCATAATTGCTAAGCGCTGTTTCTGACCGCCAGAGATATTGCTTCCCCCTTGAGAAATTACTGCATCAAACTGGTCTTCTTTTTCGTTGATAAAATCTGACGCCTGTGCGACTCTCGCCACCTCAGCCATCTCTTCATAACTAGCGTCCGGTCGGCCATAGCTGACGTTAGAAGCAATTGTTCCCGACATCAGAACACCTTTCTGCGGGACATAACCAATCACATCACGTAACTCAGTTATTGCTAAATCGCGGAGATCAATACCATTTATTCTGATTGAACCGCCAGTAACATCGTGAAAGCGAAGCATCAGGTTAGCAATCGTCGATTTGCCGGAACCGGTTGAACCGATAATTGCAGTTGTCGTGCCTGGCTGAGCGGTGAAAGTAATATCACACAGTGCATTCTCCTCAGCATCTGGATAGCGGAAATCAACATTAGTGAACTCAACAAGTCCTCGATTTGCCACAACTCGATTCTCGCCCCAACTCAGTGGCTCTTCTCGATCAGTAATTGAAAGTTCTGTATCCAGAACCTCGTTAACACGTTCAGCAGAAACCGCCGCACGTGGCAGAATAATGAAGAGCATGGACATCATGAGGAAAGACATAATAATCTGCATGGCATACTGCATAAAGGCCATCATGTCACCGACTTGAATTGTTGAGGTAGCAATATGCTCCGCGCCCACCCAGAGAATCAGTACCATAACGCCGTTCATAATAAGCATCATTGCTGGCATCATGAAAACCATTACACGATTAATAAAGAGGTTGGTTCTAGTTAAGTCAATATTAGCCTGGTCGAAACGTTCAATCTCATGCTCCTGATTCCCAAAAGCGCGCACCACCATTAGTCCACTCAAATTCTCGCGCGAAACTAAGTTCAGCTTGTCGATTAGTTTCTGTATTATTTTGAATTTCGGTAGAGCAATCAACAAAATAATAGTAATAAGTACTAGCAGCAGAATAGTTGCAAGACCTATAATCCAGCCCATCGACGGCGACTTGCTAAGCGCCATAATAATACCGCCGATAGCTAGCACTGGTGCGTAGGCAACCATCCGAATACCGATCATTACCAGCGTCTGCAGCTGCGTAACATCATTGGTATTTCGAGTAATAAGTGAGGCGGTGGAGAATTTGTTAAATTCCCTAGCGGAAAAAGATTCGACTTTCGTGAACACGGCACCACGCAGGTTGCGTGCGACACCGGTTGAAATTCGTGCTGCAAGAAAGCCGATAGCGACTGCAGCCAAAAGGCCGATTAAGGCGATGACGAGCATCCGCAGTCCGATTTGTAGAATATATTTAGTCTGTAATGCCCCAAGGTCGACTCCAAGTTCTTGGTAGAAGCCTTTGGTCAACATGATACCCGATTGCAGGAGCATCATTGGTTCTTGGCGAAGTGCAATAGACCGCGCTGCATCAATCTCTGCCTGCGGCAGTGCCTCAAGCATAGGTAGATAGGAATAGATTAGCGAGAAGTCAGTCTGTTCAGGTGAGACAGCTTCCATTTCCATATCCATCATGACTAATTCGACAAAGGTTGCGGCGGCAAGTCCAAAAGCCTGCTCTAGGTTAGCAGTTGTCGTCGCATCGAAATCCTTTAAAGATTCCTTTAATGCGTATGTATTTTCTGTATCATTAAATTCGTATTGGTTGTTAACTAAGTTGCGTTCAGTTTTACTCATGAAAATCTGCACAAGCTGCATCCCCTCAGCTGATAGTTCCTCGGGAACCGGGCTCTCAATCCCGCTCTGTTGAATACCGACGTTAACGATTCGAGACATGTAATTAGGCAAACTTAATTCAGCAAGCGCTTGCACGAATAGTAGGCCGATTGCCAGAATTAACCCGATTGCGAAGGGTTTAAGAAAGCGTTTTAATTTGAGCAAGCAACATCCCTCTTTCGGAAAAATACTCTTAACCATTCTATCAAATATGTGGGAAAAGAACAGCATCTAAGGATTTATTTTCTAATTGCAACGCCGCTCAGTTTATTGCCTCTTTAAATAATTATTTTAAGTGGTTTAAAGAGGCAATAAAAGTCGCTGCTTATGCAATATAGTAAAATAAATCTGAAAACGGGTAGACTTTAGGGCAAAATAAAAACCAGGCATTAAACTCTTTTTTGCATTTTCTATAATGTATAACCTTGAAAGTCCTGATTCCAA
>CAZKBI010000017.1:22331-26414 GCA_964551195.1 uncultured Caryophanales bacterium | reverse complement strand
CACCATTAAAAATCTGGCGACTAAATAGTCTTTAAACGATAAAAAATCCACCATTGAGGTGGATTTTATTTTCTGTTTAATTTCTTAAACTACTTCTGTTGCAGACTCTTCTTTTACTAACTCATTGTATTTAAGTGCGATTTGAGATTTTTTTCTTGCGGCTTTATTCTTCTTGATTAGGCCTTTTGTTACTGCCTTATCAATATTTTTCGTCGCCGTTGCAAGTGTCACACCCGCTTTTTCAACATCTTTATTCTCAACAGCTGCTTCAAAATTCTTTATCGAAGTACGAAGCGCCGATTTTTGTGCTGTATTCTGGACTCTTTTCTTTTCATTAACTTTAACGCGTTTAATTGCTGTTTTAATATTTGGCATTACAGTCACCTCCTCGAAATAAACCACTCTAACTTGCAATATATTAACACATACAGGGCAATAAAGCAAGAAAAAGGACTTGGACTTTTCTATATATTGTTAACCTAATATTTTACTGATATAATAAATCGGATAAATGTTAACTAAGCTAGGAGGCTATTAATGACTATCGAGAATCGACAACAAAGAATACGAAACTTTTCAATTATCGCCCATATCGACCATGGCAAGTCGACGCTTGCCGATCGGATATTGGAATACGCTGGTGCAGTTGAGCAACGTGATATGGAAGCGCAACTGCTTGACCATATGGACTTGGAACGCGAGCGTGGTATCACGATCAAGCTGCAGGCAGTTCGCCTTACTTACAAAGCACTTGACGGTGAAGAGTACTATCTTAATCTAATTGACACACCAGGGCATGTCGACTTTACCTATGAGGTGTCGCGGTCGCTTGCTGCCTGTGAGGGTGCAATATTAGTTGTTGACGCTGCCCAAGGGATTGAATCGCAGACCATGGCAAACGTTTATCTAGCCTTAGAAAACGATTTAGAGATTCTACCAGTGATTAACAAAATTGATCTGCCCGCCGCTGATCCAGAGCGCATCAAAAAAGAGATCGAGGATATAATTGGTCTAGACGCTTCAGAAGCAGTCTTGGCTTCGGCTAAGGAGGGCATCGGCATTGGAGAAATACTGGAACAGATCGTGGCGAAAGTGCCAGCACCGAGTGGCTCCATGGATGAGCCCTTACAGGCGCTAATTTTTGACTCACACTACGACCCCTATAAGGGCGTTATAGTTTATACACGAATTGTTAATGGGTCAGTCCGCCCAGGCATGCGCATCAAAATGATGAACTCCAACAAGACCTTTGAAGTAAATGAAGTCGGGGTTTTTAAACCGAAGATGACGGATACCAAAGAATTGCTTGTTGGTGATGTTGGCTTTATCGTTGCCTCGATGAAAAATGTTAAAGATACGCAGGTTGGTGATACGATTACCGATGCGTCAAGGCCTGCAGCAAAAGCACTGCCTGGCTATCGCCGCGTTAATCCAATGGTTTATTGTGGACTCTATCCAATCGAGACCAACCAATATATAGCGCTGCGCGAAGCTTTAGAGAAACTTGAGCTAAACGATAGTGCATTAAAATATGAACCTGAGACATCACAAGCTCTGGGCTTTGGTTTTCGGTGCGGTTTCTTAGGGCTACTCCATATGGAGATAATCCAAGAACGGATTGAACGCGAATTCGATATCTCTTTAATTACGACTACGCCAAGCGTCGTCTATCATGTTTATACAACAAAAGGCGAAAAGAAGTTGGTAGAAAATCCGAGTTTTATGCCTGATCCAGTTTTAATTGATCATATCGAGGAGCCCTATGTAATAGCCAAAATTCTAGTCCCCAATGAATATGTTGGTCCCGTAATGGAGCTCTGCCAGCGGAAGCGCGGTGAGTATGTCGATATGCAGTATCTGGATAATATTCGTGTTCAGCTTACCTATGATATGCCATTATCGGAGATAATTTATGATTTTTTTGACCAGCTTAAATCACATACACGTGGCTATGCCTCACTTGATTATCAGATTAGCGGGTATCGTCCGTCCAAGCTAGTAAAGGTTGATATTCTCTTAAATAACGAAAAAGTCGATGCACTCTCTTTTATCACACATGGTGCTAATGCCCAGCAACGTGGACGATTAATTACTGAGAAGCTTCGTAAACTAATTCCGCGTCAGATGTTCGAGGTGCCAATTCAAGCAGCTATCGGTAACAAGATACTCGCGCGTGAGAATATAAGCGCGCTGAAAAAGGATGTCACAGCACGATGTTATGGCGGCGACATTTCACGAAAACGGAAGTTGCTCGACAAACAAAAAGAAGGTAAAAAACGTATGAAGTCAATCGGTTCCGTTGAAGTGCCGCAAGAAGCTTTCATGGCCCTGCTGAAGATGGAAGACGAGTAAGATGGCAAAGTCGCTCTATATTCACCTGCCTTTCTGTCAACGAAAGTGTGACTATTGTGATTTTAGTTCGCTGGCGAACAGCGAGCATTTAATTGATAATTATTTACACGCTTTAGCGGTTGAACTTAAGTTGTTAAGTAGTGAGAATAAATATGAATCACTCTCAACGGTCTATATTGGTGGTGGAACACCGACAATTCTATCTGCCGAACAGCTTACTCTATTGTTTGCGACGATTTCTGATAATTTTTCTCTAGATAATGAATTGGAGTATACGATTGAGGCTAATCCTGGTACTCTGACTAACAAAAAGGTTGCGGCACTTAAGTCAGCGCAGATCAACAGAGTTAGTTTGGGAGCGCAAGCTTTTCAGGATGAGCTACTTAGCGAACTAGGCCGAATTCACAATGTTTCAGAAATTTACCAAGCTGTTGAGCAACTGCGCTCTGCTGGGATAGATAATCTTAGCCTAGATTTAATGTTTGGAATTCCAAAGCAGAAAATGGCTGATTTAGAAACGAGCTTGGAGCAAGTGATTGAATTAGCAGTCCCGCATCTCTCTGTGTATAGTCTGACGGTCGAAGAAGGAACTCCTTTCTATAAAATGCAAGAAGCAGGGGAACTTATTCTACCTAACGAATCAGATGAGCTAGCCATGTTCCAGCTAACGGTCGCTAAACTAGCTGAGCACGGTTATGATCGTTATGAGATTAGTAGCTATGCTAGGCCTGGTTTTAAATCGCGCCATAATCAGACCTACTGGTTAAATCAGGAGTACCTTGCTGCTGGAGCTGGTGCGCATGGTTATTTAAATGGCATACGTTATGCTAATCAGTCGAACGTCGCTCAGTATATTGCCGACTTAAGTGGCAGCCAATTGTCAGTAAGCAATAGGGAAATTCCATCCGAATTATTGCAAGCGGTGCAATTTACTCGTCACACTCCTTCCCAAGAGGAGCAAAAAGAGGACACAATGATTCTTGGGCTGCGCATGCTTGAGGGAGTAAGTTTAACCGATTATCGTGAACGTTATGGATCGGATTTAATCCAGGATCATGCGGAAGCGATAGAAAAGTTGTTGGCTCTGGGTTTGATTGCCATCAATGCTGAGCGAATTAAATTGACTGAAGAGGGGCTACTTTTCGGCAATCAAGTCAACCTTGAATTCCTCAAGTAATTGTACTTTTTCTTTACTCAAAATGATTGACAAACCCTTATATTTCTGGTATCTTTAGGATGGTTAGCACTCACCACAACAGAGTGCTAACAGATACAGAAATATATGTTTTTTTATTTTTGGGCAAGTATTTTTTTTGCTAGGAGGTGATTTACTTGTTAACAGATAGACAGAAACAGATTCTACAAGCGATTGTTGATGAATATATTAAGTATGCTGAGCCGATCGGATCGCGCTCTATTTCCAAAATAGGCGATATCCCTTATAGTTCGGCAACGATTCGAAATGAGATGGCAGATTTAGAGGAGACGGGCTATCTTGAGCAACCACATACATCGGCTGGTCGTATCCCTACCAATAAAGGCTATCGATACTACGTGGACAACTTAATTAATCCGCAAGAACTTGTTGCGTCGAAGAAATTACTAGCAAGTATTCGCCAGAATTTTGCACAGCATAAAAATCAGTTTGAACAGGTGCTTGAAGAAACAGCTAATATTCTCTCTGACCTAACCACCTATACAAGCATTATTATGGGACCTGATCTTCATAAT
>CAZKBI010000017.1:0-22231 GCA_964551195.1 uncultured Caryophanales bacterium | reverse complement strand
GAGAACAAAATATATTTTGGTGGTACCGGTAATTTACTCAACCAACCAGAGTTTAGCAATGTTGAATCGATTCGCCGGCTCTTGGGGATGTTTGAACATACAGATATGGTTAAAAGGCTGCTAGAGACAGCAAGTGCTGGGATTGAAGTTCGAATCGGTCTAGATGGGAATATTGCTGGGGGAAGTAATTTGAGTATTATTACAGCTAGCTACCACGTTGATGGCAGACCGATGGGAACGATTGGAATTTTTGGCCCGACTCGAATGGATTATAATCGTGTAATTAGAATTCTAGATGCATTAACCGATGATTATTCGGAATATATATTGCGATATTTGGTGTAGGAGGTGGGTGTTAGTGGCTAAAAAGAAGGAAAAAGTAACGGATGAAGTGATTGAACTAGAAGCTTTGCAGGCAGAGAATGAAGAGCTAAGGAACAAGCTACTTCGTGGTCAGGCAGATTTCGACAACTTTCGCAAACGTACAACACAGGAAAAAAACGAAATTGCAAACTACATTATAGGACAGTTCATAGCTGAATTATTACCTGTCTGGGATAATTTTGAACGTGCTGTTGCAACTGCTAACCAGGATCCAGGCTGTGAAGGGCTGGTCGAGGGAATTGAGATTGTTTATCGGCAATTCATGGAAAAGCTGACCGCTAGTGGATTAGTAGAGATAGTGGCTATGGGGGAAATTTTTGACCCAGAGTATCATCAAGCGGTAATGCAAGTGGAAGGCGGCGAGGCAGGAATGATAGCCGAGGAAATTCAGAAAGGTTATACCTTTAAGGATCGAGTAATTCGTCCTGCGATGGTATCAGTATATAAATAAAGAATACAACAGAGGATAAACAAGAAAATATATAGTAATGGAGGAATTTAAATGAGTAGAGTAATTGGTATTGACTTAGGAACAACAAATTCAGTTGTCGCAGTAATGGAAGGTGGCGAGCCAGTCGTTATAGCTAACGCTGAAGGTAGTAGGACTACGCCGTCAGTAGTAGCATTCACGAAAGATGGCGAGCGTCTAGTGGGTGAAATTGCCAAAAGACAGGCAGTTACGAATCCAAATACTGTACTTTCAATTAAAAGGCAGATTGGTACTAATCACGTTGTCGACATTGATGGAAAAAAATATAAACCAGAAGAAATTTCCGCACTTATTTTGCAGAAGTTGAAAAAGGATGCGGAGAGCTATCTTGGTACAACGGTAACTCAAGCGGTTATCACTGTCCCTGCATATTTTAGCGACAGCCAGAGACAGGCTACGAAGGATGCTGGCCAAATTGCTGGACTGGAAGTTCTGAGAATTATTAACGAACCAACAGCGGCTGCACTTGCTTATGGGATGGATAAGGGAGAGGACCATACGATTTTGGTTTTTGACCTTGGTGGCGGTACTTTTGACGTTTCCATTCTTGAGTTAGGAGATGGAATATTTGAGGTTAAATCGACAAGCGGTGATAATAAACTTGGTGGCGATGATTTCGACCAAATTATAGTTGATTATCTAGTTGCTGAATTCAAAAAGTCCAACGGTATTGATTTAAGCCAAGACAAAATGGCTTTACAGCGACTGCGCGATTCAGCCGAGAAAGCAAAAATGGAGCTTAGCAGTGCGCTTACAGCAAACATCTCGCTACCATTTATTACAGCTGACGCATCTGGTCCCAAACATTTAGATATTAACTTAACACGTGCGAAATTTGACGAGATGACAGCTGGTTTAGTCGAAAAGACAATGGGGCCATTGCGCCGCGCTGTAAAGGACGCTGGCATTACGGCAAAAGAGATCGATAAAGTTATCCTTGTTGGTGGTTCTACGCGAATTCCGGCAGTACAGGATGCAATCAAAAAATTCACGGGACAAGAACCACATAAAGGTGTTAATCCAGACGAGGTTGTTGCACTTGGTGCGGCGATTCAAGGTGGTATCTTAGCTGGCGATGTTAAGGACATTGTTCTACTAGATGTAACTCCACTATCACTTGGTATTGAGACACTTGGTGGTGTCTTTACGAAGTTGATTGAGCGGAATACGACTATTCCAACCAGTAAATCACAGATATTCTCAACGGCTGCAGACGCACAGACTGCGGTTGATATTCATGTATTACAAGGGGAACGTGAAATGGCTTCCTATAATAAGACACTTGGCCGTTTCCAATTAACAGATATTCCACCAGCACCACGTGGTATTCCACAAATTCAAGTAACCTTTGATATTGATGCTAACGGTATCGTTAATGTATCAGCGAAGGATATGGGTACTGGTAAAAGCCAGAAGATAACGATCACTTCTTCTAGCGGTTTATCCGATGAGGAAATTGATAAAATGGTTAAAGAGGCTGAGTTAAATGCCGAAGAGGACAAAAAGCGCAAGAAAGCGGTTGAAGTACGCAACGAGGCAGATAGCCTAATTTATCAAACAGAGAAAACGCTAAAAGAACTTGAAGGTAAGGTGGACCAAGCGGAGATCGATAATGCGAATGAAGCTAAGGAAGCACTTAAAGCTACACTAGAGGTCGAAGATACTGAAGCAACTAAGGCTGCATCTGATCGTCTAAGCGAGATAATCCAACAACTATCAGTTAAACTATACGAGCAGGCGGCACAAGAGCAAGCAGCAGCTGATGAAGCTGGCAAAGATCATACCGCAACTGATGAGGATGTATTTGAAGCAGACTATGAGGAAGTAGACGAAGAAGAAAAAGAAGAAGAAAAATAATAGGCAAATAGGTAACTAACTTAGAGGGAGGAAATGGATGAGCAAAAGAGACTACTATGAAGTTTTAGGCGTTGATAAAGACGCATCACAGGATGAGATTAAAAAAGCATACCGCAACCTTGCTCGTCAGTATCATCCCGATGTAAATAAAGAGGAAGGTGCTGAAGCGAAGTTTATCGAGGTGCAAGAAGCCTACGATACTCTAAACGACGCGCAGAAGAAGGCGCAGTACGACCAATTTGGTCATGCTGGGGCACAGGCTGGCTTTGGCGGTGGTGCTGGTGGTTATACTGGTACAGGTGGCTTTGGCGGTCAAGGTTTCGGTGATTTTGGCGATATTTTCGATATGTTTTTCGGTGGAAGTGGACGAGGTCGTTCGCGTAATCCGAATGCACCTCGCCAAGGCGCTGATCTACAATATAATATGACAATTGAATTTACAGAGGCTATTTTTGGTAAAGAGACAACGATTACGATTCCGCGTGAAGAGGACTGTGATACTTGCCAAGGGACAGGTGCGAAGGCGGGGACTAAGCCGGAGACTTGTTCAAATTGTCGGGGAACTGGTCAGGAAGAGGTAGTGCAGAACACACCTTTTGGCAGAATTGTTAATCGCCGTGTGTGCTCAGTCTGTGACGGCACAGGCAAAATAATTAAAGATCCTTGCGAAACTTGCTCTGGTAGCGGTCGCGTTCGTAATCGTAAGAAGATTAAAATTAAAATACCAGCAGGTGTTGACACAGGTTCACAAATCAGGGTTTCTGGTGAAGGTGAAGCTGGAACCAATGGTGGCCCGGCTGGCGACTTGTTTATTGTAATTCATGTTAAACAACACAAGTATTTTAAGCGCGAGGGGAATGATATTTTCTATAAATTAGATATATCATTTGCGCAAGCAACTCTTGGTGATGAAGTTGAGGTACCTACGGTTGATGGTAATATTAAGCTGAAAATACCAGCTGGGACGCAGACCGGAACAAGCTTCCGCATGCGCAACAAAGGAGTTCCACGTATACGTTCGAGCGGTCGGGGCGACCAGTATGTTAAGGTGACTGTCGTTACTCCGACGAAACTGAATGCCGAGCAGAAAGATTTAATGCGCCAATTAGCTGAATTAAGTGGTGAGAAGTTAACACCAGCTGACAAGTCATTTTTCGGTAAGGTCAAGGATAATATTAAAGATAATATTAAAAAATAAATTACAGGGTCAATAAAAAAGGGGGGGTTCCGATGAGATGGTCTGAGATATCAGTCTATACAACTCATGCTGCGATGCAGCCGGTGGCAGATTTCTTTCACGATCTGGGTAGCGGCGGTGTAGTAATTGAGGATTCGGAAACCCCCTTTGTTGATTATAGCGGCCGCTATGGTGAAATTTATGAGCTGAACTCTGACGATTTTCCAGCGGAGGGTGTGCGCGTTAAGGCCTATTTTGTTAATGGAGATTCTCAGTCTCAACTGGCAGGTGTTACAAATACTGGTGAGCTGATGGAAATGGTTAGGCAGGAATTAGAAAGGCTGCAAAACCTAGGTCTTGATGTTGGCAGTGGTCAGTTGGAACTTGTTGAGGTGGCTGAGGAGGATTGGGCACATAGCTGGAAACAGTATTACAAACCAGTCCAGGTTTCTGAGCGTTTCTTAATTTCACCAACCTGGGAACAGACGACGGTGAAGGAGAATCAATTGTTAATTGAGCTTGATCCGGGGATGGCTTTTGGTACAGGAACTCATCCAACAACTGTGCTCTCAATTAGAGCGCTAGAGCTGGTGCTAGCTGGCGGTGAGCAGGTAATTGATGTTGGCTGCGGTACAGGCGTGCTTAGCATCGCTGCTGCTAAATTGGGTGCTGTTTCAGTATTAGCAATCGATCTAGATCCGGTAGCGGTAGCGAGTGCCAAACAAAACATTCTACTAAATCAGATGAATGAGCAGGTAAAAGTGTGCGCGGGAAATCTTTTGCGAGATGTAGCTGAGCCGGTAGATGTGATAGTGGCCAATATTCTGGCAGAGGTAATATTGCAATTTACTGATGAGGTTGGACGGCTACTTAAGCCGGGCGGCTATTTTATTGCTTCTGGTATTATCGAGCCAAAAGCGACTCTTGTTGCAGATAGCATCGAAGCAAATGGGATGAAAATTGTTAAAAGAATGCAGGAGCAGGATTGGGTGACTTTTGTTGCTCAGAAGGATTGAGCTTAAATAAAGATTATTTGAGGACAGATTAAGGGATTTGATGGAATGAGTAAAAACAGAGTTGCCCTACACACATTAGGGTGTAAGGTGAATCATTATGAGACAGAAGCAATTAGTGAGCAGCTAACTGGTCAAGGCTACGAACGTGTTAGCTTTGATGAGTTAGCTGACTTTTATATTATAAATACTTGTACAGTTACGAATAACGCTGCTCGCAAAAGTCGGCAGATGATTCGTCGTGCCATAAAACGAAATCCTGCTGCAACAATTGTGGTAATCGGCTGCTACTCTCAGCTAGATGAAGAAGTGGTAGCGACTATTCCTGGTGTCGACATTATTATCGGCACAGAGCACAAAAACCAGCTCGCGGAGTTGCTTGCTAAGTATCAAGCGACTGAAACTGAGCAAAGGCTAGTAAGTACAGAGTTTGCAGGTCTAACAAACGTAACCGATATTATGAAGTTGCGCGAGTACGAAGAATTGTCCCTAACCAGTTTTTCTGATCGTACGCGAGCAACGGTTAAGATTCAGGATGGATGCAATAATTTCTGCACCTATTGTATAATCCCTTGGGCGCGTGGTTTATCGCGTAGCCGTCAACCAGAAGCGATTCTTAAGCAGGTAAGACAGCTTGTTGCTAATGGTTATCGAGAAATTGTTTTAACTGGTATACATACAGGCGCCTTCGGTGAGGACTTGGAAGATTACAATCTTGCCAAATTGTTAGGTGAACTTTCAGCAATTGAAGGCTTAGAGCGGATCCGAGTCAGTTCAATTGAGGTAAATCAACTAACCGAAGAGTTCTTACAAGTGTTGAAAGAATCAGACAAAATTGCTCGCCACCTACATATTCCCTTACAGGCTGGAGATGACCGGATTTTAAAGGCGATGAAACGCAATTATAATACTAAGCAATTTAGTGAAAAAATTGCTGAGGTACGAGGGATATTGCCAAGGATTGCAATTACGACAGATATAATTACAGGCTTTCCTGGTGAAACAGAGGAAGAATATCAGTTGGGTTATCATTATATTGAAGAGATGAAGTTTTCAGAGCTGCATATTTTTCCTTACTCCCAGAGAAGAGGAACACCAGCCGCTTTAATGCCTGACCAACTTTCCAATGAGTCTAAACACGAACGTGCCAGAGAATTAATAAAACTGTCGGACAAACTAGCTCTTGCTTACCGCAAAAGTTATGTTGGTGAGACGGTCAAGGTTATTCCTGAGTTTTCACAGGGTGAACAACTGGTAAGCGGTGAGTTGTTCGGCCACTCTGATAATTATATTCCTGTGATATTTACCGGCGACAGCTCTCTTGTTGGTGAAGTCTGTCTTGTTCGTTTGGAGAGCACAAGCGCGAAATTATCTTATGGTAGGTTAATATAGAATACTAAATTTTTTTATGTTATAATAAACAAACATAGTGAGGTGAATGTTTGATGAGTGATTGTATATTCTGTAAGATTGCCAATCATGAGGCGCCAGCCAACATAATATATGAAGATGATGAGTTTGTTGCTTTCTATGATATTAATCCCGTAGCGAAGATTCACGTCTTGATAATTCCCAGGAAACATATAGAAACTTATATGGACTTAACAGAGGAGGATTCACTGTTAATGGGACGACTCCATGGTTTTGTTCAGCAGGTTGCAGAACGATTGGGAGTTGCCGATGACGGATTTCGCCTAATAAACAATTGTCGCGAGGATGGCGGACAGGTTGTTTATCACATTCACTATCATCTTTTGGCAGGAGAGAAACTGCCCTTTGGCAAGAATCAAGCTCCATCTAATTAACCAGGTTGACACTTCAAAAGCAGATATAATATAATTTAAATTAGTTTCTTTATTTGTAATTTGCACTTTGCTAAGCATTACCATGCTCGGTAATGTGGAGGGAGGGATGTTATATGTCAGAAATTCACGTTAAGAAAAACGAATCACTAGATAGTGCCCTTCGCCGTTTTAAACGCAATATAGCCAAAGACGGTACAATGGCGGAGGTTAAAAAGCGTAAACATTATGACAAGCCAAGCGTTAAACGTAAGAAGAAGTCTGAAGCCGCACGTAAACGAAAGTTCTAGGGGGCCTGGGAGTCATGTCTATACAAGATCAGTTGACTAGCGATATGAAGTTAGCGATGAAGGCGCGAGATAAATCTAAGCTTTCTGTAATTAGAATGGTGCTGTCTTCAATTAAATATGCTGAACTTGAAAAGAAAGCTCCATTAACAGATGACCAGATACTAGATGTTCTTGCACGTGAGATGAAGCAGAGAAAAGATTCACTTGCAGAATTCATTAAAGGGAATCGCGAAGATTTAGCTACAAAGGTAGAGGCAGAGATTGAAATTATCGAAGAGTATCTACCTGAACAACTTAACGAAGAGGAAGTGCGCAAGATTATTACTGCAGCCATTGCCGACCTAGGAGCAAGTAGCAAGGCAGATATGGGAAAGGTAATGGGGCTAGTAATGCCAGCAGTAAAAGGGCGCGCCGATGGAAAAATAATAAATAGAATTGTGCAGGAGCTTTTACTTTAGGGCGCAAATAGGGTGTATCGATGTGATACGCCCTTTTTTATCACTATAATTATAGTTTATTGTATAATGAGATTAGGAGATACAGAAAAATAATTTAAAAGGAGACTGATACTTTTTGCTAGCAGAGCCATATTCTAAGGAATTGAATATATGGAATTCAGCTGAACGTCTAAAACTATTCGGCTTAAATGAGGTACATATCGACATCATTGAAAAAGAAACCCAAGTGAAAATTCTAACAAGAAATGAGGATATTGTCCTTACTGGTCCACCTGAAGAGGTTGACCGCACCGGGCATATGCTTGAGGTTCTTTTGGTTTTGATTAAAAAGGGTTATCTGTTAAGTGAAAAGGATATATATTATGCAATTGAATTGGCTCAGAAGGATTTAACCAATGAACTGCTTGAGTTATTCAACAAGAAAATTATTACAACCTATAACGGCAAGGATATTATGCCTAAATCAATCGGTCAGAAGCATTATTTAAACACGATTGCTGAGAAGGACATTGTTTTTGGGATTGGTCCGGCGGGAACCGGCAAAACTTTTTTGTCGGTGGTACTAGCAGTTGTCGCGCTTAAAAAGGGTGAAGTTAAAAGAATCGTGCTAACGCGACCCGCGATTGAGGCGGGGGAAAGTTTAGGCTTTCTACCAGGGGATATGCAGGAAAAGGTCGATCCCTATCTACGACCAATCTACGATGCGCTGTTCGAATTACTAGGAGTTGAGCACGTAAACCGTTATTTAGAGCGTGGATTGATTGAAATTGCTCCACTTGCCTATATGCGCGGGCGAACCCTAAATAATGCTTTTGTTATTCTTGACGAGGCGCAGAATACGACAAGTGAACAGATGAAGATGTTCCTAACGCGTTTAGGAAATGGTTCCAAAATGGTTATAAATGGTGACGTTACACAGATTGACCTGCCGCGAGGTAAGGATTCGGGATTACTTAATGCAATTAAGGTGTTAGAGGATATTACTGATATTGGCTTCGTTTATTTAACAGAAATTGATGTGGTTCGTCACAGTTTAGTTCGAAAAATCATTAATGCTTACGGACGTGAAAAAAAGTAAGAATAGTGGTGTGAAAGGTGTTGTATCGATGCCAAAGAAGAGAAATTTACTTTTAAAAAATATTTTAGCGGGATGGAAAAGTAATGGGCTAATCAAGCTTCTACTCTATGTTGCTTCTGCCTTACTTCTTTATTTTTTCCTGATGCTTTTCGTAATTCCGACAACCTATCAACTGTCAGTGGGTGAGCCAAGCAATGTTACGCTCTACTCACCAATTAAAGTTGTAGATGAGCATGAAACGGAGCGTCTTCGGAAAGAGGCATCTAACCGTGTTCGTGATGTTTACAGTGTTGATACGGCAGTTATTAACGACCAGAAGCGAAAGTTGGATCAACAATTTACCGCAATTGAGGAGGGACGCAAAGAAATTGCTGCCGGCCTTAACTTGGAAGAACTGGGGATGACAGAACTAGAATTCTATGAAGAACGGGCTAAGCTTGACTATCTTGAGCAGGCAGAACTTGAAGACCTAGTTGCGCTTTCTGATGAGAAATTAAGGAATTTGAAATATATATCGATAACAACGCTTGACGTTGTTATGGCAGAGGACATTGGAATTCAAGAGATTGACGAGGCCTTTAAACATGCTGAGACACTGATTGCGGCCAATCCTTATGATACTTCTAGTAATGTGATTGCGTTAGCTGATAGTGTCCTTAAATCATTCATTAAACCAAATTACTTTTTCGATGCAGTAAATACTCAGGCTAATCGAGATGCTGCTGTTAACACAGTTGACCCAATTTTTATTGATAAGGATGAGTTGTTAGTGACTGAGGGTGAGATTGTTGACACCCGCACCTATGAACGTCTGAATAGTGCAGGGCTATTGAAGGATTCGACTACTATCTGGCCTTATTTGGGCTTATTATTACTAAGTGCACTACTAACATTTTTACTATATTACACAGTCCGCAGAATGCATCCATATATTCACCAAGATAATTCAAAGCTGTTGATGCTTTTAGTTATTAACATTACTGTTATAATTATTTTCGTTCTGATTGGTTTAATGAATAAAGGAGTGGAGAATCCAGCATTGGGTTATATAGCACCCTTAGCTCTTGGTGTAATGCTTGTTACAACTCTTTATAGCTTGCGTTTTGCGATAGTAAATGGTGTTGTTCTAGCAATCATTTCGAGTGTCATCTTTAATATGGATCAGACAATGATTTTTGATTTTCGCTATGGTTTCGTCCTGCTTATTGGTGGCATTGCTGGTAGTTTCGCAATGAAACATATCAAGCAACGGTCCTCTCTATTTATTGCTGGACTTGTTGTTTCGGCCGCAAATATGGTTGCAATTGTTACAGTTATATTTTTGACGCTACATCAATTTACACCAACAGAGATGCTACAAACAACAATCTTCGGTGTATTAAATGGTATAATTTCTGCTATTCTGATGATTGGTATGCTTCCTCTACTAGAGTTAACTTTTGGAGTGCTTTCGCCTGTTAAATTGACAGAGCTCTCAAACTCTAATCATCCTTTATTAAGAAAGCTATTAATTGAAACTCCAGGGACCTACCATCATAGTCTAATCGTTGGTAACCTTGCAGAATCTGCAGCTGAAGCAATTGGGGCAGACGGACTTCTTGCGCGGGTAGGATCTTATTATCATGACATTGGTAAGACGAAGCGGCCATCTTTCTTTGTGGAGAATCAGACAAATATCGATAATCCGCACGATAAAATTTCACCAATTATTAGCAAAAACATAATTGTTGCGCATACGACAGATGGTTTAGAAATGCTTCGTTCCCATAAACTACCGGTTGCAATTCAAGATATTGCTGTGCAGCATCACGGCACATCCGTGCTAAAGTATTTCTATAATAAGGCTTTAAAAGAAGCGAAAGACTCAGGTGAGACGATTAATATAGATGACTACCGTTACTTAGGGCCTAAAGCGCAGACTAAGGAAGCTGCAATTGTTAGCATTGCAGACTCACTGGAAGCGGCTGTTCGGTCAATGACGAATGTATCTAAAGAGGAGATAAAAGAATTAATTGAAAAAATCATTAAAGAAGATATGCTTGATAATCAATTTAATGAATGCGACTTAACTTTTAAGGAATTAGAAATTATTTCTCAATCAATGTTTGAAAATCTGAAAGGAATTTTCCATTCACGGATTGAGTATCCGGATGAGGCGGAGATTGCTGGGAACAAGGGGGAAAAGGAAGTTGAACCTGGAGATCGAGATTATTAACGAACAAGAAGAATATATAATTACGGAGGAGCAAGTTTCATTGCTCGAAACTGTAATTAAGTTTGCAGCTAATGAAGAGCGAATTGATAATAGCGAGCTGGCTATTACACTAGCGGATGAAGCGGCAATTCATGAGTTGAATCTTAATTATCGTGGGGTTGATCAATCGACAGATGTTCTCTCCTTTGCCTTAAATGAGGAGACTGAAGGGGAGATTGAATTAAATTACAAAGAGTATTTACTCGACGAAAGCGACCTACTAGATGATATGGCTGAGCCATTAGATTTACTAGGAGATATCATTATCTCTATGCCGCATGTTTATCGCCAGGCAACTGAGTATGGTCATTCGGTAGAGCGCGAGTTAGCATTCCTTGCTTTACATGGATTTCTGCATTTAATTGGTGAGGACCATCAGAGCCCCGAGGCGGAGGAAAAGATGTCTGCTAAGCAAGAAGAACTGCTTGCAAAATTAAATATTCTGAGGTGAATGGGATGTCACTAAAAGGCCGAACATTAAGAAATATAAGAGGACTAGCTGATAGCTTTCGTTTCGCGAGCGAAGGCATTGTCTATGCGATTAGTTCACAGAGGAATATGAAAATCCATCTTTTAGGAGCATTTTTGATTATTACAACGGGACTCTGTCTGCATTTTACCAGGATGGAGGTCATGTTTGTAGCAATTTGCATCGCGCTGGTTTTTGCGGCGGAAATAATTAATACTGCGATTGAGAGTGCTGTTGATATGGCAATGAAGGATTATGATGACTTGGCTAAACATGCAAAAGATTCAGCGGCCGGTGCAGTATTTATTATAGTTCTAATTGTGGTATTCATCGGATTTATGATCGTAGTGCCTTATTTAATTGCACTTGTCTCGGCTGATTGGCATAGAGTACCTGCAGATCCATTAGCTTTCCACTCACTCCAAGGTCTTGCCCTAATCTTTTTTACATATGGAATTAAGGCTGTCTGGTATCACTTCGGCAAAAAATATCAACCACATATCTTGGTTGGATTAACCTTCTACTTTCTAGCCCTATTCTTATTAATTTATCCGGGTGTAAGTCTCTGGCTAATTGGAGCATTAATTATCTCAATCATCTATTTTCTCTATCGCAGGGTGCATTGGCTATCACTACTACAGAACCTTATAATTTCGATCGGAGGTTTCTACTTATCTTATCTAGTTTTCTTTTAAGTAAAAATATAAATCAAATGAAGGGAGATTATTAAAATGGAAAAACAGGGTTTAAAGTCAGGATTTGTTACAATAATCGGTCGGCCTAATGTTGGAAAGTCTACCTTGGTAAATCAGATTATGGGACGCAAGATTGCTATCATGTCTGACAAACCACAAACAACGCGGAACACCATTAGGGCAATCTATACAGACCAAGAGCGTGGACAGATTGTATTTATTGATACGCCGGGTATTCACCGACCGAAATCGAAACTTGGTTCCTACATGGTGGATATGACACTAACATCGCTGAAGGAAGTAGATTTAATTCTTTATCTAATTGATGTTACTAAGGAATTTGGACCAGGTGAAGAGTTTATTCTTGAACAACTAAATAATATTAAGGATACACCATCCTATTTAATTTTAAATAAAATTGATTTAGTCGCACCGGAGGCATTGCTGCCAATTATTGATAACTATCGTGAGCGGGCTGATTTTGCAGAAATTATCCCATTGTCGGCAAAGCATGGAAATAATGTGGAATCTTTAATGAATCATATTTATGGAATTCTACCGGAGGGACCGAACTATTACCCCTTGGATCAAACGACAGATTATCCAGAGGGCTTTATTGTTGCTGAGTTAATTCGTGAGAAACTGCTAGATGTAATGCGTGAGGAGGTTCCCCATTCGCTTGCAGTGGTTGTTGAATCAATGAAACGTGGTGACAATAACCCACGAGCTCTTGCAATTAGCGCCGTAATCTATGTCGAACGTAACTCCCAGAAAGGTATTATCATCGGTAAGAACGGTAGTATGCTCAAAGAGATTGGGCAACAAGCGCGTGTAGATATTGAGAAATTACTCGGAACCAAAACCTATCTTGAGCTATGGGTTAAGGTTGAAGAGGATTGGCGAAATAAAGACCATTTATTACAGGAATTAGGTTATACCATAATTAATTAATCTCTGCTATAATAGATGTTAGTATAAAGGAGAGATGAACGATGAAACATATTAAAGTGATTGCACAAAACCGTTTACAAGATACAATGCAGTCTGGCACTTGTGATAAGTGTTCAGCTTCCTGCCAGTCAGCTTGCAAAACGTCAATGACGGTTAGCAATATTATTTGTTATACTAAGGTCGAAAACAAATAGTTTAATTAGAGTGATCAGAGATTGAGCCGAGTCTTTAGTGCTAAACTATTGCTCGGCTTTTCTATTAAAAGTAAAGCAAACAGAGGTATCAGAAAGGATGACAGAAGTAATGAGTAGTAGCCATGAGAATAAAGTTCCTGGGCAGGTCCATACTTTTAGCTATAGGGACAAAAATATTGTGCTCGACGTTAACAGCAATTCACTTTTTACCGTTGATCACTTAGCGCAGCAAGTAATAGAGCTTTACCAAAAGAATGAACTACAAGTTATTATTGAAAAATTAAGTGCTGACTATGACGCTCAGGTTATTCGTGAAGCCTATGAGGAGGTTTCGCAGTTAGTTGCAAAAGAAATTCTTTATTCTGAGGGGATGGCGCCAATAGAGCACTACGATTCTGAACAGTTCGCAGTTAAATCAATGTGCTTACACATCTCACACGACTGCAATCTGCGTTGTCGCTATTGTTTTGCAGGGACAGGACCCTATGGGCAGGAGCGGACAAATATGGATTCTGCAACTGGGAAAAAGGCGATTGATTTTCTTGTTAATCAGGCGGGTAACAATACATTTTTCGAGATTGATTTTTTCGGAGGTGAACCGCTACTCAATTTTCCAGTTATGAAAGAGTTGGTTGCCTATGCCCACGAGTTGGAGCGGAGTAAGGGGATTACCTTTAACTTCTCGCTCACGACTAATGGGATTCTGCTTGATGAAGAGATTGAGCAGTTCATTGCTGACGAAAAGATTAATCTGATTCTCAGTATTGATGGACGTAAATCCGTGAATGACTTGCTAAGGCCATTTCCCGATGGAACAGGGTCCTATGACTTCTTGATGGAGAAATATCTGGAGCTAAATGCTAAGAGGTCGGGTAGTGACGATCATCGTTACGGGTTAGGAGTTTATACGTATTATCGCGGGACTTTTACAAGTGATAACCTTGATTTCGATCGCGATGTATTACATCTATCTGATCAGGGCTTTAAGCGAATCTCGATTGAGCCAGTAATTCTGCCTGAAAATCGACGTTACGCACTGAAGTCAGAGTATTTGCCGGAGATTTATGCTAGCTATGACCGATTGACGGACGCGTATTTGGATCGTTTAGGAACTGAGAAAGAGTTTCACTTTCACCATTTCGAGGTAGAACTAGAGGATGGACCTTGCTACGCTAAGCGGATTACTGGTTGCGGTGCTGGTTATCATTATATTGCGGTTACGCCAGAGGGAGATATCTATCCTTGCCACCAATTTGTCGGCAATCGCCAGTGGCTGATTGGCAATCTAGATGACGGTTTCACCAATAAAGATACGATGAAGCGCTTACGTGATACTAACATTTATACAAAAAAAGCATGCAGTAGTTGCTGGGTCCGTCACTTTTGTGGTGGTGGCTGCCATGTGAATGCGGATGGTTTTAACCAAAACATTGAAATTCCTTATGAAATTGCTTGTAAAATGATGCGTAAACGCTATGAAAATGCTCTTTACTTAAAAGTCTTAGAGTTAGAAGCTGATTGAGGTGGGTCAATGCTTACCAATGTTGAGGCGATTGTGGTTAAGTCGATAGACTATTTAGAGGGTGATCGTATAATTACCCTATTTACGCGTGAACAGGGAAAAGTTGCTATTCTAGCCCGTGGTGCCAAAAAGAATAATAGTCGTCTTAACGCGGTTACTCAGGTATTTATGCATGGGAAATTTATTTATTTCCGCAAACGCAATGCAAATATGGGTACACTAAATTCAGGAGAATGTGTGAAACATTTTTCTGCAATTTACGCGGATATCGAAAAGACAGCTTATGCGGCATATCTTGTTGAATTGGTGGATCGAATTTCAGAATCTGATCAAGCAAATGTACCCTTATTTGAACTGCTACTTAGCGCTCTAGAGCAAATAGCCGCGGGAAAGGATGCAGAGGTTGTAGTAAGAATATTTGAGATGAAGCTTTTTCAGATTATAGGTATTCTGCCACAACTTGGTTCTTGCTCAGTCTGCGACGGGCATGCGGAGTTAGTTGGCTTTAGTATTAACCGCGGCGGTTTACTCTGCAAAATGCATCTAGACGAGGCTAGTATTATTTTACAGGAAAATACGATTAGGTTGCTGCGAATTTTTGTGGAATTGGACTTATCTCAACTGGGCGAGATTAATCTACGTGCTGAGACGCGAGATGAACTGCGCCGCGTGACCGAGGGATTCTGTGATCAGTATATTGGTATTGCTTTAAAATCGCGTGGTTTTCTGGAGCTTTTGAGGGAGTTTGAGGAATAGATTATATGTATAATTTGTTTAGTTGCATAATCGCTCGACAGTAGGATATAATTTAGTTAATAAAATAACTGTGGCAATGAGAGAGAGAAGTAGCTAGTCAACTATTATCGAAGCGAGTGGGGAAGTAGTGGGAGCCTGCTGATAGTCTGGTGAAGGGCACTCTGGAGTCGTTAAAATAAGTTGGATTGTCACTTGGCAATCAATTAGGGTGGAACCGCGGGAGTACTCTCGTCCCTATACGCATTTTGGGGTATAGTGATGTGAGGATTTTTTATTTATAAAATTATGAGCGGAGGCGTTGTTCGTGAATTTGCAAGAAATGATTCTACAACTACAAAAATATTGGGCAGAGCAAGGTTGTATTATCGGGCAACCTTATGATATTGAAAAAGGCGCGGGAACGTTGAATCCACTGACCATGCTGCGAGCAATTGGCCCAGAGCCCTGGAGTGTTGCTTACCTTGAACCATCGCGTCGACCGGCTGATGGTCGTTATGGTGAAAATCCAAATCGTCTCTATCAGCATCATCAATTTCAGGTTCTTATCAAGCCCTCGCCAGAAAACATCCAAGACTTGTATTTAAATAGCCTTGTGGAGCTTGGAATTGACCCTCTAAGGCACGATATACGCTTTGTAGAGGATAACTGGGAGAACCCAACCTTCGGCGCTTGGGGGCTAGGCTGGGAAGTCTGGCTGGATGGAATGGAAATTACCCAATTTACCTATTTTCAACAGATTGGTGGCCTGGATTGTGATCCAATTTCGGTTGAACTTACCTATGGAATTGAGCGATTAGCTTCTTATATTCAGCAGAAGGATAATGTTTTCGATTTAGAGTGGGTTAGTGGTTATAATTATGCTGATATTTTTAAGCAGCAAGAGTATGAACAATCCAAGTATAGTTTCGAGGTTGCAGATGCGAAGATGCTTCTAGAACTTTTTAATATGTATGAGACTGAAGCGACACGAATTATCGAAGAGAAACTCGTTTATCCAGCTTACGATTATATTCTGAAATGTTCGCACGTTTTTAATCAGCTTGATGCTCGAGGCGCAATTAGTGTGACGGAGCGCGCCAATTATATCAGACGCGTGCGTAATTTAGCGCGCGCTTGCACGCAGCTTTATTATGAAGAGCGCGAGCGGCTAGGTTTTCCCTTGTTGAAGAAGTAGCGCCTTGGCGCGCTATTATAGGTGTAATTATGAAGTTTGCTTAGCTCATAATTTTCGAGAGGAGAGTTGTTAGGTGGAATATAAGGACTTATTAATTGAGATTGGTATGGAAGAGATGCCAGCACGTTACATAGATGGCGCAAGCCAACAATTAGCCGACAGGCTAGCTGCTTGGCTTGACGAAGCAACAATCTCCTATCAGGAGATTGTTACTTATTCGACGCCGCGGCGCCTGGCTGTTATGGCAAGCTCGGTTGCGGGGTGCCAAGAGAACCGTGTGGAAGAAAAACGTGGGCCATCATTGGCACTTGCGCGGAATGAGGATGGAAGCTGGAGTCGCGCAACCGAGGGCTTTGTCCGTGGACAAAGCGGCTCCCTCGACGATTTATATGTGGAGAGCGTTAAGGGCGCTGATTATGTTTTTCTTCGCAAGGAGATTGTTGGACAAAAAGTCGAGGAGCTACTTGCTGCAGCGCTACCTGAGTTGGTGAGCGGCATGACCTTTCCCAAAAATATGCGTTGGGGAAAGGAGGAGCTACGATATCTACGACCAATTCATTGGTTATTAGCGATTTATGGCGATAAAATCCTACCATTTGAAGTTGCTGGAATTCAATCAGCTAACATTAGCTACGGGCATCGTTTTCTGGGTGGGCCTGTAAGAATCGCGGAACCACAGCAATATCCAGAGTTACTGGCAAATGAGTATGTAATTGTTGAGCCGGACAAAAGAGCTAAGATGATCGTCACACAGCTGGAAGAGTTAATGGAAGAGCGTGACTGGCAGATTCCAATTGATGAAGAATTATTAAAAGAGGTAGTTAACCTTGTTGAATACCCGACAATTTTTGTCGGCAACTATGATGAGGAGTATCTTGATCTACCAGCAATTGTTCTAGTAACAACGATGAAGGTCCATCAGCGCTATTTCTCGGTCGAAAATAAATCGGGTCAGTTACTGCCGTATTTTGTTGCGGTACGAAACGGCGACGATAAATCACTAGAACTTGTTGCTAAAGGCAATGAGAAGGTAATTAGTGCCCGTTTAGCAGATGCGCGTTTCTTCTACTTAGAAGACCAAAAGATAATGATTGCTGAACAATTTGATAAACTTTCGCAGTTAATTTTTCAAGATAAATTAGGGACGGTTGCTGATAAATCTAATCGCTTAGTTGCCTTAACTGGGCTAATTACTGAGAAGTTGCAGGTTTCGGCTACTAAAGTTATTACTTGTCAGCGTGCAGCGAAGATCTGCAAATTTGACCTTGTGACAAATATGGTTAATGAATTTCCTGAACTTCAGGGCTACATGGGCGAGCTCTATGCGCTTAAGCAGGGTGAAGAGCCTGCAGTTGCTAAAGCAATCAGTGAACATTATCTGCCGCGTTTCAGCGGTGATCAACTGCCGTCAAGCCTAGCTGGGCAAGTAGTTAGTATTGCTGACAAATTAGATAATATTGTTGGTGCATTCATCATTGGCAGAATTCCGACTGGATCACTGGACCCGCTAGGTCTACGTCGTGCAGCAACAGGGATTGTGCAGATTATCCAAGAAGAGCAAACAAGTTTACTGCTCGACCAGCTTTTCACATATGCAATTGATTGCTATGAGGAGTCAGGACTCTTATTTAAAGAACGCAAGCTCTTAATTGAGGAGCTTAGCGCATTCTTTGAACTACGAATTAAAAGACTATTACAGGATAAAGGAATTTCTTACGACATAATTGATGCTCTTCTAGCAGTTGAGCGCTACGACATAAGCCGAATTATTGACCGAGCAGCTTTATTAACTGCAGAGATGGCTAAGCCTGATTTTAAGCAGGTGATCGATTCTCTAACACGAGTTGTTAATATCGCGACAAAAGCTACTTGCACAAAATTAGATGCGAACTACTATCTAGAGATGGAGGAGAAGGAGCTATATCAAGCTTATAAGCAGTTACTTGCGGTTAGCGAGCAGACGAGTGATCAAAGCTTGATTTTTGCAGAGCTAAGAAAAATGCATACGTCAATCGATAATTATTTTGATCAGATAATGGTGATGGTAGATGATCCGAAAGTGCGTGAACAGCGTCTTGGATTGTTAAAAGCAATTTCCGATCAAATTTTGTGCTATGCTGATTTTTGCAAGCTGGTATTTGACTAAATTATTGCATTGATATTATAGAAAATATAATATAGATTGTGTAAATGAAGGAGGCGAGTCTGATTTTTATTGAGGAGGAACGACCAATAATATATATTGTTTCAGACTCCATCGGTGACACTGCAGAATTTGTGGTGCGTGCTGCAATTAGTCAGTTCAATGGGGCTTATGCAGATATCCGCCGTGTTTCTCATATTAATGATTATGAAATGATTGAACAAACAATCGAACTAGTGATGGACTTAAATGTAGTGATGGTCTTGACGATGGTGGTTGATGAATTGAAAAATTATCTAATTGCTCGAGCGGCAGTAGAGGGTATTCCAGTCGTCGATATTATGGGGCCGATGATTAATGCCTTTGAGGATCTGTATAGAAAACCAGCTAAACAAGAACCAGGTCTTGTTCGTAAACTTGATGAGGAATACTTCAAAAAAATCGCAGCAATCGAATTTGCTGTAAAATACGATGATGGTAAAAATCCGCGTGGAATTCTCGACGCAGATATCGTGCTGATAGGCGTCTCGCGGACATCCAAAACACCGCTTTCAATGTATCTAGCTAACCAGCGAATTAAGACAGCGAATGTGCCGCTAGTTCCTGAGGTAAAGCCTCCACAAGCAATTTTTGATATCTCTAACCGAAAGGTGATCGGGCTGACAATTAATCCAGAGAAGCTTTTTGTTATTAGGGAAGAGCGTCTAAAATCTTTAGGATTAACCACCCAGGCAAATTACGCGAGTTTAGAGCGCATACTGGAAGAGATTGAATATTCAGAAAAAATTATGAAACGAATTGGTTGTCCAGTAATTGATGTTACTAATAAAGCTATTGAGGAAATTGCAAGTATTATTCTAGATATTATTCGAAAAAGGGGAGATATTTGTGAGTAATAAGTATGTGTTTTTGTTCAAAGAGGGCAGCAAAGAGATGAAAGATTTATTAGGTGGAAAAGGGGCTAATCTAGCCGAAATGACACGCGTAGGTTTGCCAGTTCCGCCAGGATTTACAATCTCAACAAAGGCATGTAACGACTATTATGACAAGAATCGTGTTATCTCTGACGAGGTTATAGGGCAGATTAATGACGCCCTTGCAAAGCTTGAGCTAGAGACTGGCAAGAAGTTAGGCGACTTAGATAATCCATTACTTGTCTCAGTACGTTCTGGTGCAGTTTTCTCAATGCCAGGAATGATGGACACTGTTCTAAATCTTGGGATAAATGATCAGACGGTTGAGGTGCTGGGCAGGCTAAGCGGTAATCGACGCTTTGCTTATGATAGCTATCGTCGTTTTATCCAAATGTTTAGCAATGTTGTACTTGAATTAGAGGGTTACCTCTTCGAGACAGAGATTGATCGCATTAAGTCTATAAAAGGTGTTGAACTTGATACTGATCTAACAGCTGAGGATTGGAAGGAGGTTATTCAGGCTTTCAAAAATATTATTGCACAGAAAACTAAATCTGCTTTCCCTCAAGATCCTAAGGAGCAACTAATACTAGCGGTTCAGGCGGTCTTTAACTCTTGGAATAATCAAAGGGCAATTATTTATCGAAAGATCAACCGTATTCCTGACCATTTAGGAACTGCTGTAACAATCCAATCGATGGTTTTTGGTAATCTTGGTGAGGATTCAGGAACTGGGGTAGCCTTTTCTCGTAACCCTTCAACTGGGGAAGCAATTCTTTACGGTGAGTACCTGATGAATGCGCAGGGAGAAGACGTTGTCGCAGGAATTCGCACACCTGAAACAATCGCAACACTTGAGAAAGTTAATCCAGCTGTTTTTAAACAGTTTGTAGATATTACGAATCAACTTGAAAGTCATTATAAGGACATGCAGGATATTGAGTTTACGATTGAGCGTGGCAAGCTATACCTCTTGCAGACACGTAACGGCAAAAGAACGGCGCAAGCTGCAGTCAAAATTGCTGTTTCACTTGTTAAAGAGGGTGTAATCGATAAGGAAACTGCAATTATGCGGATTCAACCAGAGCATCTTGATAAACTTCTCCATCGTCAGATTGATACCACAGTACAACTTGAGATTATCGCAAAAGGTCTCCCTGCTTCACCGGGAGCGGCGACCGGCAAAATTGTCTTCACTGCGGATGAGTCTGAGCGGATGAGCAAACTTGGCGAAAAAGTTATTTTGGTAAGGGCGGAGACAACACCAGAAGACCTACACGGAATGATTGAAGCGCAAGGAATTCTCACTAGCCGAGGAGGCATGACCAGCCATGCGGCAGTAGTTGCACGCGGTATGGGTAAGCCGTGTATTACTGGCTGTGAATCAATCAAAATCGACGCTGCGGCGGGCGAGGTTATTTTTGCAAATGGATTAGTGTTGAAAAAGGGCGAAATTATCTCTTTAGATGGTGGCACAGGTGAGGTAGTACAGGGTGAGGTTAAGCTGATTGACCCTGAGTTATCTGGTGAGTTCCTAGAGCTTCTAGAATGGGCAGACCAAGTCAAAACCATGGGGGTTCGTGCCAACGCTGATAACCCAGCCGATGCAAAAAAAGCACGCGACTTCGGAGCTAAGGGAATCGGTCTCTGCCGAACTGAACATATGTTTAATGAGCCAGCGCGCCTACCAATTGTTCGTGAGATGATTCTTGCGGAATCAGTGGAGCAACGCGAGGAAGCTCTGGCTAAGCTGTTACCGGTGCAACAGGAGGACTTTGAGGGTATTCTGCGCGAGATGCAAGGCTTACCTGTTACAATTCGTTTATTAGACCCTCCCTTGCATGAGTTTCTACCTAATGCTGAGGAGTTAGTAGTTGAAATTCTAACACTGAAGCATGAGGGTGCTGATGAAAAGATAATTAACGAAAAAGAACAACTACTGAAAAAGGTGCGTAATCTTTCAGAGTTTAACCCAATGCTGGGACATCGTGGATGCCGTTTAGGTATCACATATCCAGAAATCTATGCTATGCAAGCAGAGGCAATTTTTAACGCCACTGTAGAGCTCGCAAAGGAAGGCATTGATGTTGAGCCTGAGGTGATGATTCCTTTGGTAGTACATGTTAATGAACTTAGAATACTACGTGAATTAGTTATCAAGGTTGCCAATCAAGTTAAGGCGGAGAGTGGTGTTGATTTCACGTATTTAATTGGAACAATGATTGAGCTTCCGCGAGCATGTGTTACGGCAGATGAGATTGTGGAGCAGGCAGATTTCTTCTCTTTCGGAACAAACGACTTGACACAGACTAGTTTTGGTTTTAGCCGCGATGATGCAGAGGGTAAGTTCTTGCAATATTATGTAGATCATAAAATATTGTCAGATAATCCTTTTATATCGATTGATGTAGATGGTGTTGGCAAACTGATTGAAATGGGTACGAAACTTGGTCGCTCAGTTAAGCCGGATTTAAAAGTTGGTATCTGCGGGGAGCATGGTGGCGAGGCAAGATCGATCGAATTTGTTTATAAGCAAGGATTCGATTATGTAAGCTGTTCGCCCTATCGCGTGCCATTAGCAAGATTGGCTTCCGCACAAGCGACGATAAA
>CAZKBI010000016.1:25761-26858 GCA_964551195.1 uncultured Caryophanales bacterium | reverse complement strand
GCTGGAATAATGAACATTTTGTTGACTACCAGGCATACCCGTGAGGATGAGGAGGAGGGACGAATAGAGATGATTCGTTCACTTCCAGTTGGGCCCTTAGCTACTTTAGGTGCAGTGATCATCGTAATGACATTGGTAAATATAGTTCTTGCCTTAGCAGTCGGCTTCGGGATATCTGCTTTAGGTATTGAGTCGATGAATTTAGTCGGTTCGCTAATCTATGGCGCGAGCGTTGGAGCTGTTGGGATATTTTTTGCAGTAATGACCGCACTTATTGCTCAGCTTACCTCGAACACTCGTGGAACAATTGGTTTTTCCTTCGCTATTCTAATTATGGCCTACATATTAAGAGGGATTGGTGATGTCGGGAACGAAATTCTATCACTAATTAATCCCTTTGGTTTGATTTTAAGAACTGAGACTATGGTAAATAATTATTGGTGGCCGATTTGGACTACTATTGGAATATCGATAATACTTTTTGGAATTGCCTTATATTTAAATTCTATTCGTGATTTAGGTGCTGGCTTTATCGCTACTAGGCCTGGCAAAAGCGAAGCTTCACGCTCACTCTTATCGCCGCTGGGTCTAGCCTTTAGATTGCTACGTACCCCAATCATTGCTTGGTTGGTTGCTATGTTTGTTCTGGGAGCCTCTTATGGATCGATTCTAGGAGATTTAGAAGGTTTTATTAGCTCTAGTGATATGATTCAACAGATGATTCCTGATGCAGCTGGCTACACGATGACAGAGCAATTTATGTCGCTGATAATAACTATTCAGAGTATCATGGTCGCAATTCCTGTTCTGATGTTTATCTTAAAGCTTAGATCGGAAGAAAGACAGAATAGGACGGAACACTTACACGCTCGCGCAGTATCGAGAAACACGATACTTGGCAGCTACACGATTATAGCTCTTGTGTCAGCGCCGGTTATGCTCCTTGTTTCAGTACTTGGTCTCTGGTCTAGCGCGATTATGGTCATGGATGATCCAATCTCGCTCGGTGTACTTTTACAAGCTGCTTTTGTTTACCTTCCGGCGATTCTAGTGATGCTTGGTATAGCAGTCTTTCTTACCGGTTGGTTGCCTAAACT
>CAZKBI010000016.1:4616-25661 GCA_964551195.1 uncultured Caryophanales bacterium | reverse complement strand
GTATTTGTTTTGCTAGGCTTAGTGCTTGCAGTAATATCAGGCGAGCTTTTTGCTTATTATGCATGGACAGATAATGTATTTACTGGCTTGCTCCTCTTTACAGTGCTATTTAGCCTACTAATTCTTGCCTACCTCGTTCAGATTGTACTGCATGAATTGGGTCATCTGGTCTTCGGTTTGGCATCTGGCTATACTTTCGTCTCTTTCCGAGTGGGTTCACTTACAGTGGTCAAAGATGACGGGAAGTTCCGATTAAAAAAATATAATATACCTGGAACGGGTGGGCAGTGCTTGATGATGCCGCCGGAACAGAAAAACGGAAAATATCCTTATGTAATCTATAATCTGGGCGGAGTGCTATTCAATTTCATTTTATCTATTCTTGCACTTTTGCCTATCATATTTGTGGAGGATTTAAGCGCTGGTGTATGGGCTTTACTAGTCCTCTTTATTATTGCCGGGGTAATAGGCGTATTAACTAACGGCATACCACTCAAAATTGGTGGCATTGCCAATGACGCTTCAAATATACTATCGCTCAATAAGGATCCAAGCGCGAGAGAAGGTTTCTATCTACAATTAAGAGTCAATGGGCTGCAATCTGCGGGTATGCGAATAAAGGATCTGGATCATAAGCTCTTCAAACTAGATGCGGATGCTGATCTTAGTAACCCGCTTAATACTGGTATTAAATTAATGGAGCATAATTGGTATTTGGATAATCAGGATTTCGCTAATGCGCGAGCAGTTCTGGAATCCTTAGTGCCCTATTTTAATAAATTATTGCCACTATATGTTTACGAGATTAATAGTGAGCGAATTTTCCTGGAATTAATTGGTGATAATGATAAGGAGTTAATTGATCGACTTTATACGAAGACATTACAGAAATATATTAAACAGTCGAAGTTTATGATGAACAAGACTCGGCTGATGTTAGCTTATGAGGCTTTTTATAATATGGACCGTTCAAAAGCTGAGGACCAGTATAATCTACTTAGAAAAATGTATGATAATTATCCTAATAAGGGCGAGACCGATATGGAGCTAATGCTTGCAGACTGGGTGATGGAAAGGATAGATAAAAATGAGCACAGCACAGACCAAGGCGCGGACCAGCAAAAAGGGGCGGAATAAATTTTATTTACTGTTAGTAATAATAGCGGCAATTATACTGTTTCTTTTTGTGCAACTAAACTGGCTTCAAGTGACGGATGAGGATATTTACCTGAGTAAGTTGCCCGCTGAGTTCGAAGATTTCCGAATACTACATCTGTCGGACTTACATAGCAAATCTTTTGGTAAAGATAGCAAGTTTTTGGTTAGAAAAATTAAGGGAATTGACCCTGATATTATCGTGATGACTGGTGATATGCGAACGAATAATCGTGATGATGACGGTGAAGTATTAATAACATTATTAAGAGAATTGGATGGTCATTATCCAATCTATTATATTACGGGCGGGCATGAGGAAGCCAAATACTATACCGACAGTAGTAAGTATGGAATTACAGGTACTAAAGTGGCCTATGAACAGCGACTCGCGGACTTCGGTGTAATCGTACTAAATGATGAGAAGACAAAGGTTATGCGGGGCGAGGCTTCAATCAATATCTATGGTTTGAAGGATAAGTCAAGTGGTGAGATGTTCATTGGTAATCGTTTAGAGGAGCCCTCTTCAGAAGAAGTAAATATTTTGCTAAATCATACGCCTGATGTATTTACTGACTTTGTGAATTGGGGAGCTGACCTGATACTAGTTGGGCATACCCATGGCGGTATAATTAGAATACCATTTGTAGGTGGTTTAATTTCAACAGATCTGGGCAGTTTCTTTCCGGAATACGATGCAGGTCGCTTTGAAAAAGATGGTTCGACAATGATTATTAGTCGAGGGCTGGGGAATCATACAGTGCATATCCGAGTTTTTAATCGACCGGAGATGGTGGTTGTGACGCTTAAAAATGGGGAGTAGTTGTTAGGATAGAATAAAGGATATAACTATGCAGATGTGAATATAATGGTATGGAGATAATACGCAGATATCCGCTATTATTTATAGCAATCGCATGGTTAATCGGTTTAATATTTGGAGAATGGATGATGCAGGCATGGCTGATAGCCGTGCCTGCATTTGTGATAGGAGCGGCGCTCGTCGCCGGCTCCTACCGCCTGTTTTGCGCGCACTCCCGACGCTGGTTGATTCTATTATTGTGCGGATTTCTATTGTTGGGTCTTGCGCGCGATCAGCAATATAACCTTACGCACAAGTCGGTATTGCACGAGCAGGGCGCGGCCATTGGGGCGATTGACGCAGGTGCCGTAGGCGGGGATTCGTTGGTTGGCGTGGAGGTGGAGCTGCGCGGCTATATTGACAAAGAGCCGGTGCGAGATGGAGACTTGCTGAAGTTTATGATGCGGCCAGTGGGCGCGAACTGGGCTGTGGGTGGGGAGCAGGAACTCGCGACTAAGGAGCGAGTGCTCGTGCACCTTTATTTGCAAGAGGAGTCTGAGGTGGAAATTGTAGCTGAGTGGGAGCGTGGGATGGGCATCATGCTCAATGGAGCCTTCACTGAAATTAATCTCTCAAACAATCCCGGCCAATTTGATTATCAGAAATATCTTGCGCGCGAACACGTCTACCACAAAATAGTTGTAAGTGGGATCGAAAAAGTTTCACTCTCCGCAACCTCTGCTGCTGACTACCGTTTGAACCTTGCTCGGGCAGCGCTTAATAATACTTTTGAGGAATTATTCACTAAAGCCGAAGCTGGCTTCTTAAAATCGATTCTGCTCGGCGAATCTGGAGATATACCTGCGGAGTTAAGAGAGAGCTTCGCCATTACGGGTCTAAGTCATATTCTGGCGATTTCCGGATTACACTTGTCGATTATTACTTTTTTGTTATTTGGGATTTTGTTGCGCCTGCGGATGACCCGCGAGAATGCCGCAGCAACCGTGATGCTAGTGTTGGTTGTTTATTTAATACTGATTGGACTACGGCCATCGGTTGTGCGGGCAACAATTATGAGCCTGTTAATGCTCTATGGGATTATTTTTCACAACAGAGTCGTCTCGCTGCAAACGATTGGTCTTGCGCTCTTGGCAATGACACTTTATAATCCGCTCTGGATTTATAATGTCGGTTTTCAGCTATCCTTCACGATCACCTTCTTTATACTGTTTGCCTTTCCTGAAGTTGATCAAAGAATGAAAAATCGGTTGAATCCAAAAGCCCCTTGGCAATCAAAGCTAATTAGTGCACTGGCGCTGGTAGCAACAACGCAGCTCGCCTCTTTTCCGATAATTTTCTACAATTTTCACCAATATTCGTTAGTTTCCTGGTTCGCGAATATCTTGATTGTACCTATATTTAGTTCGCTAATCCTACCCTTTGCTTTATTGATTCTTGCTCTGGGAACAATGAAGATATCACTCGCTTTCTTTCCCTCAGAAATAATGTCCTTTCTCCTGCAGCTGCTATTCCAATTTACTGAGTGGAGCGCAGGCCTGACCGGTCTCCATCTTTACGGCAACATTTCTTCTGGCTTTCTCGTATTGCTTCTTTATATTGCTCTAGTCTGGCTAATTTTTCGTGAGCAAGTTAGGAAGTCATTTATTAGTTTCCGGCAAAAACGTCTCTTTTTCCGCGCAGAAAAAACTATAGCCGCAGCACTGGCACTCCTACTAATTATTCTTGCCTTGCTCCCGAACCCAGTCAACATAACCTTTATCGATGTTGGACAGGGTGATAGTTCATTTATCCAAACTTCTACTAATCGAACCTTACTGATCGATAGTGGTGGCATACCCGATTTTCCCAAGGAGAGTTGGCGGCTGCGGGAAAATCCTTTTGAAGTTGGGCAGGGAATTGTCTGGCCATTTTTACGGTATCAGGGTTTGAAACGATTAGATTATGCGCTACTCAGTCATGAAGATGCGGACCACTTGAAAGGATTTTTTGCAGTATTGGAACGAATTGAAATAGGGATGTTTATTGTTCCGGCAACCTTTCCACTGACTGAACTAGGAGAGCAACTCGCAGTGGCTCTTGCAGCTAAACAAATCCCCGTCCATCGAGTCGAAGAGGCTATAAGTTTCAGAGTAGATAAAAGCAGTCATTTCACGCTACTTCCGGCCGTGATTCCTTACTCAACAACTGCTAATGACCACAGTTATGCGGTCCTGGCGGAACTGAATAATAGCAAAGTATTTTTCGCTGCCGATATTGAACGAGCAGGAGAGGAACTAATCTTAGCCAAATATCAGCTCCCTGCTGTTGATATTCTCAAAGTTGGACATCACGGAAGTCGGACATCAACAACAGAAAAATGGCTTGCCGCACTAGAACCAAATAATGCTATAATATCTGTAGGTCTAAATAATCGTTATGAGCATCCTGCGGCGGAGGTACTAGATCGACTTGTGTCGAATGAGGTAAGTATCTGGCGAACAGATCTGCACGGCGCGGTGCTTGTAAAGATTTTAAACGATAAAATTCAGATATTACAGTTTGGGCACCACCTTGATGAAACATTCTGAAAAGGTAAGGAGTCTATTAAGAAAGGAGCAAGCGCAGTGGAAAGACGTGCTGAAGAAGAAAGACTGATTGAACTGGCGAAAGCTGGAGATCAGGCGGCGATGACGGAACTTTTACAAGCAGTAGAACGTCCAATTTATAACACGGCGTTTTATTATATGAAGAACGAGTATGATGCGAAGGATATTGTGCAGGAAGCGATGATTCGTATTTACACGAAGATCGATACATTTAAAGGACAGGCGCGATTTAAAACCTGGGCACAACGCATCACCATTAATCTCTGTAAGGATTATTTTAGAAGCAAAAAAGAAAGTCTTTCAATCGAGGGGGCAGAGCTGGAGCTTGTTGCAAAGGATGACCTTGAGCAGGAGATTACTGTCAAGCTTGCTACTGAGGATGTAATTGAAATAATAAACACGTTACCTGATTCGATGCGTGATGTAATGATACTGCGTTATTTGCAGGAATATACTTACAAAGAAATTTCTGAAACATTAAATATTCCTCTTAATACAGTGAAATCGCATCTATTCCGCGGACGTGAGCGAATATATGAAGAGTGCTATCATGGAGGTGAACAGATTGAGTGATTGCCAAACAATTAAAAAATTAATTCAACAAAGTTTAGATTCTACTTTAAAAAGTGAGGAACTAGATTTCCTTACTCTGCATCTGGCGGAGTGTGTTGGTTGTGCAGAGTATCAGGAGCGGATGATTGAGTTAGAGAACAATTTAGTGCGCATTGCAACTATGGGACCACACGCAGATTTAGCGGAGCCTAATTTAATTGCTGGTATTATGCCTGATATAGAAAGAATTGCTGACGAGCGCCGGGAGAGAGCAGAACAGCGTGCATCTAATGAAGAAGGCGAGGAGCGTACAGGCTGGTGGTCACGTTTGGTGCGTTCGGGTTGGGTAAGGCAATACGGCCTAGCTGTTGCCTTAGTAGTGATGATGGTACCAGTCGGCATTGGCATTAGTTATAGTTTGAATCAAGAAGCAGGTGGGATTGCCTTGCTAAGTGATTATGACGCTGCACCGGAGGAAAGAGCTGGTAACTTTGAGCAGGTAGATGAAATAGAGGTTAATGACCAGACTGATACAAGTAGCAACTATCGCGTTCAAGTTTCTACGAATGAACTTGTTGTTTATAGCTCCGATGTCGAGGTCTTTCGTACGGATAGCTGGATAGATGGAGTTCGTGCTGACTATCAGCTGTTAGAAGATGATACTATGGTTTATAAGCTCTACTCTGCTGAGGGTGAGAATCTAGCCAATTATCATGTTAACCTACTTACAAAGGAAGTAGTACAACTCAACGGAACTGAGATAGACACGGAACCGAGATAGACACGGAATAGAGGTAACGATTAATGGAGTCACGGATTTATCTTTTATTCGGAACAGAAAGTTATTTAATAGATGAGGAAATTAGGCGCCTAACCAATGCCCTAATTCCCTTTGAGGATCGTGAGCTAAATTTGATTAGCTACGACCTGAACTTGACACCAATTGAGGAGATTGTTCAAGAAGCTGAGACGCCACCTTTTATGTCAACACACAAATTGATTATCGTACGTGGAGGTGCACTTTTTACTGCACAAAAACTGGCTAAGTCGGTCGAGCATAATGTAGCGGAGCTTGAGCGTTACCTGAGTGATCCAGTTAACTATAGTACGATTGTTTTTGTAGTTGACCACGACAAACTGGATGCGCGACTACGAATCGTTAAGCAGATGCGAGAGAAAGCTTTAGTACGGGAATTTGCTCCTTTAAACGATTATTTATTAATCGCTTGGGTAGTGAAAAAGGCAGAGCTGGCAAGCGCTAGAATTAGTGGAGAGGCAGCGCAGCTTTTGGTGCATAAGGCCGGGAAGGAACTACAGTTACTCTCACAGGAAATCGAGAAGATGGCGCTTTATGTCGGATTAAATGGTGAAATTACTGAGGAGGTTGTTGACGAATTAACGTCGCGATTACTGGAGAATAATATATTTTCGTTAATTGATGCTGTGGCTAATCTACGGATGGAGCAGGCATTTCAGCTACTTTCTGACTTGCAGAAGAATAAAGAAGAACCAGTTAAAATTCTGGCATTGCTTGCGCGGCAGTTTAGGATAATATTGCTGTCCAAAGAAGCTGCACGGACGGGCTATTCTGAGCGGGATATTGCCTCGCAATTGGCGGTTCATCCCTATGGTGTTAAGTTAGCCTTAACTCAGGGGAAAGGTTTTACTGAAAAACAGCTGCAAAAGATTATGATGAAACTGGCAGATCTTGATTACCAGATTAAATCAGGTCAAATCGATAAAAACTTAGCAATTGAAATGTTGATATTCTATATTAATTCCATATAATTTACATAGTTACATGGTATAATTTAGGCTGGAGGAGGGTGAAATATGAAAAATAAAAGGGGTATTGTTATCTGGATTGGTTTAATTATTTTTGCTTTAGCAGTTTTAATGAATATTTTCGGCGGCATTGGCACGTCTTGTGTGGCCTTTAATCTTGAAGCATATCCTGACTATAGCATGATTGCAGATTATCAGTGGTTATGGCAATCTTTTGTGATTGTAACCACCTTGATTGGGTTTGTTGGCCTGATTGCCTTAATTCAGTTATTTAAAGGTAGAAAGGGAGCATTCACAGCTACGCTAATAATTCTAGTTCTAGGTGCTCTTGTTGGTGGTCTACATATGGGCGCTTCTGATGCAATTATCGGCAAGGCTGCTCCAGCTAACGTGAAGTTTTATATTAATATTATTGCTTTGATCTACTTTATTGTACTGGCATTACCTAGTATGAAAAGGCACCGTGATAATTTCGAGCAAAGTTCTAAGACCAACAAAAGGAAAGCTGCTGGGATCACCTCAATTATTGCAGGTATAGTACTAATCACTATGCCACTCTGGGCAGGTTCATCGCACATGATTGGTGGGGTAAATCTAATTAATGTGCTTTCCACTGAAATAGTTATAATCAGTAGCGTTCTGCTAGTGCTGGGCACAGCCTTTTTAGCAAGTCCGCTTATAGAGTCTCTTATGGAGAGCGTTAAAACGAGCACCTCAGCAAGGAAAGTCAAATCTAACGGGTAGTTTATAGGGCTTTTTTCTTTGCATGTGTTTATTTGATATGGTATATTTAGAAAATACTCACGCAGATAAGCAAAATTTATAGAAAAATTTAGAAGAGAGGGAAACATTACGATGATCAAAAAAGCACTGATGGTGTTTCTGGTACTCTGCTTAGCTTTCTCCTTAACAGCTTGTGGTACCGGTGATAGCAAAGTACCGGGCCTTGATGACAATAACAAAGTAAGTAGTGAAAGAGATTCTCTTATATTAGTCTCTAGTTTTGTTGTGACAGATATCTGGAACGGCGGATTTAGAGCAATTAGAGATTATCTCAAAGATGATGGCACGTCTGATGGCGAAGAGATTGATCTGGAGCAGACAATGGAACGGCTTGAGCAGAATATGGATAAATTAGCTGAACATGACACCTATATTAAAGGACTGGATGATAAATATTCAGAAGTCCAAAATATATGGGAAAAACTCTATGCGGAAAGTCAAATTATCTACTCAGCTATTTCCGATGGTACGAGCTCGCTTGACACTGAGGAATTCCAATTATATTTAGATGAGTTCTCAATAGCAACAGCAAGCGCTAATTAATTGTTAAAAATAATATTATAATAATCGGTTTCGAGAATTCGAGCAGAGTAGTAGAATTTAGCATTAATTGCTTCTATTATCTGCTCGAATTATTTATGGAAAGCGTAATAAATTTACACAATATTATCGAGTCACAGTATTAGTCGCGCCAGAATTCATTGGGGTCAAGCCCATAGATCTGCACAACCTCAAGCAAATCGCTGTATGCAATATCCTCTGGCAGAACAAGCCATGAGCCATTCGAATCAAGATCATAACCAAACTGGTTATAGGGGTACCAGACAACATGCGAACATTGAGTATATTTTAGATCCTCTGGGTCAGGATTTTTGTCCCAGAGTAAGCCAACCGTCAGTCGATAGGGTATATCTATCAGATACTCTTCAGCAAACCTCACAATCTCCTCAGAGAGTGCTGGGTCATTATTTTTTAATTTAAGCATAATAAATGTCGGACGATTGCTCCACGACTTGATGTCATGTATTTTGGAATTTTTACCCATAGTAACAGCCTCAAGCACTTCCCCTTTTTCTGCATCTAGTATTAATCCGGCATGACCGTGCCTCCAGCCCAAGGTATGAGCCGAGCTTCTTAGCAGAATATATCCATCCTCGTAGGGAGCAAAATCGAAGGCCTTGATTGACTTGCCGGTATCATCTACTACATATTCATTTTTAACTAATTTCCAAGGCTTACTCATTGAAATATTACGCTCAGTAAAGAAGTTGTCCTGAAATTTAAGGATAGTAGAAACACCTAAAATATTATCCTTAAGTATTTCGTCTATTGCGTATTTTCCTAGGCCAGTCTGAAAGAACAGCTCCTTGTATTCAGCATCAGTGAAAGAATCCTTTTCTAATATTGCACTGATATCGCTTTTATCGTAGTCAGGATGGACATAGCCATTAGATTTAAGAATTTGGGTACTTACAGCATAAGCAATGATTAAGACAATCATTATCGTGATTATGGTTATGAATAGAGTTTTAGCTCTTTTTGAGATAGCCCATCTTTGTTCAGTCATTAATCTGTAAACACCTCGATTTAAACATAATTATAATACTCATATTATAGCATATTATTTAATTGAAGAAGCTCTAGTTGTAGAGTGTATGGGGTGATGAACTATATTAATGGTACAAGGGTATTTAATCTACTTGAGATAATATATAGTGAAGATAGTCAATGTCTGTGAGTAAGTAAAGTGAGGTGTTACTAATGGGTAGAAATAAAATATTTATACTGTCTGCAATCGTTGTTTTATTAATTGTAATAGCATTAATTATATTCATGAATTTTAACAAGATTGCTTTGAAAGAGGAAATATTAAAATTTGAATATGGAGAGGTAATTAACTTTGGCAATGAGGAAATTCTAGATACTAGCGACTCTGGAATTCTTGATACTCTAGTAATTGATCTATCAAATGTTGAACTAGAGGAAAACAAGAATTACCCCAAAGTTGGGGAGTATAAAGTTATTATTCGCTATAAAAATTTTTTTATGACTAGGTCGAATAACTTTACTATTATAGTATCAGATACGATTGAACCTAAATTTATCGAATATATAGAAAATATTAAGGTGTTGATTAATGATCAAGAGCATGACTTTAAACAACACTTTGTAGCTGAAGATTTAAGCGAATTTGAATTGAAGATTGATACTGGGTCAGTTGATTTTGAGAAAGAAGGAAAGTACGACGCGAAAGTAATAGCAACAGATATTTATGGTAACAAAACAGTTTATGATTTCCATGTTTTTGTAGAGGAGCCTAATTTCCATGAACCAGCATTAATTGTTCCAACAGTAAAGAACGGAATCTTGATTGTGAATAAGAAACATCCTCTGCCGCCAAGTTATAATCCAGGTGAAGATCCAACGGCGGTGGCACAATTGAAAAATATGATAGCGGATATGCAAGATCAAGGTTTTGATATTAGTAATGATTATAGTGGTTTTAGAACATATAGTCATCAAAAAGCTCTTTATGAGGGTTATGTTAAGAGAGATGGACAAAAAGCCGCCGACAAATATTCAGCAAGACCGGGATATTCTGAACATCAGACAGGATTAACTTATGATGTGAAACATAACAATGGCACATTGGTTAGAAAGACAGCTGAAGCAGACTGGATAGCCGCAAATGCTTCTGATTATGGATTTATTGTTCGCTATCAAGCGGGCAAAGAAGCGATAACTGGCTATCAAGCAGAGCCCTGGCACCTGAGATACATTGGTGAAGAGGCCGTTGAAATTTATAAGTCGGGTTTAACACTAGAAGAATATTTGGGAGTTGAAGGTGGAGATTATTATCAACAATAAGACGTATGAGAAATGTGTCTAAATTAAGAAAATTTGCTATCAAATTTAATAATTACAATGTACAATGTGACAAAGGAGGTTGAACAATATGCAATATGTTAAATATTCTGCATGGTTCGCATTAGCATCGGTTCTTCAGGCGTTAATAGTCTTGGCATCTGAAAAACTCGGCTTATCTACATTAGGAATAGTATTGACACCCGCCCAATTTGCAATTCACATTTTAGCAGGTCAGTTCTTTGGATATTTATTTCTAATTGCAGTAAGACTTGTCATAAAAATTAAGATTGCACCTGCTTGGTTGAGTGGAATCGGTTTAGCCATTATTGCTTGGTTCGCTCTATATTCCTTTAACGCGGCATTAGACGCGGTACAAGTACCTTGGACTCAAGGATTAACGACAATTGTCTCCACTTTAGTAGCCTATCTAGTATTTGGTCTGATAGTAGCTTATACTGTTAAAAAGTATGAAGGGAATAGACCCTAGGTCAAAATGATTATTTCGAAAATAGAAAGACACCTTGTAAAAGGTGTCTTTTGTTAACCAAATATTAGTTTGTGAATAAGATGCAAATATTACTTGCAATAGTTTATGTATCAATATAATAGGACAATTTGATAAGATTATATTATAAAGCAAAATATAAATTTTTTGCAATTTTGGATTAGGTATTTTACTGCAAGATCGATATAAGGAAGCTGAGGTAGATTAGTATGGTATATACAATCGGACTTATATTTGTAATCCTCTTGATTTTAATCAGTATAGACGATCTTATTTGGGATGTAGTCTATTTCTTTAAAAAAATTACTGGAAAAATAAAAATAGATAGCATAAATGCAAGGGACATTGAGGCAACAAAACCGAAAATGCTTGCCATTTTAGTAGCAGCATATAATGAGGAGAGTGTCTTAAAGTCAGTAATTAGGAATATGGTATTATCTAATCAATATCCTAGATCGATGTATCATATATTTTTAGGAGTCTACCCCAATGATCCTGGAACCATGAGAGTAGCAAAAGAATTAGAATTTGAATTTATTAATGTTCATGAAGTAATTCATACTATAAATGGTCCAAGTTCAAAAGCAGATAACTTGAATAATGTTATTGCGAATATCTATGACTTTGAGAAGGAGAACCATATAAAATTTGCAGCAATCGTGATTCATGATTCAGAAGATTTGGTACATCCCTATGAATTTAAACTAGAAAATTATTTATTAGAAAAATATCCTGCAATTCAAATGCCAGTATTTCCTCTACAGGAGAAACCTAAATTTTCAAATATATTTAAAAATATGGTTTCAGGGACCTATGCAGATGAATTCGCAGAAAATCATTATCGCATATTAGTTGCAAGGACAGCTTCAAAAGCCTTTGTGCCTTCGGCAGGAACCGGCTTTGTAATTAGAAGAGATGTGCTTGAAAAGTTTCCAGATAGTAATGTGTTCCTAGTTGGAAGTTTGACGGAAGACTATAAGCTATCACTCAAACTTAAACAGATGGGTTACGATGTCCATTATGCTTTAGAAAATGTTAAAAGATTAAAGGCAGATGGGTCTGTTGTAAGAGATTTTATATCTACAAGAAGTATGTTTCCCAGAACTTATAAAGCAGCAGTGCGACAAAAGACGCGTTGGATCCATGGTATATCAATGCAATCTTTTAAACTAAGAAATATTTTAAAAAATAAAAGCTTAAATTTTCCATCAAAATACAGTTTATATAAAGATTGGAAAGCAAAAATAGGCAACCTCATTTTGGGACCCGGGTATTTAATATTCGCTTATTTTGTTTACTCACTATTTTTTGATGTGCCAATAATGTTTAGGATGTGCACTTTTTCTTGGTTCCTAACATTATTTTTAACTTTAATAATGTTAGAACGCCAGATATTAAGGTTTATAGCTGTTAAAAATGTTTACGGAATTAAATCAGGACTAATAAGTAGTTTCTTCCCACCGTTACTTCCAATCAGAATGGTATTAGGGAATATTATTAATTTTCATGCCACTGTGAAAGCCTGGATTATAAATTTAAGCGGTAATCAAAAGAGAAGGTCTAAAAAGAAAATCGCATGGAGTAAAACAGATCACGAATTTTTAGAGGATAGAATATTGGAGGGTTATAGAAGAAATCTTGGAGATACCCTTCTATACAAAGGGTTAATTGACTCAAAAGCACTTTCGCAAACTCTAGATTTATCAAAAATATCCCATCAAATGCTAGGAGCTACCTTAAAAAGACGAGGTATAATAGCTGATGAAGATGTTGTGAAATCAATTTGTGAATTAAATCAAAAACCTTATCTAAACATCTGCTTTGGAAGATTTATGGACAAGTATAAATTAGAATATGGAGAAAAATTATTAAGGCGGTTAAATGCAGTACCAATATTTAACACATCGAAAGGTATGGTTGTGCTTGCTACTCTAGAAGTAGATGAAACTAAGGTAAGAAAGGCTTTTATAGAGGAAAATATATCGTTTGTCTACACAACCGACTCCAATATGGATGCTGTATTAAACCATCCCAACGTCAATTGCGTTGGGGAAGAAAATCTCGAGAATACCGAGAAGTACATTGAAGAGGGTTTAATTAATTTAGAACAAGCGATACTAGCCTTGAATTTTACAGAAAAAGGAACTCCAATAAAAAATACATTTAATGAAATGGGATTATTGATATTCTAAGCTGTAATTAATTATTCAATTTAACTTATTATATGCTTGATTTAGTGATTATTTTAGTGATATCGAATATTTATACACTTGTAATGGATTGTTAATAATTATTTAAGAATTTGTTTAGAGTGTGTTTATAATTACCATGTAAACTTATATTTGTAGGATAGATATATAAAATTTCCGAAAGGTGGAATTAAAATGAATAAGAAATTTGTAGTAATGCTTGTTAGCGTTATACTGGGGGCTCTATTACTAACCACAACAGTTTTTGCAGGCCTGTCTGGGACATCCGGATATGATAATTATAAGACGGCGCTTAAGACGACTATGGCAGCAGAAAGTGCTACGGCACAAGTAGAGGTTATGGTTAAGGATAATGGAGTGGTATTGGAAACGTTTCAGGTAGATTCTAAAATAGACATGGCTAATTTATCGATGAGTAGCCAGGCGAACATGGCCGGTGAAACGGTAGAAATTTTCATGAATGATGGTCAATTTGTCGCAAAGAGTAGTGATAGCGATGTTTACAAAGTGAGACAATCAGAAGGTGTAACGAATCCGCACCAAGATCTTGATATGAGTGGAATGATGGACTCTGATCATGTGCAGAAAATGGAAAGTGTTTTAGATGCTTTTTCAATAGGAATGCTGAAATATGTTTCTACTAGTAATAATATTGATGGATCTAAGCAAGTAGATATAAATCTTAATGGTAGTCAAGTTCCAGCAACATTAAATGCGATGATAGCTGTTGCATCTGCAAACATGGATAGTGATATGGAAGCAAAAACGGGACATTTCGAAAATATGCCTAAACTTGTTAGCGGAGTTACCATTGAAGGTATTAATGTCAATGCACAAATAAGTAAGGATAACTTACTTACTGAACAGACTCAGTCAGTTGTAATATCTGGCATTGATGCAGATGGTATTGTGCATCAAGTAGAGCTTACTGTAAAAATTAGCTTTTCCGATTACAATAATACACAAACAGAAAAAGTTGATTTATCAGATAAACAGGTTCAAGAGCTTGAGCCAATGGAAAGATCACACAGAAAATAAAGGACGAATATTAATTAAGGAGCGAGCAGATAGAGTTCATTTTTGGGCTCTATCTGTTGCTATTATAGGGATTATAAGTTTAAAATAGTATAAAAGGAGGAGGAAGGTATGGATAAAATATTGGAAGTAAAAAATCTTACCAAACTCTATCGAAATGGTCGTGGGATTAAGGATATTAATTTTACTGTTTATCGAGGAGACGTTTTTGGTTTCTTGGGTCCAAATGGCGCGGGTAAAACCACGGTAATGAAAGCAATTACTAATTTAATTCATCCTGAGCAAGGAGAGGTCCTCCTCTTTGGGTTGGATTTAAACAAAAACTTCGTTGCTTGTATGAGCAAGGTGGGCTCATTGATTGAAAATGCAGTTGCTTATGAATATTTAACTGCTACCAATAATTTAAAACTTGTAGCTAGATATTATAAGGATGTAGATCAGGAAAGGTTGGATAAAGTTTTGGAATTGGTCGGATTGGAAAAGTATAAAAATGAAAAGGTTGCAAATTTTTCAACTGGTATGAAGCAAAGACTAGGATTAGCGATGGCGATTTTAGCTAAGCCAGAGTTAATTATTTTAGATGAGCCAACGAATGGATTGGATATTGAAGGGATGCATGATATTCGTACGATTATCCAACAATTGGCGAATGAAGAGGCGATTACTTTCTTTATTTCAAGTCATCTAGCTCACGAGGTAGAGCTGATTTGTAACCGAATTGGGATTGTTAATAACGGTCAACTTATTATTGAGGGGTCAGTTAAGGAACTTTTAACTGATGGAGAATCAATGGAGGATTTTTTTATCAGACAGGTTAGAGATAAGGGCGGTGTTGTCAATGAATAACAACATTTTAACTACAATACTGAACGAAACGGAAAAAATTTTCCGCAGAAAAAGAACAGTTGTTTTTCTGATTTCGACTCTTGTAATTTCGCTGGTGATTCTATTGGCAATCGTTCTTTTGCAAAATAAGATTGGTGTCTTTGCAGTTACTGCAGGTCAATTTCCCTATTTTATACTAAACCTTTTCGCAGGAATTCTATTACCGCTGTTTATTTTTGCGATTACCGCGGATTTATTTGCCGGCGAGATACAAGATAAAACATTGAAATTGGTCTTAACGCAGCCGATTACGCGCACTGGAATATATTTTGCTAAGGTTATCTCGGTTATCCTGTTTACGGTTGTTATTCTGGCACTGCTCTTATTGTTTTCGATATTTGCTAGTTTCCTTTTAGATGGGATCCAAGGATTAATTAGCCAGTTACCACAGATTATCCTTTCTTATGCGGTAACGATAATACCGATGACCTTGGTGGGCATTATTGGTATTTTTATTTCACAATTTTTCAAAAATAGTGGAAGTGCACTAACAATGGCTGTTTTTATTTTCCTGGGGATAAAAGCGCTAGTTTTAGTTTTCCCGTCGCTCGCGCAATTACTTCCTTTTAGTTACAATGATTGGTACCTATATTGGTTAAATGGTACAATTGGAATAACAAAACTCGTATATTCATTCGCTGTTATGTTTTCATATATGCTGATTTTTTCAGCAGTTGGTTCGTATTTCTTTGATAAGAAAAATATTTAAGGGGAGGTTATGTGATGTCAATCAAAGTTAGGCTTCTTCTTTCATATTTAGCGATGTTGATAACTCCCGTTATACTTTCATTAATTGCTGGGATAATTGTTATGGCCCTGTTGATGGGAAATACGGGAGGTACGTTTATTAAACCTGGAACTGAGATATTGCAAGAAGGAGCTCAGATTTTTGACGAAATAAAAGTGATTGCCGATAATACTCCTGATCAATTGCGTGATGACACCTATCTTAAGGGACTTGATAATAGTTTATATCCGATAAATACTGGACTTGTTGTTAGAGATAGCGAAGAGATTACCTATGTTTCGAATTTTTTTAACCGTGAAGAGGTTATTATTAGTCTTCTTAATTATCGAGTTCATGATCATGAATCAGGCAAGCCAAAAATCATTGATGGTAAACTTTATTTAATAAGTCAACACGAGTTCTTTTTTCAAAATGGTAACATGGGGACGGTTTTTCTCTTAACAGATATGGGGCCAATGGGAAATCTGGCACATAGATTTATGGTTGTTATGACGCCAATAATAATACTAATTCTCTTTATAACGAACTTTACTTTAATTTTCCTTGTATCGCGGAGTATTATTAGACCGCTAGATTCACTTAAAAAAGCAACGGAACAGATTAAGGATGGCAACCTAGATTTTGAAATATCCTACAATAGAGATGACGAAATTGGTGAATTATCTGATGCTTTTGAAGAAATGCGCAAAAGATTAAAACACTCGCTAGAACAACAGATTCAATACGAGGATAAACGTAAAGAGTTAATTTCAAGTATTAGTCATGATTTAAAAACTCCCATTACATCGATAAAGGGTCATATAGAGGGAATTATTGATGGTGTGGCGGACTCTCCTGAAAAAATGGAGAAGTATGTTCAAACTATTTATGCTAAAGCTAATGATTTGGACCACTTAATTGATGAGTTATTTCTTTTTTCGAAATTAGATACGAAGAATATGGCATTTCAATTTGAAAGTATAGATATTGTAAAATATTTAGCTGATTGCACTGAAGAGATGCAACTTGACATGGAAAATAAAAATATTTTACTTACACTTAATTCAACAGATGATTGCCCGATTTTTGTCAGGGCCGATCGAGATAAACTAAAAAGGGTTATTATGAACATTCTTGGTAATGCACAAAAATACCAGAGCAAAGAAAATGGTAGAATAGAATTGATTTTAACTAAGCAGGAAGAGACAATAACTGTTGAAATACGCGACAATGGAAGAGGAATTAGTGAGGATAACCTTGCTTTTATCTTTGAAAGTTTTTACCGCGGTGAGCCTTCACGGAACTTGGCTACGGGTGGAAGTGGATTAGGGTTAGCGATTGCCAAAGGAATTATTGAGGAACACGGTGGAGAAATTTGGGCGGAAAGTATCGAAAATGAAGGTACTAGTATTTTCTTTTCTTTGAAAAGGTTGGCGGATGGAGAGTGTAGTTAATGAAAAGGATTCTGATTATTGAGGACGAGCCAAGCATTGCAGAATTAGAACGAGATTACTTGGAAGCCAATGGTTTATCAGTTACGATTGCTGATAGTGGTGAAATGGGTCTGCAAGAGGCTTTAAAAAATGAGTATGATTTAGTAATCCTTGATTTGATGCTCCCACAGATTGATGGTTTTGAGGTCTGCCGCCAAATTCGTAAAAAATTCGACATTCCAATCATTATTGTTTCTGCCAAAAAGGACGAGATTGATATGATTCGAGGGCTAGGTTTAGGCGCTGACGATTATATAACTAAACCATTTAGCCCAGGCGAGTTGGTAGCGAGAGTTAAAGCTCATTTAGCCCGTTTCGAACGTCTTGTTAAGGAACCAGAAGCGGAAAAGGATACAATTGATGTAGGCGGTTTACATATAGAAAAAAAATCGCGGAGGATTTATGTAAATAATAAAGAAGTGATTTTTACAACTAAGGAATTCGATTTATTAACCCTTTTAGCTTCAAATCCTAATCACGTTTTTACTAAGGAGGATTTGTTTGAGCGTCTTTGGGGTATGGATTCAATGGGCGATTTATCTACTGTTACAGTTCATATTCGGAGAATCAGAACTAAAATAGAGAAACAACCAGATAATCCGCAATATATTGATACAATCTGGGGAGTGGGATACCGTTTCAAAGCGTAACTTTTAATGATAATGAGGTCTTAAATATGAGAATATTAGTTGATGCTGATGCTTGCCCGGTTAAAGAAATAATTATACAGGTAGCGAAAGAGGAAAATATAAAAGTAATGATGTTTACTGATGTCTGTCACATTATTGATGACGGCTATTCGGAGGTAATAACGGTAGATAAAGCAAATGATGCTGTAGATATAGCTTTAGCAAATAGTGTTTTAAAAGGTGACATTGTTGTTACACAAGATTATGGAGTTGCTGCAATGGTATTGGCGAAAGGCGCTAAGGCAATTAACCAGTATGGGATGATTTATAGTGATGATAATATGGATAAATTGCTTTTCGAACGACATATTGCACAAAAGGTACGTCGTTCAGGAGGAAGGACGACTGGTCCAAAGAAGCGGTCAAAGGACGACTCGATAAGATTTGAGGCTAATTTTAGGAAATTGATTTAGAAATCAATGCCGATTCCAAGGATGAATTGGAAAATAGTGAAACAGACTAAGTTTTTATTAGTATGCACTAACTATGTCTTAAAATAAAGGGGGAGACTAATGCAAATTATTTCAAATTTAGCAAAGGATAAGCGCTTTAGAAGAGTCCTCTTCATGTTTATAGGTTTCGCACTACAACTCTGGTGGATAAATAAGAGAAAACGATTTCTTTCAGAAAAAAGATACCTAAAAAAAACTAAAGAGATCTATCAAAAACAAGCACACAAATTTACGGAAACAGCCGCTGATCTTGGAGGACTTCTTATTAAACTGGGGCAATTCTTTAGTTTCCGAGTAGACATTCTACCAGAAGAATATACGAGTCAACTTTCGAAGCTGCAAGATGCTGTAAGGCCTGTCGCTACTGAAGAAATAGTAAAGAGAATTGAAGAAGAGTATAATAGCCCACTTGAAGAAATATATAAGAACTTTTCCCAAGAGGCTGTGGCTTCTGCTTCCTTAGGGCAAGTTCATACAGCTGATATTAAAGGCCAGAAGAAAGTAGCGGTCAAGGTTTTACGACCTGGAATTGAAGAAATTATCCAAACAGACTTTAAAGTATTACGTTATATAGTAGCTTTCGGTAAGCGCTACCCCAAAATTACTGCGGCCGTTGATTTAGATCAAATCTATGAGGAATTCGTTGAAACAACGCTTGACGAACTTGATTTTATCAAAGAAGGAAAGAACGCAGATCAGTTTAGAGATAATTTCGCAAGCGATCCACGAATCTATGTTCCAGAGATCTATTGGGATTACACAACCAAACGTGTATTAACGATGGAGTTTATTGACGGTTATAAAATAAGCGACTATCAGGCTCTCAAAAATGCGGGATTAGATCGAACGGAGCTAGCTAATGTTTTGATTTCTGCATACGTTCAGCAAATACTTACTGATGCTTTCTTTCATGCAGATCCACATCCAGGCAATTTGCTTGTTAAAGACGATGGAAGACTTGTCTTCATCGACTTCGGTATGATGGGACGGATAGACAAAGAAATGCGAGCAAACTTAATTGATTTCGGAGTTGCTATATTTAAAAAAGATATTAATGAAGTTGTAGTTATGCTTGAAAAGTTAGGTTTTCTTAGACCTCATGCTGACAAAGAAATCTTGGCAAAGGGGCTTAAACTGATATTAGAAAATCTTTTTGAAGGTTTTAACTTAACTAATATTAATCTAGAAGAATTCTTTTTAGAATTTAGAACCTTTCTTTACTCAATGCCATTTCAGATACCAGCACAAACACTATTTCTGGGTAAATCACTTTCTACAGTGGTGGGTATCAGTCAAGGATTAAATCCAGAAATTGATTTCATCAAAACATTGAAACCTTATGCAGATAAACTTATAGCTGGGGATAAATCAGGTATTGGAGCAACGCTAAGTTTACTTCTAGATCAAGCAAAAAAGATACTGGCTGAAGTTATTATTTTACCAGAAAAAGTAAATAAATTTGTGGCTGGAATCGAACACGGCAATATTCGGATTCACCTGTCCAGAAGTTTCGAGTTTAACCTTTTTAAAAACCAAGCAGAGCAGACGAGCCGATTAATAAGTGCAGTTTTGGGTAGTGGCTTTTTAATTTCGGGAGTAATTCTGCTTGAGGGTTTTTACTCGGTAGCAGGCAAGGTACTAATTATAGTTTCAGTTCTACCATTCCTTTCACTGTTAATACGTAGTTTAAGTCATATCAGAAGAAAAAGAAGAAGAGCGGAGAGTGGCAAGACAAACGATTTACCAGCTTTTCAAAAACCACGTTTTCACCCCTAAAATTTTTATATAAAAATTTAGATTGATGAAGAATCAAATAATCGAAAAAAAGGAGAGATATCTATGAATTTTGAAAATTTTAAATTTACCATCGAAGAAAACGAGGATGGATATACAGTTATAATTAAGGGAGATAAAGAAAAAATTAAAGCGAAGCTTGACGCACTAGAGTCTTTTGTCGATTTCAAGAAGAAAGCTAAAATAGCTGGCTGTGAACATAAAGAAAGAAGTTATTCTCTGCATGAGACTATGAAAACAAGGTATAAAGAGCATTTTCAAAATGGAGAGCATCCATTTAAACACAGACATTCTGAGTGTGGTTGCAACGAAGATGACTCAACGAATCAAAATGAAAAATAGATACCTTACAAAATCAAAATTCGCACTAGCATTGGAATGTCCGACCAAGTTATATTATGATGGCAAAAAAGAATATGTTAATCAGAATATAGAAGACTCTTTTCTGCTAGCGTTAGCAGAAGGCGGATTTCAGGTTGGTGAACTTGCCAAACAATATCATCCTGAGGGTTATCAAATAGAAACAAAAGATTATGAAGAGGCTTTGAAAGAGACAGAAGAATTATTAAAAAAAGAAAATGTTGTTATATTTGAGGCTGCTGTTCGATCAGAAAATTTATTTATACGGATTGATATCTTAGTCAAGAATGGGACACATCTGGAGTTAATTGAGGTTAAGGCCAAATCTTTTGACGAAGACGTAG
>CAZKBI010000016.1:0-4516 GCA_964551195.1 uncultured Caryophanales bacterium | reverse complement strand
GAGGATGACTTATCCGTCCCCCTGCTTGTTAAAATCAATGTAGATGATTGTTGCACAGTAATTTACGCGACAGGAATAGGGAACGCAGAGAATCCAAGTTCTTTTGCAGAGGATGTAAAATATCTGTCCGATTGTTATGAGAGGGATGAGAAAATTTCATCCTATCCTTCAAAGGAATGTGCTAGTTGTGAATTCAAAGTGAAAGGTAATAATGACTCAGAAGCACTAAAGAGTGGTTTTGATGAATGCTGGCAAGAGATGCTGGGATATACTGATGAAGACCTTTTAGATGCAACTGTGCTGGAAATCTGGGATTTTCGGAAAAAAAATGAATATATAAATAAGGGTCTTATTAAATTAAAAGATTTCTATGAGGATGATATTGAGATAAAAGAAGATGGTAAACCGGGCATATCTCGTAGCCAAAGGCAATGGCTTCAAATCCAAAAGGTGATAGACAATGACAGGAGTCATTGGATTGACGCACATAACCTTAGCAGAGAGATGAAATCATGGGTTTTTCCACTGCATTTTATCGATTTTGAGACTTCAACAGTAGCAATACCTTTTAACAAAGGTAGGCGTCCATACGAAGGAATAGCATTTCAATTTTCACATCATATGGTGCACGAAGATGGAAGGGTAGAACATGTGGGAGAGTATTTAAATACGGAACCTGGTGTTTTTCCGAACTATGATTTTGTTCGTAAGCTAAAGGAGCAATTAGAAAAAGACGAGGGTAGTATATTCCGCTATGCAGCTCACGAGAATAGCTATTTGAATATGATCTATCAACAATTAAATGACGATACTGATGAAATCGAAGATCGTGATGAACTTTGTGGATTTATACGCAGTATTACAAAATCAGGGGACAAAAGCGAGGAACAATGGCTTGGTGAACGTAATATGATCGATCTGTTGGAGCTTGTTAAAAGATTCTATTACGACCCAGGAATGAAGGGTTCAAATTCTATAAAGCAGGTACTACCAGCGATTCTTAATAGCTCTGATTTTCTAAAAAAGAAATATAGCCAACCACTTTATGGGGCAGAAGAGGGAATACCGAGCCTGAATTTTAAAGACTGGACTTGGATTAAATTTGATGAAAATGGTAACGTAATAGATCCTTACAAGATATTACCGAAAATGTTTTTGGACGGGATAGATGAGGAAAACGAATTATTAAGTAATGATGATGTAATAAAAGATGGTGGGGCAGCACTTACAGCGTATGCTAAGATGCAATTTGAAGATATGTCAGAATATGAGCGTTCAGAATTAGCTAGTTCTTTATTAAAATATTGTGAGCTTGATACGCTAGCCATGGTTATGATTTATGAAGGTTGGAAGGATTTTCTTTAACATAAGAAAAATGGGGTGTGACTATTATGTTAGGATGTCTATTTAGATCTATAATCTTTATATTTATACTGATTATAGTACTCTTATTTTTCATACTATAATACTAATTATTTGAACGTTAACAATTGACATGATAGTTTTTTAAAACCTCGCTAACTTATAAAAAAATAAATAGTTGTTGACATATGCCGATTATCCTATATAATAAAATCTGTAAGGGACATATGTCAACAACTATTTTTATATTGAAGGAGGTAAGGAGTATGGCAGGAAGAGATCAAACTGGACCATTAGGAAAAGGACCAATGACTGGAAGAGGATTAGGCTCGTGTGATGGAAACACTAATATATATGGATCTGGCTTAGGACGTGGAGCAGGAATGGGCTTAAGACGCGGTCGTGGTTGCGGAGCTGGTATGGGACGTGGAGGTAGGGGCCAAGGCTTTTATCAAACTGATACTAGAACCCAAAAAGAAATACTAACTGAAGAAAAACAAATACTTGAAGAGAGACTTAATCTTGTAAGTAATAGTTTAGAAAACTTATAAGTTGTAAGAGAGTTGCAGGGGGACGCTCCTGCAATTTTCCTTAAAAAGGGATAATAAATAATCGAAAATAAAATTTCAGGAGGATTATTATGAGAATTTCAATACCGGTAAATGGTGACAATATGCAATCTGGTGTAAGCAGATCGTTTGGGCGTGCTCCGTATTTTCTTTTTTATGATACAGAATCGAAGGAGAGCACTTTTTTAATCAATAGTGCAGCCGATAGTCGTGGAGGTGCAGGAACTAAAGCGGCGCAAACAATTGTAGATAATAAGGTAGAAGCTGTGCTTACTCCCAGATGCGGAGACAATGCAGCTGAAGTTCTAGCTACCGCTAATATTAAACTATATAAAACTATCAATGATTCTATTGATGACAATCTCCAGGCTCATATTGATGGAAAACTAGATCTACTTAACGATATCCATCCTGGTTTGCATAATACTGGGGGGAAATAAAATGAAGATTGCTGTGCTAAGCGGAAAAGGCGGCACAGGGAAAACGCTTGTATCTGTTAATTTGGCTTCGGTTGCAGATAATTCTAAGTATCTAGACTGCGATGTAGAAGAGCCAAATGGACATCTTTTCTTTAAACCACAGAATGTTACATCAAAAGATGTGACCGTTAAGATACCCGTAGTTGATGATGACCTATGTAATGGTTGTCGTATCTGCGTTGATTTCTGTAAATTTAACGCCCTTACTTATGTTAATGATAAATTATATGTTTTTGAAGATCTTTGTCATTCTTGTGGGGGATGCATATTGCTTTGTCCTGAAAAAGCTTTAACTGAGAAGGATGTAGTAATTGGAAAAATAGAAAGAGGCATATCAGAAGATGTTGAGGTTGTGAGCGGGATCTTAAATACTGGAGAAATTTCAGGAGTTCCAATAATAGATGATATGTTAAAGGAAGATTTAAAAGCAGGAAAAATTAACTTTATTGACTGCCCACCCGGAACTGCTTGTATAGTGATGGATAGCATTAAAGATGCAGACTATTGTGTATTGGTAGCAGAACCAACCTTGTTTGGTGTACACAATCTTGCCATGGTATATGAGTTAGTTAAGGTATTCAAAAAACCCCATGGTGTTGTTTTAAATAAATGTTTAGATGAGCACAATCCGGCTGAGGAATTTTGCCTAGAAAATGATATAAAAATATTAGGCAAAATAAATTATGATGAAGAATTAGGAAAATTGAATTCTAATGCCCTTATAGCTGCTCGCATAAGCGATAAATATAAAAGAGTTTTTACTGACTTACTGCAGCAAGTTGTTAAGGAGGTACAAAATGAAAGAATTACTAATTCTTAGTGGCAAGGGTGGAACAGGAAAAACGACTATAGCTAGTGCTTTTATCAAACTTGCTGATAATAAAGCTTATGCTGATGTTGATGTTGATGCGCCTAATTTGCATTTAGTTATGAATCAGGTTTCAGAACCTAAACGTTCTGATTATTATGGTTTAGATAAGGCGGAGATCGACTTATCATTATGTACTGAATGTGATCTATGTAGGCAACATTGCCGTTTTGATGCGATTTCGTATACAGGAGTATATGAAGTAGATTATTTTGCATGTGAAGGTTGTGGCGTCTGTGAGGCTATTTGTCCGGTAGAGGCTATTACCTTGAAACCGGCCATAGCGGGAGAATTAATGTTATTTGAGAAGAATGAAGCCCTCTTTTCTACTGCCCAGCTTCGCATGGGAAGTGGAAACTCAGGGTTATTAGTGATGGAAGTAAAGAAACAGCTAAGAGCAGAGGTTGAGCAAAAAAATTTAGCAGTTGACTATGCAATTATAGATGGTTCTCCTGGTATTGGATGCCCAGTTATTGCTTCTCTCAATGGTGTTGAAATGGTTCTAATCGTAGCAGAACCTTCTATATCAGGAATAAGTGATATGGAGCGTATAATTAAAACGGCAGAGCGTTTTCAGACCAAAATAGCTATTTGTATTAATAAGTACGATACAAATGTTGAAAAAACTGAAAAGATCAAATTATATTGCAAGAATAACAACTTGCCTTTTGTAGGTGAAATTCCCTTCGATAAAGAGGCTGTAGGAGCAATTAATAAAGGACAAACTATTGTAGATATTGATAGTTCTTCAGGGCAAGCTGTAAAAGGTGTTTTTGCAAAGACTATCAAAATACTGTTAGACGATCAATAAATAATATATAATATTAATATCTGAAATGGGGGGAAAATGATGAAAATAGCAGTAGCAAGTGAAGGGGATACAGTAACAGAGCATTTTGGGTATTGTGAAAATTTTAATGTGTTCGAAATTGAAGATAACAAAATTATTAGTAGCGAATCTGTTCTCAGCCCAGGACATAAACCTGGACTTTTGCCTAAATTCTTACATGATCTGGGAGTAAACGTTATTATATCTGGTGGAATGGGTACTGGTGCAATAGAGATTTTTAATGAAAATAGTATTCAGGTTATAACGGGCGCTAAAGGGAATGCTGAAGATATAGTGAATAAGTATCTAGAGGGTGAGATCCAAATCAGCGTTGAAGCTTGCCGTGAGCATGGACACCATTAAAAATCTGGCGACTAAATAGTCTTTAAACGATAAAAAATCCACCATT
>CAZKBI010000015.1:22133-32869 GCA_964551195.1 uncultured Caryophanales bacterium | reverse complement strand
ATAAAACAATTATTAATAAATAATATAATATATGTATCTAATAAAAGGAGGAAATAAGATGGGACTTTTAGGAGCAGCTTTAGCAGTGGGATTAGCAGCACTTGGTGCAGGTATTGGTAACGGTTTAGTTATCAGCCGCGCAATTGAAGGAATGGCTCGCCAACCTGAACAACGTGGACCAATTCAAACTACGATGTTTATCGGTGTTGGTTTAATTGAGGCAGTGCCAATTATTGCGGTTGTTATCGCATTTATATTAATTGGATCTTAAAAAATAGTACCTTGGCAGGGAAATAGCCCTGCCTTCCTTTAATAGAGGAAGGGGAGTGAAAAAATATGATAATACATTGGGGGACGTTCCTTCTACAAATAATTAGTTTCACCATATTATTTCTGCTGTTATGGAAATTTGCTTTTGGCCCATTATCAGGTTTAATGGCAAAAAGACAGGATCGCATTGCAGAACAAATTAGTAGTGCAGAAAAAAATGTCTTAGAAGCAGAGAGAATATTATTAGAACAGAAGGAAAACTTTCAACAAGCTCAACAAGAAGCTAAGAATATAATTGAACGAGCACATGTTACCAGTTCTCGACAAGCAGATGATTTAGTGGAAACAGCTAAAGTAGAGGCTAAGCGTATTAAAGAACAGGCGACACTCGACATTCAGCATGAGAAAGACAAGGCGATTTCTGAGCTGAAAAATGAAATTGGCTCTCTATCGGTATTAATCGCCTCTAAAATGATTGAGAAGGAATTAGACCTGCAGAAGCAGACTGCCTTCGTTGATGAGATGATTAAGGAAGTAGGAGATATTCAATGAGCGTGAGTGTAGCTTCAACGCGGTATGCAAATGCGCTATTTGAGGTTGCCAAAGAGAGCAAGCAACTAGATGTAGTAGAGCAGGAGCTGCAGTTAATAGTAGAAACTATTTTTTCTGATCAGACAATCACCAGCTTTATCAATCATCCGCAAATTACCGCAGATGACAAAAAAGAACTTATTGACAAGGTTTTTGGTGAGAATGTGACGAAAATTTCTAGAAACTTTTTGTTTATATTAATCGACAGTCATCGCCAGAATGAGCTTCCAGCTATTCTTAATGAATACATTAAGATGGCCAATGAAGATCGTGGTATTGTGCGTGTTGAGGTTATAACAATAGAAGAACTTGGTGAACAGGAAAAAGAGAATTTAGCTAAAGCTTTAGCTAAGGAGTTTAAAAAAGAGATTCGTCTTAGTAGCATTATTGACCCATCTATCATCGGTGGAGTAGTCGTGAACGTAGGCGACAAGGTGTATGATGGAAGCATAAGAACCAAATTAAATGTGATGAAAAGAATGATTATTACATCGCGAGTTTAAAAATAGGGGTGAGAATATGAGTATTAGACCTGAAGAAATCAGCTCGCTAATAAAAAAGCAGATAGAATCATATGAATCGAAAATAGAGGTATCCGAGGTTGGAACAGTTATTCAGGTTGGTGATGGTATTGCTCGTGTTTATGGTTTAGCAAATGCAATGGCTGGAGAGCTGTTGGAATTTGAAAACGGTGTAATGGGCATGGCTCTGAACCTTGAAGAACATAACGTTGGCGTTATTATACTTGGACCTTTTGTTGGTATTCGTGAAGGTGACAGCGTTAAACGTACTGGCAGAATCATGGAAGTTCCAGTAGGCGAGGCTCTATTAGGTAGAGTTGTAAACCCGCTTGGGCAGCCGGTAGATGGCATGGGGCCAGTTGAAACTGTAGAAACCCGCCCAATTGAATCACCTGCACCTGGTGTTATTGACCGTAAATCGGTTCATGAGCCAGTGCAAACGGGACTTAAAGCAATCGATTCAATGGTTCCAATCGGTCGCGGTCAACGCGAGCTTATAATTGGTGACCGTCAAACAGGTAAAACAGCAATAGCAATTGATACAATCATTAACCAGAAAGGTCAAGACATGATCTGTATCTATGTAGCTATTGGACAGAAACAATCAACCGTTGCGGGCGTTGTTGAAGTGCTTCGCAAGCACGGCGCAATGGATTACACAATCGTAGTTACGGCTGGCGCATCTGAACCAGCACCACTGCTCTATCTAGCGCCATATGCCGGGGTCTCAATGGGTGAATATTTCATGTATAAGGGACAGCACGTTCTAGTGGTCTATGATGACTTAACGAAACAAGCTGCAGCTTATCGTGAGCTTTCACTATTGCTACGTCGCCCACCGGGTCGTGAAGCCTATCCGGGTGATGTTTTCTATATCCATTCACGTTTACTAGAACGTGCGGCTAAGCTTAGTGACGCTAGAGGTGGCGGTTCTTTAACTGCCTTGCCATTTATTGAGACACAGGCTGGTGATGTATCAGCATATATTCCGACAAACGTTATTTCGATAACAGATGGTCAGATTTTCCTTGAGTCAGACCTTTTCCACGCCGGTAATCGTCCAGCAGTAAGTGTTGGTCTATCAGTATCGCGTGTTGGGGGCGACGCTCAGATTAAAGCAATGAAAAAAGTAGCAGGTACACTACGTCTTGACCTTGCTCAATATCGTGAATTGCAAGCCTTTTCACAATTTGGTTCGGACCTTGATAAAGAGACACAAGCAACCTTGACACGTGGTTCCAGAATGACGGAAATTCTTAAACAAGACCAATACGAACCAATGCCAGTTGAAAGACAGGTTCTTTCATTGTACACAGCTGTTAAAGGCTTCCTTGATGATATTGATTTAGGAGACGTTAAACGATTTGAAAAAGAGTTACAAGTCTTTTTCTCATCGGAACACGAAGATGTTCTTAAAGCGATTAGAGAGACGAAGGAATTAACAGGAGAAACTGAAGAGAAACTTAATGAAGCAATTCTGGCTTTCAAAAAGACTTTTGTTGCTTCCAACTAGTTTCTTAAGTAGAAGCATCAGAAGATGCTTTTCTGAAGGTGGTGTAGAATAATGGGGAACATGCGTGATATTAAGAGACGAATCAATAGTGTTCAGAATACTAGACAGATTACAAAAGCAATGACAATGGTTGCGGCAGCTAAACTTCGCCGTGCTCAAGAGAAGGCTGAGGGCTCTCGTCCATACACAGAAAAAATGAGCGAGGTTGTTGCTTCAGTTGCTGCTCGTATCGATGTAGTAGAGCATCCTTTGCTTGAAGTGCGTGAGATTAAGAAGACTGGTTATTTAGTTATTTCATCTGACCAAGGACTAGCTGGCGGTTATAACTCTAACCTTTTGCGGTATTTAACTCAGACAATTAATAAACGACACAAGTCGATGGATGAGTACGCGATCTTCGTTATCGGTAAAAAAGGTAGCGAATACCTGAAAAGGCGTGAATATCCAATAGTTGAAGAGGTTCTCGGTCTATCTGATAACCCAACTTTTGCTGAAATCAAGAACATTGCTTCTAGCGTTGTCAATATGTATTCGGAAGAAACTTTTGATGAAGTCTATCTTTACTATAATGAATTCGTTAGTGCAATTACTCAGGTTCCAACTGAGAAAAAACTGTTACCTTTATCAGATATCGGAGATGGCAGAGAGGCTGAAATAAAAGAAACTGAGAGCATGCAATCTTATATCGAATTCGAACCATCTGCTGAAGAGGTTCTTGGAACACTACTACCACGCTATGCTGAAACTCTAATCTATAGTGCGTTACTTAATGCAAAGGCGAGCGAGAGCGGTGCAAGAATGACAGCAATGGATAGTGCAACAAGCAATGCTGATGAGATGATTGATTCATTGACATTAACGTATAACAGAGCTAGACAGGCTTCAATTACTCAGGAATTATCAGAGATTGTTGCCGGAGCTAATGCTTTATCGTAGGAAATAAATGAGTAAGGAGGTAAGCTGATGAATAAAGGAGAAGTAATACAGGTTATGGGGCCCGTTGTTGACCTTCGGTTTGAAGGTGGAGCTCTACCAAACATTAATAATGCAATTAATATAAGGGTTGAATCTCACGACCCAGAAGTAGCAGATCGCATTCTTGTTGTTGAAGTAGCCAATCATCTTGGAGATAACATTGTGCGTGCAATTGCAATGGCTACTACCGACGGCTTAGTACGCGGGATGATTGGAGAGGATACTGGGAATCCAATTCAAGTACCCGTTGGGGTCAAGACTTTGGGTCGTATTTTTAACGTATTAGGCGAACCAATTGATGAGGTTGGTGAGGTTGGAGCAACAGAATTCAATCCAATTCACCGTGAAGCACCTGCTTTTGATGAGCTTACAACACAGGATGAAATACTTGAGACGGGAATTAAAGTAATTGACCTACTCGCACCTTATGTTAAAGGTGGTAAAATCGGCCTTTTCGGTGGAGCTGGTGTAGGTAAAACCGTTCTTATTCAGGAGTTAATTAATAACATTGCGCTTGAGCATGGTGGGATTTCAGTTTTCGCAGGTGTTGGAGAGCGTACACGTGAAGGTAATGACCTTTACTTTGAAATGATCGAGTCTGGCGTTATCGATAAAACTGCGATGGTTTTTGGACAGATGAATGAGCCACCAGGCGCGCGTTTAAGAGTTGCACTTACAGCTCTAACCATGGCAGAATATTTCCGTGATGAAGAAGGGCAAGACGTTCTACTCTTTATTGATAACATCTACCGTTTTACACAAGCAGGTTCTGAGGTTTCGGCTTTACTTGGTCGGATGCCTTCTGCAGTTGGTTACCAACCAACACTAGCAACAGAGATGGGTCAACTACAAGAGAGAATTACATCAACAAGTAGAGGTTCAGTTACATCAATCCAGGCTATTTATGTTCCTGCCGATGACTATACTGACCCGGCACCAGCTACGACATTTGCGCATCTCGACGCAACAACTAACCTTGATCGTAAGATTGCAGAGTTAGGAATTTACCCAGCAGTTGATGCTCTCGCGTCAACATCTCGTGTTCTTTCACCTCAGCATGTTGGTGAAGAGCATTACGCTGTAGCGCGTGGAGTTCAAATGATTCTGCAACGCTATAATGAGTTGCAAGATATTATTAACATTCTAGGTATGGATGAGCTTTCGGAGGATGACAAAATTACAGTTTCTCGTGCGAGAAAAATCCAAAGGTTCTTATCACAGCCCTTCCATGTTGCTGAGCAATTTACTGGCTACGCAGGGAAATATGTTCCGGTTGCAGAAACTATTAGGGGCTTTAAAGAAATCCTAGATGGCAAACATGACGACCTACCTGAGTCAGCATTCATGTTCGTGGGAACCATTGAAGAAGCGGTAGCAAAAGCTAAAGCGGCAAAAGATAAAAAATAAGCGTTTACAACCCTGAAATAGGGGGGAGGACAAAATGAGTACAATGCATTTGGATATCGTAACGCCTGAACGTAAGGTGTATAGTGACGAAGTAAATATGGTTAGTGTTAGAGGTGTGGCTGGTGAACTAGGAATTATGGCTAACCATGCACCTCTAGCAACACCGCTCGCAATTTCCATTGTAACCATCAAGAAAGGTACAGAGGTTATTAGAATTGCCATCAGTGGTGGCTTCCTTGAGGTAGGCTCAAACAAAGCGATAATACTTGCAGAGACAGCTGAACTACCTGAGGATATCGATGTAGAGCGTGCTCGTGAAGCGCTGAGAAAAGCAGAACAACGCTTAGCTAGTAAATCTAACGAAGAGTTTGATATTGTTCGTGCGCAATCAGCTTTCAATAGAGCACTTAACAGAATTAATTTAGCAGAGAATAAGTAGAAATGTCCAACCAATTTTCAACTCATTAATTGAGCACATAAAAAATTAAAGAGTAAAAAATTGGGGGACATTTTTATTTTTCGGAATCAGACTATTCTGACAATTTAAGAGGGGAGTGGAGCAGGTTGGATTTTCTATTCAGTAATAGTTACATAACAATGGCGATTTTTGTAGCGATTGGTATTGGTTTGCCGCTGATTGCAATTGAAGTTATCGCACGTATTTTACGTCCGAAAAATCCTACTAAGGAAAAGCTCATGACTTATGAGAGCGGGCTCACGCCAACAGGTGATGCGAGGGTGCAGTTCAATATACGATACTACCTGTACGCACTTCTCTTTGTTGTGTTTGATGTTGAGGCAGTGTTTCTCTATCCATGGGCCGTGGCTTTTGATTCATTATTGCAATATGGCTCCTTTGTGTTAGTTGAAATGTTAATCTTTATCTTTATTCTAGTTATTGGATTAATCTATGCTTGGAAGAAGAAGGTGTTCACATGGTAGAGAATAATCAGCTAGATAATGATCAACTAACACTTGAGGAAGAAGAATTGGCCGAAAGAGGCATACTACTTACTTCTTTAGAAGTAATCAAGGGTTGGGCAAGAAAGAATTCTATGTGGCCACTTGGCTTCGGTCTTGCTTGCTGCGCAATTGAAATGATGGATACTGGCGCACCATATTATGACCTTGACCGTTTTGGTATTATCTTCCGTTCATCACCACGTCAAGCTGACGTGATGATTGTCGCTGGTACAGTTACCAAAAAAATGGCACCAGTAGTTACGCGTCTGTACGAGCAAATGTCAGAGCCGAAATGGGTTGTTGCTATGGGCGCCTGCGCAATTTCTGGAGGCCCATATATCAATTCCTATAGCGTTGTTAAGGGTGTAGATAAGTTAATTCCTGTTGATGTCTATATTCCGGGTTGTCCGGCTACGCCGGCTTCCTTGCTACATGGACTTATACTTTTGCAGGACAAAATTGCGCACGAAGCTAGATATGGGGAAGGGGTGCCAATGGATCATGACTGAGACAGCGGTGAAGAATCGGGCACTACTAGACAGCTATGTCGAGCTAATTAATGAGAAAATTTCAGAAAAGGCAATCGTCGAAAGCTACATTAACGAGCCGAATTTTCACCTACCTACTATAATAGTTGATAAGAAAGAGTGGCTAGGCTTAGCTGAGCTACTCAAGTCAGGTGATGAATTTAAGTTCGATTTCTTAATGAATCTTTCCGGTGTCGATTATGTAGAATATATGGAAGTAATTTATCATCTTTATTCCTACGAACGCGATCAGTATCTTGCTGTTAAAGTACAGACTGAGCGAGACGGCGGCAGCGTTGCTAGTGTAATTGATGTCTGGCGGACTGCTGATTGGCAAGAGCGAGAAGTTTATGATCTATTAGGTATTGGTTTTACTGGTAGAGAGATAAGCAGGATTCTCCTTCCCGACGATTGGGTGGGTTATCCACTCCGCAAGGATTATGTCATGCCGGAAGAGGAGGTCTAGTTAAATGAAATCACATACTGAAGAAATGTTACTTAATATTGGACCGCATCACCCAAGTACACATGGTGTTTTCCGCGTTTTAGTTAAGGTAGATGGCGAAAGAATTACGGGTTCTGAATCATTTCTTGGTTACCTTCATCGCGGAACTGAGAAGCTCTGTGAGGATTTTAACTACACACAGATTATTCCTTATACCGACCGATTAGACTATTTGGCAGGAATGCTAAATAACTATGCGCTTGTTCATTCTGTGGAGACGCTAATGGGAATTGAGGTTCCTAAACGTGCTGAATACCTGCGGGTAATTTCAATGGAACTTAGTAGAATTTGTAGTCACCTTGTCTGGTGGGGAACTTTTGTCCTGGACTTAGGAGCAACTACACCTTTTACCTGGGCTTTCCGTGATCGAGAACCGATTATTCAATTACTTAATGCATTATCTGGGTCAAGAATGACTTTTAACTATATGCGCGTTGGTGGTGTCAAGTGGGATGCTCCAGAAGGCTGGCTCAAAGAGGTTGCTGAGTACATGCTAGAGTTACGCGCCAAATTAAAGGACTATCATACTCTCGTTACCAACAATGAGATTTTTGGCCAGCGTATCAAAGACATCGGAGTCTACGATGGCAAAAAAGCGATAGAATATGGGATTACCGGACCTAACCTGCGTGGTTGTGGGGTCGAATTTGACCTGCGCAAAAATCAAACTTATTCCGTCTATGACGATTTTGATTTTGAAATACCGGTTGGTGAGACGGGTACAATCAAGGACCGCTATAATGTTCGAATGGCTGAAATTGAAACCTCAATATCAATTATTGAACAGGCTATTGAGAAGTTTCCTGAGGGTGAAATTATGGCTAAGGTTCCCAAAATAATTCGACCGCAAGAGGGCGAAGTCTACACAAGAATTGAATCTTCCAAGGGTGAACTTGGTGTGCACTTAGTAAGTAAAGGTAAAGCGCAGCCATACCGGATTCACTTCCGTCGCCCTTCTTTTATTAACCTGCAGATTCTTGACGAGCTTCTTATTGGCCAAACGATATCTGATATCCCGCCGATTTTAGGTGCAATCGATATTGTTGTAGGGGAGGTTGATGGTTAATGTCGCTTCTATTTGAGCCGTTTTCCTGGCTAAACTTTGTCTTGATGGCAATCTTTGCAACTATCCTCCTCGTGATCGTACTAGTTTTTGTTATGTACGCCTTGTATGGTGAGCGTAAAGTGCTCGGCTTCATGCAATCAAGGAAAGGACCAAATCGTGTTGGTCCCTTAGGTTTATTGCAGAGCGTTGCTGACGTTCTGAAGTTACTATTAAAAGAGGACATTGTTCCCTATAAGGCTGACAGTTTTCTATTCCGTCTTGGCCCTATACTTGCCTTTATGCCAGCTTTCGCAATTCTAGCGATTATTCCCTTCTCGGAAAATCTTTATTTTGCGAATAGCAATGTTGGGCTACTATATTACGGGGCATTATCAAGCTTAACGATTACTGGCATTTTGCTGGGTGGTTGGTCCTCCAATAATAAATATGCGATTATGGGCGGTATGCGTTCCGTTGCACAGATGCTTAGTTACGAGGTTCCGATTATCCTTTCATTCTTAGGAATAGCACTGATGGCGGGCAGCCTTAATCTAATCGATGTTGTACATGCGCAGCAAGAGGGTATGTGGAACATCTTCCCGCAATTTATTGGCTTCGTTGTCTTTGTTATCGCCGCTAATGCGGAGGTTAACCGAACACCTTTTGATTTGCCAGAGGCAGAAAATGAGTTAGTAGCCGGTTATTTTGTCGAATATAGTGGTTTCCGTTGGGCATTCTACATGCTGACTGAGTATGCATATATTTTCGCATTGTCATCGCTGATGACTGTACTTTTCCTAGGAGGCTGGGATGCTCCATTCGGACTTGATTTTATCCCGGGCATTATTTGGTTCATGCTAAAATTCTTACTTTTAGTGTTTTACCTCTTCTGGGTAAGGGCAACTTTTCCGCGTGTTAGAATTGATCAGTTAATGAGTTTTGCGTGGAAAATTCTAATACCATTAGCATTATTTAATATAGTGATAACTTCAGTACTTAAAGTACTAGGTATCTTTTAGGAGGGTGAGATAATATGTGGGGTATTAATCTATTAAAAGGCCTTGGTTTAACCCTTAAATATATGTTTAAGCCGAAGGTAACAATTGAATATCCAGAGGTCAAAATTATCCATCCTGAACGTTTCCGAGGTATTCAACATTTGGATCGCGAACTCTGTATTGTATGTAATCAGTGTGTGCGTATTTGTCCGACACAGGCGATTTCGCTTACGGGCAAGGATAATCCTGACCCTGAGAAAAAGGTTAAGGTACTTGATACCTACGATATTAAATTTGGTCAGTGCATTCTCTGCGATCTTTGCACAGAGGTCTGCCCAACTAATGCTCTCAAAATGACTAACACTTATGAGCACGCAGTCTATTATAAGCAAAATCTTGATAAAAATATTTATTGGCTGGAAGAAAATATAGAGCAACTAAGGGAGGCGAATGAATAATGACCGGTGAATATGTCGCTTTTTTTATCTTCGCCCTAATGGCGATAACAGGAGCAGTTCTAGTAATAAATCTAAATCGTGTTATTCATATGGTACTAGCGATGGGACTAACTTTCCTTGGCGTAGCTGGCCTTTTCTTAATACTAAACGCCGAGTTCTTAGCAGTTGTTCAGATACTAATCTACGCTGGTGCAATCACAATTATGATGGCGCTTGGAGTAATGATGACTAATCAGCATCATGAGAAACGGATTCGCAGGCACGGCCATGCTTTTTTTGCCTTTCTTGGTGCAGGTATTATTGGTGGAATTATTCTTTATGGTATTTACATAACTAAATGGCCAACCACTCATTCACCTTTCGATGAGAATAACGTACTGACAATTGGTGAGAGGCTATTTACTGAGTATGTTATTCCTTTTGAAATCGCATCAATTCTCTTACTGATCGCTTTAATCGGATCGGTATTAATTGCCAAAAAGGAGAGTGATTAACAATGGTACCATTAAGCGCATATTTAGCAGTTGGAGCAATTTTATTCACAATCGGTATCTTTGGTGTCTTGTTTAAGAGGAACAGCATTATCGTTCTCTTATCAATTGAGCTAATGCTTAATGCTGCGAACATCAACCTTGTGGCATTCTCTAAGTTTGGTCTTTATCCAGATACTGCAGGGCATATTTTTACACTATTCATAATTGCGGTTGCCGCAGTTGAGATGGCTGTTGCCTTAGCTATTATTATCTTGCTCTTCCGTAATAAAGGAACAATCAATATTGATGAAATAAATATAATGAGACGATAATGAGAGGGAGAGGATATTATTATGTTGTATAACTTAGCTTGGATAGTACCGTTATTACCGCTTATCTCCTTCATCTTATTAGTCGCCTTCGGCAATAGATTAAAGGAAAAAGCAGCCTACCTTGGAATCTTCTTTATTCTCGGTTCCTTCGTGCTTGC
>CAZKBI010000015.1:0-22033 GCA_964551195.1 uncultured Caryophanales bacterium | reverse complement strand
CTCGCCTACTCCACAGTCAGTCAGCTCGGTTACATGATGCTTGCACTTGGATCATTGGGCTATATCGCAGCAGTTTTCCACCTATTCACGCACGCGTTCTTTAAGGCGCTACTCTTCCTAGCGGCCGGCAGCGTTATTCATGCTGTTGGCACGCAGAATATTAAGAAAATGGGTGGCGTCGGCAAAAATATGAAGCTGACCCGTGCAGTATTTCTAATCGGTGCACTTGCAATTTCAGGCTTCCCATTACTAGCGGGCTTTTTCTCTAAAGACATGATTTTCATGTCAGTCTACGGTAGCGGCTTCGCCATACTTTTCTGGGTAAGCATAATAACTGCATTACTGACTGCTTTCTATATGTTTAGACTATATTTCCTAGTATTTACTGACCAACCGCGGACTAAATTTATTGCACACGAGGCACCAGTCAGCATGACTTTACCGATGGTGGTGCTGGCATTTTTTGCAGTCTTTGCTGGTTACATTGAGTTCTTCGGCTTTGGAGATTTCATCAGCGCCGGCGGCACTATTGCCCAGGAAATATCAGGACCAATCTGGATAATTGTCGCTTCAATTATTGTAGCGCTACTAGGTATAATGCTAGCATGGCTAGCCTATGGACGCGATCCGCAGGCAACCTTGGCAAAAACACCAAAACCTGCGCCACTCTATAAGCTACTTTATAATAAGTATTATATGGATGAGATCAATAATCTATTAATTGTTAAACCATATCGAGCATTTGGTAAGCTGCTAGCTCTATTTGATAAATATGTGATAGAGAATTTAGTACAGCTAGCTGTTAATGTCTCAGTAGGATTAGGAAGGTTTGGGGCAAGAATCCAAACGGGCCAGATCCAAGCATACACGCTTCTAACTGTCCTTGGTATTGCCACACTTTTAATCGGCTTAGTAGTTAGGGGGTTGATGAGCTAATGGGTAGTTTCGGATTACTTTCGCTAATTGTTTTTTTGCCATTACTAGTTGTGCTAATCCTTGCTTTTGTACCAAGCAATCGCGTCGCTGCGATTAAGCTAATTTCGGTATTAGGAACAGTGATCGCACTCATACTGGCAATCGTACTATTTGTTGGCTTTGATACAACGACTGGTAGCATGCAGTATGTTGAAGATATGCGCTGGATTGAGATTCCGCTAACTGATGATAGCTTTAACGGTAGCTCAATAATTGAATTCCGTTATGCACTTGGAGTTGACGGCTTAGCGCTAGCCTTGTTGCTCTTATCGACAATCGTGGCTACCATGTCGGCAATTGCAGCAGCTAATATGATCCAAAAACGCTGGAAGGAATACTTCATAGTATTCGCAATTATGCAGGTTGGTTTATATGGGATTTTCTTAGCCCAGAACCTTTTCCTTTTCTTTATCTTTTTTGAAATTACATTAATTACGATGTTCTTCCTGGTAGGTATCTGGGGGCAAGAGAAGCGCGAGAAAGCAGCCTTCACTTTCTTACTCTACAATGGATTAGCGTCTATTATTATGTTGGTTGCTTTTGTCGCAATCATTCTAAATGCGGGTGCGACTTACGGTAATAACATGGTTGTTTTTACAAGTGATATTCAGACAATCGTCTATAACCTAACAGACCCAAGTTCACCTTATTATGTATTGTCTGCAGTGAATGGGCTTGCGCCATTTAGCGACTTTTTCCTATATGGGATGTTCATTGCCTTGTTAGTTGCTTTTGGTATCAAAATACCTTTATTCCCCTTCCATTCTTGGATTCTGCGGGTTCACTATCAAGCTCCAGCACCGATGAGCATGATTCTGTCAGGAGTGCTTTTGAAAATTGGTGGGTACGGACTATTCCGGATACTCTATCCATTTTTCCCGACAGTCACTGCAACACTTTCGACGCTTATAATTATTCTGGGCTTAATTAACTTATTCTATGGCGGTTTCCTAGCCTTTGTCCAGAAGGACTTTAAGATGGTTGTTGTTTACTCAAGTATTTCGCATATGGGTATAATCCTGTTGGGCCTAGGTGCGATGAATTCACTCGGCTTCCAGGGTGCTATCTTCCAGATGGTATCGCACGGACTACTTTCAGCATTATTCTTTTATATAGCTGGCGTAATTTACAGTCGTGTTGGCACGACCAAGTTCGCCGATCTTGGCGGAATGGCCTCTACAATGCCCTTCTTTGCCGGTATCTTTTTAGTGACAGCACTTGCCTCCTTAGGACTGCCAGGAATGTCTGGCTTTATTAGTGAGTTCATGGTCTTCTTGGGTCTCTTTAAAGGCTTTCCAGTGCTCGCAATTATTAGTCTGTTCGGTCTCATTATAACGACCGCTTACCTTTTACGTGCAGCTATGAAAATCAACTTTGGCGAAACAACCCTTGCTCTACAGGGTGTGAAAGATGTTAGATCAATCGAAGTTATTCCTTTGATTGTGTTAATTGGATTTTCAATATTAATCGGTGTCTATCCTGCATTGCTTGCTGATCCATTACAGGCAACAATTCAGATGCTACTGACTGTGTGGGGAGGTTAGTCTAATGAATCTATATGAATTGAACTGGGGACTAATGGCTCCTGAATTCACAATTGCAATCGTTGTAATATTACTCATTTTTGCTGATCTCTTTCTACCGACTAAGATTAATCGTATCTATCTTGGTTGGACCGCAGTAATCGGCGTCTTGATTGCTATGTTTTTCACATCGATGCAGATGCAGCTACCAGGAGTTGAGTATCTATTAAACAATACCTACCGGGTTGATAGTTTTGGTAGTCTTTTCAAAATGATTTTCCTCCTTGGAACCTTGACAGTTTTTCTAATGTCGATTGGTACTGTTAAAAAGGATGGAGTCAAAAACGAGGGGGAATACTACTACTTACTATTAACGGCGGTAATGGGCGCAATGGTCATGGCTTCTTCGGCAGACCTAATTACACTATATATTGGTTTAGAGTTACTGAGTTTCTCAACCTATATTCTTGTAGCCTTGCGCAAAAAGCATCTTAAATCAAACGAGTCAGCCTTCAAATTCGTTATCACTGGATCTGTCTCTTCAGCAATCTTTATTTATGGATCCTCATTTATCTACGGATTAACGGGTTCAACGAATCTTTTTGTGATTGCTGAAAGATTGCCGATGGCTTTCCATAGTGGCTACGACTTTTTCGTCTACTTCGGCTTTATCCTGATGTTTATTGGTCTTAGTTACAAAATCACGATCGTCCCATCTTATATGTGGGCACCGGACGTTTACGAAGGCGCTCCAACGCCAATAACAGCTTTCTTATCTGTGGTATCTAAAGCAGCAGGCTTTGCGATTATCATCAGAATTTTCCTAACTAGCTTCGGGCTGCTCGCAACTGATATCGAGGTTATCAGGGGGATCGAACAGTATCGTTTTTTCCTCTTCGATGAGATGATAATTATCTTTGCAGTGTTGGCGGGCCTAACGATGATTATCGGCAACGTTGTTGCACTATTACAGACCAATGTTAAGCGCCTACTAGCTTACTCTAGTATCGCTCAGGCTGGTTACATTCTGGTACCGCTAGCGACTTTGATTGGGGTTCAGTTTATCGATTTGAGTATTACGAACATAATATTCTATCTGCTTGCATATCTAGTAATGAATCTAGGTGCCTTTACTATTGTAACTATTGTAACTCGTGATTCAGGACATGATGATATTACATCATTCCGTGGTTTATACCACCGTAGTCCATTACTTGCGATTGCAATGACGTTTTTCCTGCTTTCACTTGCCGGCTTGCCGATTACGATTGGTTTCATTGCGAAGCTGAATATTTTCATTGGTGCAGTTATAGTTGATGGCTATGTATTAGCAGGAATTATCGTAATTACCAGTATTATTTCCTACTTCTACTACTTTAGAATTGTTAAGCAGATGTATATGCGACCTGGTACGACTGAGGCTAAAATGCCGGTAGGCAAAACAGTTCAAGTATTAGTACTTGTGCTTTTCTTACTAACAGTCCTACTTGGTCTATTCCCGAACGTGCTCTATGATTTCCTTAATAATAATTTTATTTTTACCGATATCTTTGAAATAGGCTCGGGTTTTGACTGGAAATTCTAGCTAACTGAAAAGCTATAAATGAGTCCACTCTGTCACTCGATGGAGTGGACTTTTATGTCAAATGGTGCATATGTCAAATGACGCATATGTCAAATGGTGCAAAATTCGACACAATTCGGGAGGTACCCGGTACAACCCGATAGAGTGGACTTTTATGTCAAATAGTGTAAAATTATAAAAAAGGCATGGAGGCGTCACTGATGAAAAGAATTTTAATCATTACTTTAGCGTTTATATTAATACTTTTAGCACCAGTCTCTATAGCTGCAGCTGAAATTACTAATTATGATGCGATTACTGAGATATATGAACTTTTAAAGGACCAGCATATTAGCAATATAAGCGATGAGAGTCTAACACAAGGTGCAATCAAAGGGATGATAGATGCCTTAGATGATCCGCATACAGTCTTTTTCACCGATGAAGAGTATCGGAAATTTATTGAAAATATTGATGGCGACTTCGTAGGGATCGGCATTTATATTTTAGAAGCGGGCGACTACATCGAAGTACAATCAGCGATCAAAGGTTCGCCAGCAGAAGCTGCGGGCTTAAAAGCACTAGACCTTTTAATCAGTGTTGACGGAGTAGATTTGAAAAATAAATCTATTGAGGAAGTCTCCTCCTTAATTCGGGGCGTACCTGGTACCACGACCAATTTAACAATAAAACGAAATGACAAACTCCTTAATTTTAATATCAAACGAGCACAGATTCATATACCGGCAGTTGTTTCTGAGTTGTTACCCAATCAGATCGGTTATTTGCAGATTAATAGTTTTAGTTCATCAGTTGAGAGGGAGATAGCTGACGCGCTTACTCAGCTCAGAAACCAAAAAATGACCAAACTGATTATTGATTTACGCGATAATCCTGGTGGTTACCTAAATGCCGTTATTAATGTTTCTAAGCATTTTATTGAAGAGGGGCCAATCGTTTATGTACGTGACAATGCTGGCCGCGAAGACGTTCATTCAATCAGCAATGGAGCCGATTGGAAGCTGCCAACAGTGCTCTTAATCAATACTGGATCGGCATCTGCTTCCGAAATACTGGCTGCTGCTTTGAAAGAATATAATAAGGCGGTTGTAATTGGCACACGAACCTATGGCAAAGGGACTGTTCAACATTTATTAGCATTAAAAAACAATGGCTATCTTAAATTAACAGTTAATGAATATTATTCAGCACACCAGAACAAGGTGAACGGCGTCGGCGTTACTCCTAATATTGAAATTGCCGATCCCCTTAAACAGCTAGAATATGCACAACTTTACTTGAATCAACTAGGCAACATGACAGGCTATACACCTAAGAAAGGTTCCCCGTGGATTCAGGATAACAAGCTGGATTATCTAGCCTTGCGTGATTTGACCAATTATTTTGGTGGTTCAATCTATTGGGATTCGGTGAAAAAAGTTGTTGCTCTTAGAATTGGAAACGAACGTGTCGAGTTTACTCAGAATAATGAGGGACTTATGATTCGCAACGGTATATCTTACCTATCAGTTGAGCAGCTAAATGAGCAGATTTCTTCATTAATCGCTGTTAAAAAGAACGACACCATTACCGTCTATAAGCAATAGTTGCAGATAGCATAGTTGGCGGCATAGTCCGCTGGCGTGGGCTGGCGGTGTGGTTTGGCGGCATTGACTGGCGACAGAATTCGACACAACTCGGGTGGTACCAGGTACCACTTATGATACAATATAGCTTGGTATGAAAATGAGGTGACGCGATGAAGGCACTTAGACTGATAATTATAATTGCTGTGGTGGGGCTTCTTATAGCGCTGCCTCTTGCTATTGTAAAAGGTGACCTCGACTACCAACAACAACTAGCTCTCGAACAGTTAGAGATTGCTCCGTTTATATCAACTGATCTTAACGGTGGATTATTCGAAGGAAATGACAAAGAGATAAGCAAAGAATCTAACAACAACAACGAGTGGATAATTAAGTGGAGTAGCAATTATCCGGCACTGATCGAGGAGCAGTCAACAATTCTTGACTGGCTCCCAGAGCAAGGGATTACTAGAATCAAATTAAACGATGATATTAATATAAACGAATGGATCACTCAGTGGCAGGATGACCCGCGGGTTGTATATATACAGCCTAATACTGCCTGTAGCATTTCGACATTACCAAACGATACCTACTATGCGGAACAATACTATTTAGAACAGATTAATGCACAGGCGGCTTGGCAGGAAGAATACGAACGTGAGATTATTATCGCCGTCCTCGATACTGGAATTGATCACAACCACCCTGATTTAGTTGGCAGGGTGCTACCAGGCTACAATATTCTAAACAACCAAGCAACAGCAATGGACGATAATGGGCATGGAACAAATGTAGCTGGTATTATCGCAGCGGGAACTAATAACAAAATCGGCATTAGCGGCATTGTGTCTAACGTCAAGTTAATGCCTGTTAAAATACTTGATGCCCTCGGCAAAAGCGACTCCTTCTATGTCGGACAGGGAATCCGTTACGCCGCAGATCATGGTGCTAACCTAATCGTAATCGCTTCCGGCGAATCAGTTTACACACCATTTATTGCAGAGGCGGTAGATTACGCTTACGAAAAGGGAGTACTAATTATCGCAGCAGCCGGGAATAAATCCTTAGAAATTAATTATCCAGCAGCGCTTCCGAACGTTATCGGTGTCGGAGCCGTTGATCGGAAGGATCGACACTTGGATTACTCTAACTATGGGCAGCAGATAGACGTCGTTGCACCTGCTGAGTCGATTTACACAACACACCTAAACAATAGTTATACGACAACATCAGGTACCTCAGTTGCAGCACCTCAGGTTGCCGCTTTAGCTGCTGTCTTGATGCAGCAGAATCCGGGACTGACCTTAAAGGAAACATCTGACATAATTCGCTTTTCAGCAGATGACGTTGGCGAACTTGGTTGGGATGAGAAGACTGGTTATGGTCGTATTAACTTTGAGACAGCCTTAAACTTCAACCCTAAGTTACTACGTAATGGGTATAAACCTAATCAACGCAGCTACCAAGCACAACCCTTTCCGCGTGGGAGCATTTTTGATGCGCAGCTTACCGATTATGATGAGCCAGACTGGTTCTATCTTACGCTGCCCTACGCCGGCAACCTTGAACTAGAATTCATCCTAGATCGTCGCTTGCCTACTGACCTGCAGATTGAACTATATACGAACGAACAGGCTGCTAAGCTTCAGGTAAACGAAATAGATATTGACTGGGAATTAATAGATGAGGAGGATGTGGAAGAGATTGAACCCGCACATTCCTGGACGCTACGAAGATCTGAGAAACTTAATGTGGAACTGACTAAAGGTAAATATTTTATCAAGATTAACTATCCGCAGTCGGAGAATAACCCATACAGCATACTTGGAGAGCCGCTTCAATATAGAATAATCAATGACTATAGCATCTATCACGATAAATATGAAGATAATGATCGGCCTTGGAGGGCTTATGTAATTAAGAATATTAGCGAAGTCTTGACGGCTACCTTTAGCAAGAGAAACGATGATGACTGGTACCGCGTCAGTATCGACAAAAACGGTACCCTTTCCGCAGAAGTCCGCGTTAACAGCAACCGAGTGGATCCTGTGCTATATCTGCAACGAATGGGTAGCAATGGCGAACTATTCGACATGAACAGCTCTGGAAAGGCGGAATTCGGTTCAATCAAGGTAACTGCAGGAGAGTACCTAATTCGTGTCTATGATTATAATAATAATGTAACCAATAGAGAGTACGAGCTGGAGTTGTTTTTTGATGCTGAAGATGCAAGCAAGCATGGACCTAATAATACAGCGCTGCAAGCTAAGCTACTTGACCGTTCAACACATGTTATAACAAGCATAATTTCCGATGTTAATGATTACGATTGGTTTAAGTTCGTGGCAGACGGACGCACCTATGTTGAGGTAGAGCTTGAGGCTGGCGCCGATTTAACGCTGACGCTTTACGACAACCAGTTCAATCTAATGGATAAACAACAATTATCACGATTTGCCCAAATTAGATTATTTGACTCTGGAGTTAATTATATTAGATTGAGTTGTTCAGATAATAACAATGTTAAATACAATCTTAAATTGAAAATTATCACGCTTAAAGGCGATTTTATCGATATAACTGACCACTATGCACAAGACCTTATTATGAAGTATTATGAGCTTGGGTTAATTCGTGGATATGAAGATTATACCTTTAAACCAGACCAAGCTATTAAAGTTGGGGAGCTAATGCAATTTATTAACAATTATAAGCAGCAGGCTAAAGAAGATGACGCTGATTTAAGGCCGATTGAGAGTGGGGAATTAGGGGAAGCAGTAACTTTTGAAATACTATCAAATGTCCTATCTGGATTATTTTCGAATGTTGATCGTGGCAGCATCAACGACCTTATAAATAAGGTAAATCGGGTTCCTTACGCAAGCATCTCGCGGGCAGAAGCTTTGATTGCCTTCGAGTTAACGGAAAATATGTATCTTAATGCACTAGAAGCTGCAGCTAGCTCTGAAATTATCGAAGAAGAGGGAAACTAGGAGGGATTGTATGGGAGATTACTTAGGCTATAGTGGCTTATTAGGAATCGTCGTTATAATCGTCTGTATCGCACTCACGTGGTGGGCGCTGCAGATTTTTCGTTTTGATCTTTTTACACATAACCCCAACAGCCCACAAGCTAAGACCTTACAGGTTATCCTGTCGATCGTGATCGGCTATCTACTTGCATCTTTTTTCCTTGATTTTCTCAACTGGTCACTTAATATCGTTAACCTTTTCTAAATAAGTTCAGGTCGTATGACTGCTTGAATATTTAGGCTTTATAGTATAGAATTATCATTTGTAAATTAGAAAATAAGCGGAGGTAACGCTTTGGAAAAAATACAAATATATGGCGGCAGAAGACTTACTGGTGTGGTTCGCATCGAGGGGGCAAAGAATGCAGTATTACCGATTCTTGTAGCCTCACTCTTAGCAGAAGAAGGACAAAACCAGATTCATGATATACCCGCCTTAGACGATGTTCGCACAATTGTTGAGCTGCTAAGCTTAATTGGTGTCAAAGTGCAATACAACAATGGCAGTATTACTACAGATGCTACCAATATAACAAGAACAGATGCCCCTTACGACCTAGTAAGACGAATGCGCGCTTCGATTCTTGTGATTGGACCATTGCTTGCGCGTGAAGGACATGTACGAATCTCCTTGCCGGGCGGCTGTGCAATTGGTAGCCGGCCAATCGATCAACACCTTAAGGGTTTTGAGGCGATGGGGGCGCAGATTACTTTTGGCCAAGGCTATATCGATGCAAGGGTTACTGGACGCTTACAAGGTGCAAGAATCTACCTTGACTATGCGAGTGTTGGTGCGACAGAAAATATTATGATGGCGGCAACTCTTGCTGAGGGAACAACAACAATCGAGAATGCTGCAGAGGAACCAGAAATTGTCGACTTAGCCAACTTTCTTAACGGTATGGGTGCGCAGATTCGTGGTGCCGGCACCGGTAGAATTAAAATAGAAGGTGTCAGAAGCCTTAAGGCGACAACACATACAATCATTCCCGACCGCATCGAGGCGGGTACATATATGATTGCTACTGCAATTACTGGCGGTAACGTTTTGTTGGAGAATGTAATTATCGACCATCTTAAGCCAATCGTCTCCAAACTTGAGGAAATGGGTGCAAATATCTGTGAAGAGGGGAACGGCATCCGTGTTATCTGTGATAAACCGCTTAAGGCAACTGACGTCACAACTCTTCCACATCCCGGTTTCCCGACTGATATGCAATCGCCGATGATGGCACTTTTGCTGATGGTTGAAGGAACGAGTGTGATAACTGAGACGGTTTTTGAGAATCGCTTTATGCACGTCGAAGAACTGCAGAGGATGAACGGCAAGATTAAAGTAGATGGGCGCACAGCAATTATTGAAGGGAAGTCACAGCTTAAAGGCTCTTCTGTCCATGCGACAGATTTACGTGCTGGATCAGCCTTAGTTATTGCTGGCTTAGCGGCAGAGGGTTTAACCGAAATTACCGGGCTACACCACATTGACCGTGGTTACGTTAACCTTTGTGGCAAGCTCAAAAAACTTGGAGCTGCGATTGAGCGATATGAAGAGGAACTTATTCCAGTTCAGAATCCCATTTAGGGGGAATAAATATGAAGAAGAATCGAATATTTGTATATATTATATTGGCGGTAGCATTACCGCTATTTTTAACTGCTTGTAACTTCGGTGCCGGTAATTTATACCTATATGGATGATTTGGAGCAGTTGATTCGTCGTAAATTTCTCAAAGAGATCCCGACAGTTGAATCTGACAAAGCTTAAACAATTTACTTTATAAAGTGATAGGATTAGTGTTATAATAATAACAAAATAAGCGAATATACAGGGAGGACATGCAAGATGCTAAGCAAAGATATAGGAATTGACCTCGGAACAGCCAATGTATTGATTCATGTTAAGGGCAGAGGCGTCGTAATTGATGAGCCGGCAGTAGTGGCGATTGACTATGATACGAAGCAAGTAATTAAGGTTGGGCAAGAGGCTAAAGACATGATTGGACGAGCACCGGGTAATATCTCAGTAATTAGACCACTTCGCGACGGTGTAATTGCTGATTTCGATATAACAGAAGCAATGCTTAAGTATTTTATCAAAAAAGCTAAGGCACGCGGAGTTTTTGGTAGACCACGAATTCTAATTTGTGCACCGACAGAGATTACCTCTGTTGAAGCCAAAGCAATTAAGGAAGCTGCACAAAAAGGTGGAGGCGGCGAGATAATTCTCGAGTCTGAACCCAAGGCTGCAGCAATTGGAGCTGGTCTTGATATCTTCCAACCAAGCGGTAGTATGGTAATTGACGTTGGAGGAGGTACGATTGATATCGCTGTTATCTCTTTAGGTGAGATCATAACGGCTAACTCTCTTCGTATTGGTGGCGATAAGTTCGACCAAGCAATCATGGCCTACTTGAAACGTAAATACAATATGCTAGTTGGCGAGAGAACAGCTGAGGAACTCAAAATCTCGGTTGGAACAGCCTACGAAGGCAATCGCGATGACTCGATTGAAGTGCGTGGACGTGACCTTGTATCTGGTTTACCACTTTCGGTGAGCGTTAATTCTGAGGAGGTACGTCAAGCACTATTAACGACAATTAATCAGGTCGTCGCTGCTGTTAAGGGTGTACTTGAGAAAACTCCCCCAGAGCTTGCAGCCGACATTATTGATAAGGGTATTGTCCTAACTGGTGGCGGTGCTTACCTTGATGGACTAGATTTACTTCTAATGGAAGAACTTAAGGTGCCAGTAATTATTACTGAGGATGCAATGACCTGTGTCGTTCGTGGAACAGGAATTATGCTTGATAATCTTGATAAATTCCGTAGTAGAAGATAATGGTAGTAGAAAATAATAAAGGGTGAGTAATATGGCTGCAGAGGTTAAATTAAGAACCGACAAAAAAAAGAAAACAGACGAGAATCGTGCACGCAGACGATTAATTATCGCTGGACTAATTGTTCTTTTCTTTCTAATCGGCTTACCAATCGGCTATGGGCTGCTTGGTGATAGCAGTGCACTTGATATTTATAAGCCATCAACTTGGAAGCACATGTTTGACTTAATTTTTGGGTAAAAGGCTACCAGAACTAAATAAAAAATAAAAAAAAGAGTCATATTACTATGACTCTTTAAAATAATCTAGGCTTTCATTAGCACTAAAGTAGGTGTCTAGTTGGAAGGAGTAACGCTGGCCAGTCTCTTTATTCTCAATCAGGAAATCGGAGTAGATGCGGCGTGTCAGTGTAGTATCTTGATAGATTAAGATTTTGAATTGCGCCTCGACAAAAGTTGCCGGGAAGTTCAGATCATCAGCTAATAGAATCCGCGAGAAATTACGGGTTAAATAGTCGAGATCAACGTCGAAAGAGTAGACAACGAATTTACCGCGATTCTCAGAGTCTGTTAGCGTGACCTGGCGGTTGATTATATCTGCGTCAAAGGGTAAGAGCTCAAGCAAGCGGAAGTCAGCAAGCCCCCAATCACTCCATTGGCCAGATTCACGGTTAAGTAAGCTGATAACCGGCTTCTGATAATATGCTTCTTGAATTGGTAGGGTGATTAATCTTCCTGCTTCAGTGAATGAGAGCGAGGTGTCCTCCTCTTTATTGCGAGGGTCGCCATCGTCATATTGGTAGTTACGTACATTTAAATAGTGTAGATCACCACTAGAAACATTATAGACGCCCTGCCGCTTATAATGCCAAACATCAGCATCGTGGGCAGCATCTATGTCATTATCAGCATCCAGCTTTTCGACAACTAGTAGGGACTTGAAATTAATCAGCTCAGCATCATTTATGCTGGTAATTGCCTCTTCATAAAGGATATCGATTGGATGATCCTTGCCGATAACCGACCCGAAATAGAAGGCGGCTACGACTAGTATGAGGGCAATCAGTATGTTTTGTTTCATTTACAGTAGTCCTTTCTTAAAATATAAATTGCGTAAGACCTATTATTCCTATGCTTTTTATAATACAATCAATTACGGAAATATGCTAGTAAATACAGAGAAAAAGAGCGTGACACGATGACTTGGTTTCTGATTTTTGCAATTCCTTTTATAATCGCCCTTGTCCTAACGCCATTAGTTAGGCTGTTTGCAATTAAGGTTAAAGCAGTTGACCAACCGGCCGAACGCAAGGTACATACCAAACCAATGCCACTGCTGGGCGGCATAGCAATTTTCATTGCTGTAATTATCGCTCTACGCATTTTTACCGATCTAACGGAGGCACCGCTACTCTGGATTTTTCTGGGTAGCATAGTCATTATCTTACTGGGATTTGTCGATGATATCAGACCACTATCTGTTAAGGTCAAGCTTCTGTTCCAGACGATCGCTGCAATCATTGTTGTTGCCGGTGGTATAACTATTGACTTTATTAACATTCCACTTACCGACACTGTAATTGAGTTCGGTAATTTTAGCTACATAATAACCGTCATCTGGATTGTTGGTATTACCAACGCGCTAAACTTGATTGACGGACTAGACGGGCTGGCAGCGGGCGTTGCCTCAATCTCCTTGGCCTCGATTTTTGTTATGGCGCTAATTATGGGCAATACTGACATTATGGTAGTAACGCTAATAATTCTGGCTGCAACACTGGGCTTTCTTATCCACAACTTCTATCCAGCCACAATTTTTCTTGGTGATTCGGGTTCGCTTTATCTCGGTTTTATACTGGCGACAGTTTCGATACTTGGCTTTAAGAATATTGCTTTTGTCTCTTTCATTTTTCCGATTGCAATTCTGGCAGTGCCAATATTCGACACGCTTTTTGCAATAGTGAGACGTTTTCGTAAAGGCAAAAAGATTACCAGCGCCGACCGCGGCCATATGCATCATTGCTTGCTGGCAATGGGCTTCTCGCATCGCCAAACTGTGTTAATCATCTACGGTGTTGCTGCTCTATTTGGAGTCGCGGCGATTTTGGTTTCGCAAGCGGGATTCTGGATTGGACTAATCCTGATTGTCGCACTCTTACTGCTTACGGTGCTGGGCATCGAGCTGACAGGTATCATCGGCGAGACTCGTAAGCCACTTACTAATCTAATAATCAGCATTCGCGATAGCTTAACTAAGAAGGAATAGCTGGCGTTTAGTAGCAATTATGCACGCGATTTGAATTAATTATAAGGGGTGTGTGGGTAATGAAGAAATTCTTCCTGATTTTAATTGTAATCACTTTGTCCCTATTTGCTGTCGCTGGTTTAGTCGCCCTGAAACAGGTCAATGACTTTAACAAGCTGATTTCTGATGGTGAGGAAACCGCCAAAATTGGTGTAAGCGACTTTTTCAAACCGCCCCTTGCTGATCAGATGACACTTCTTGTTCTACCAGTAGAAGCAGAGAAGGGTACTACTGAAGGTGGGGAACTTTACACGATTATTCTAGCAAAAATTGACCAGACTAATGATAAAGTAACGACTGTGGAATTGCCCTTAGAAGATTTTGTAGTGGGGACTGATAATGCGCGTCTCTTTAAGCAGAAGATTGCAGAAGAATACGACATCACAATCGATAATTACCTAATCTATAATCTTATTTCCTTAGTCAGCGATACTGGCGACTATGGAGACAACCTTTTCGATTTCTCAGGTGCCCTTAATGATAACCTTGGCGAATTGGCACCTTACGAAGACGCAGGGGATCTCTACTCTAATCTTGGCTTTACTGGGACAATCAGTGAATTCACTAAATCAAGTAAGGGTCTAATAGCCCTACTTGGCGATAATATTACGACAGATTTAACGATATTACAGCTTTACCCTTTATTTAATAGGCTTGCATCCACTAACGAAGCTAGCACGCAAGTGATCGGACTGGATCAACTGCACCACTATTTTAAATAAAATAAGTTTAATGAGGCGAATTTAATGGATCAAACAATGCTCATAATCTCCGCTGGCGAATGGGATGGGATCAAGCATCGACCGCACCATTTTGCGAGGCGCACTGCCAATAGCGGCTGGACGGTTCTCTATCTTGAACCGCCAGCTTCATTAATTGCTCCGCTCAAAAACAGAGCAATGCTCAGGCGCTGGCGCAATTGGCGCAAGGGAGTGCGACTAGTCGAAGGGAATATTTATCTACTAGCGCCGCCACCGATCCTGCCGTTTGGTAATCGTTTCCGAGTAATCAATCGACTGAATCAACGCCTGATAGCGCGGGGGATAGCGCGAGCGATTACAGATCATGACATGCACCATCTCGACCTCTATACATACTTACCAAGCGCGGTAGACTTGCTGCCACTATTTGACTTTAAGACAATAATTTACGACTGCGTTGATGACCACGCAGCCTTTAGCGGTCTGCATAGCGAAAAGACACTTGCCGCCATGGAGCAGGAGCTAATGTTAGCAGCGGATGTCAGCTTTGCAACAGCCACTCAGCTGCAACTTGAACGCAGCAAGTGGAGCGATAATTTTCACTTGATTCCTAATGGTGCCGAATATGAACATTTTGCGCCGGCCGTAGAGCCCTTATATCCAGAACCGCAAGAACTGATTAATCTTGCGAAACCGCTTATCGGCTTTGTAGGTGGCATCAGCGACTGGATTAATATTGAACTGATTGCCGAAACGGCTTCACTATTATCGGAGTATCAGTTTGTCATGATTGGACCAATCGATACAGACATAACGGTGCTAAGAGCTCAGCCGAACATTAATCTGCTTGGTCCGATAGATTACAAGGACTTACCATATTATCTGAGCCATTTTGCGGTCTGTTTAATTCCCTTTCGGATTAATAAGCTGACTGAGAGCGTCAATCCAATCAAAATGTACGAGTACCTTGCAGCTGGTCGCGCAATTGTGGCGACGCCAATGCCCGAAGTTAAGCAGTATCAACCAATCATTCGCATTTCAGCAACTGCGCAAGAGACAGCAGCAGCAATCCGCGAGCTACTAGAAGCAGATGCTAACAGCCAAGCCATAGTCAGAGAGCGTCAGCGACTTGCCTACAATAATTCTTGGGATAGTCGTTGGCAAACAGCACTATCAGAGATAGAGAAGATCCACAACAGATAGAGAAGATCTATAAGAGAAAGCAGGAACACAATGTCGCGCACGGATAAATTGATCGGCACTACCATAGTCTTAATGTTTGTAACACTCACGATTAAGCTGATTGGCTTTGTTCGCGAGATATTTATTGCTGCCAAATTCGGTACCTCCGAGGCAGTTGATATTTTTGTTGCAGTTCAGACGATCCCAATGGTAATCCTTTCAATTCTAGGCGGTGCTTTGGCAGCGGTGCTTGTGCCGATGGTCATCAGACTACGCAGTGAGAATCAAGAGCTCCGACTTAAGACACTACTCAACAACGTATTCTCGCTAACCACGTTAGCCATGGCAGTAATTTCAGTTCTTGCCTTCATCTTCATTGAGCCAATAGTGAATGTTTATGTGTTCGGCTTCGGTGAAGCAGCACGCGCTACCACTGTCGAACTTTTCCAGATAATTATTCCGGCATTTCTGGTAATCGGGCTAATCAGTCTGACTACCTCGGTCCTTAATGCGTACAAGATATTTGTCGTTCCAGCACTGGGCGCAGCAATTTACAGCCTGGGTATCATTGTGGGTGTCGTTTTCTTTTCCGATACCTTTGGTATCAAAAGCCTAATTATCGGCTATGCTATCGCACTTGTTATCCAGCTTGTCATCCTGTTAATTACCTTTGCTCGTCGTGGACTGAGATTTCGTTTCCGAATCGAACGCAATGCAGATCTCAAGTTATTCGGTCAACTGCTCTTTCCCTTCTTAATTAGTATCGGTGTATTCCAGCTTAATATCGTGGTTGACAAAATGATGGCATCAACCTTACCAGAGGGGAATCTAGCCGCACTTAACTACGCCTTCAAAGTTACACAGTTGCCAATCGCTTTATTCGTCGGGACACTGGTTCTACCACTCTTTCCGCTAATCGCAGAAAGTATCGCGAAAAAAGATAATTCTGATGCCAAAGCACTGCTAAGACGCAGTAACCGGCTACTGGGGATTCTACTCTTGCCAATTATCGGTGTTTTTATTCTCTTGGCTGAGCCGATTATCGCGATTATCTATCAGCGTGGCTCTTTTGATGAGAACTCGCTGGCGCTAACAAGTTTGGCGCTAGCTTTCTATACCTTTATGATTCTGCCCTTTGCCCTACGCGATATTGTAACGCGCGTTCTCTATGCGCTACAAGATACCTGGACACCAGTTATCAATAGCGTCTTTATTGTTACGCTAAATATAATTCTGATGGTTATCTTTGTGCCGATCTTTGGTATTATAGCTGTAGCGGGTGCTACTTCAATCTCGGCAATTTTCGGTTATTTACGAATTCGTTACAAACTTGTCCAGAAAATCGGCCCCTTGAATGAGGGAGGTCCTACTGATCGAATCTGGCTAAGAATCGTAATATACTCTATAATATTTACTATAGCTTCCTGGCTCTTCTATCAAGGACTGCTATTTATCTGGCCTGACCCACTTGGGGTGGACCTCTGGCTACGCACGATAATTAGTATCGGCTTAGCCGGCATCCTCTATCTAGTTCTAATCTTCAGGTTAGATACTGAGGAGATTAATTGGTTTAAGTCTAAAATAAAGCGAGTGAAATAAATGTTTTTTATCTCAATTTTAATCTGGATTGTTGCGCTTCTACCTTGGATGGATTACGCTATACGAGGTGTATTTCCTGCTGCTCTGGGTAGCATGTGGGATGAAGTTTTAATTATTATCATCGTAATTGCGATTTACATTTATCAATGCGTGCGGGAAGAGCCCCAGCATCGTCGCGATATGATACCACAAGCCTTAAAATGGGCATTCTTTGTGCTAATTATTTTTACTGTCGGTTCAATCGTAGTCAATGCTGTGCCACTTGCCGTTAGTTTTGACGCAGTGCGTGTAATGTTTCAGCCAATGCTCTTTATCCTTTTAACCATGTATATGCTAGATAATGAAGAGTTGCTTGATAATTTCGTTCATGTCCTAATCGGAAGCACGGTTATTATCGCGCTACTGGGAATCGTGCAGTATGTTTTTCAAGTAGATACAACACGCTTTATGCAGAAGGATGGATCAGAATATCGGATTATTTCAATTTTTTCTAATCCCAATGCATTAGGCGCTTACTTTAACATGGTTCTTGCATTTTTAATCGCCTTATTCTTGTTTAGCAAAGGGTGGCGGCACAAGTTATTTTATTTTTCACTTATTACTCCGATAGTAATCGGGCTGGTATTAACCTTTTCGCGTGGCGCATGGATTGCATTCGCTGTAATGCTTATTTTCCTTATTGCCATTTATGCTCGCAAATGGTTACTGGCGCTAATCCCGATAATTATTGCCTTGCCCTTTATTATGCCCGATAGTGTAATCAACCGCTTCATGAACTTATTCGATCCCGAATATTATCGCCTCAGTAGTGAGTATGGGCGCATTTCTTTCTGGCGCGATGCGATTGAGAAAACTTTACATAAGCCAATTTTTGGTCAGGGACTTGGCACCTACGGTGACTCGGTCCCGCTTCGCCATAATATTCCCTTCTCAACCTGGGTCGATAACCATTATCTGAAATTGGGCGCAGAAATTGGAATCTTCGGGCTTGTGGCCGCTATTGCAATACTAGTGATACTGCTTCTGTTCGCTCGCCACGTCTATCGAGCTGCTGATACAGATAAGTATCGCGCTTATATACTAGGTGCAACCGGTGCAATCATTACAATGATTGTACAGAACGGAACTGCTAGTATCTGGGAGGTACTTGTTAACGCAATCACCTTCTATGCAATTGTCGGTATGCTACTGGGCATCAGCTGGTATCAGCATGAGCAGGCATTAATAGCAGTGGAATCAGTTTCCAGCCAAGCGGATTCGCAAGCAGGAAAGGAGCCTAGCAATTAATGAAGATAATGCATGTAATTGGTGGCGCCGAAAAAGGCGGTTCACGCTCACATTTAATCACACTTGCCCGCGAGCTTCTTGCCCGCGACGTAGACATAGAAATTGTCTGTTTCCTTGACGATGTTGTTGCCCAAGAGTCACGAGTTCATCAGATACCGGTTACAGTTTTTCCGATGAAGTCTATTATGGATCTACGCGTTATCTCACAGCTAAGTCGCTACATTAGTCGCACTAAACCGCAGATTGTTCATACTCATGGTTTCCGAGCTAATTTTATTGCGCGCTTAGCCAATCTGGGCACTGATATTCCCTTGATAACAACAGTACACAGCTCCATGTATTATGATTACGCTAATCCAGTCAGAAGCCGTATTTATCGCTCAATTGATCGTCTGACACGCACTATGACGAATCACTATATAACAGTCTCCGATGCCTTATCACAAGAGCTAATCAATGACGGCATCGATAGTAACGACATTACGCGTATCTACAATAGTTTAGCTCACGATTTCCCGAGTAAGGCTCAACCCACAATGACGATTCGTGAGGAACTCGATATATCGGCAAGCACACCGCTCCTAACAACAATTGGCCGTTTAGAGAGTGTGAAGAATCATGTTATGCTACTGGAAATTTTCAGTCTACTTAAACAAGAGAACATTGAATTCCATGGCATAATAGCTGGCAGTGGTTCACTTGAAGCAGATCTAGCAGAGCAGGCAAGAGAGCTTGGTCTAGCTGATCAAGTAAGCTTCTTAGGCTTTCGTGATGACGTCTATTATTTGCTTAAAGAGTCGGATATATTTCTACTAACGTCAACTATGGAGGGCTTTGGCATTACGCTACTTGAAGCGATGGCGGCAGAAACGCCGGTAGTAGTTACTGATGTTGGTGGTATGCATGAGATTGTGCAGCTTGCTCGTAATGGCTATGTCGTGCCTGTTGGCGATACTGTGCAATTTGTCGCGCGGATTGAGGAGATATTGGTTAGTCCTAATCTCCAGACTAAGCTAGCAGAGGACGGTATCACAGCTCTTAACACCTACTTCACGCCAGATATTTTCGCTAATAATACTTATCAACTCTACCAAGAGATAATTACCAAGGATCGTCAAAAACGCAGAAGGGGGCGCCTAATCAATGACTAGTCCGGAGACCGAGCAAATATACAAGCGGGTTACGATTCTTGGCTACTACGGTGCTGGTAATACTGGTGATGAGGCGATTCTTACAGGAATGCTGCAGGCGCTGCGAGACAAGGGTATCACCGATATTACTGTCTTAAGTCGCAAGCCGGAATTAACAGCCAGACTACACCGAGTTAAAGCCGTCTATACAGGCCGTCGCGCTCAAGGCCTAGCTACCGTTTACCGCACAATTCGCGACTCAGATCTTTTCATACTAGGCGGCGGCGGACTTTTACATGACCACACAGCACGAGTTGTGCCTTACTGGTTAAGTCGCGTCTTTCTGGCACGCCTAGCACGCACCCCAATCTATTTCTATGCCCAAGGCATTGGACCCATATACCGCTCATTCTCGCGCTTCTTAATTCGTCGATTAGTTAACAAAGTCGACTACATTACAGTACGTGATCAGCCATCGCTTAAGCTACTAAACGAGCTTGGCATCACACAACCACCAATCGAGGTAACAGCTGATCCAGCAATATTACTGACAAGCCAGGCAGATGGTGGAAAGCTGCTTAGAAAAGAGCAACTTATACTAGATCATGACAGGATAAATATTGCAATCTCATTAAGGCCTTGGAAAGACGAGGCATATCAGAAGAATCTAATTGTTGCCTTACAGAACATCACAAGCCAGCACAGAGTCCATTACACCTTAATTCCTTTCCAATATGGGCAGGACGAGGAAATCAGCCTGAAGTTCCAGCTGGCACTCCCTAATGCCAACCTGCTCAAGCAGGAATATAGCCCGATTGAGCTGATTGCAATTCTAGAACAATTTGACGGTATTATTGCTATGCGTCTACATGCTCTGATTCTGGGAGCTATTAGCAATCGCCCGCTTTTTGCACTTAGTTATGACGAAAAGGTTGCAAATTTTATGGACCGGATTGATTTAAATGAGTATAATTATTCCTTAGAGACGATAGCACAGCAGAGCACAGAATTACCAAAGAAATTAGATAACTCGCTTAACCATTGGCTCAACCACCTAAGCGAAACAAGCAACAAGTTAAGACCGCAGGTCACAGAGCAACAGCAGCAGGCTAAGCGCAACGCAGAAATTGCCAGCCAACTACTAATCAGAACCCAAAATACATAAATACACATTCTAAAGGAGCTATGTTATATGAAAAAATCAGTTGCAGTAATCGGTCTTGGTTTTGTCGGTCTACCATTAGCTTTAACTTTCGCTATGAAAAATCAACGCGTTATTGGGCTTGATACTAACAAGCAACTAGTTGAAGAATTGCAAGCAATGAAATCTTCACACGTTGAAAATTACCAAGGCAAGACGCTTCGCCTAATTCTTGCTGAAAGTACAGATGCAGGAAATTTTGAAGCGACTACCGATTATAAAAAGGCTTTCGCTGAGGCTGATCGCTATATCGTAACTGTTGGCATCCCTGTAGAGAATAAGGAGCCCTTCTACGAACACTTTAACTCAGCACTTATCAGTCTGGCCAAAGGTCTTAAGAAAGGTGATCTTGTCTTAATCCGTAGCACCGTTCCGCCGGGTTCAACACGCAAGCTAGCACTTCCACTACTTGAAGAGTATTCTGGACTTACAGCAGGCACAGATTTCTACCTTGCCTATGCATCGGAGAGAATTGCCGAGGGCAGAGCTTTTGAGGAGTTCATGCGTATGCCGACAGTTCTTGCTGGTATCAATCAAGAGTCCTTTAATCGCGCTAAAGAGCTACTAGAAATTATCTCGGAGGTTGAAATCCATCAAGCCTCATCAATTGAGGTTGTTGAAACAGCCAAAGTATTTGAGAATGTTGCCCGCGATGTTAATATTGCTCTTTCTAATCAGTTCGCTGAGTTTACAAGGGCGATTGATATTGACATTAACGAGGTAATTGAGCTGGCCAATACGCACACACGCGTCAAGCTACTTAATCCGGGACCAGGTGTGGGCGGCTACTGTCTCCCCAATGCCTATTACTATTTAACGCCGGTTCTTGAGGAAGAGCAGCTTAGTCTACCCTTACTAGAGTTAGCACGTAATCTTAATGATTGCGTTCCAGCACTTATCGTGGAACAGTTGGACGAGATGCTTGCTAAGCAGGAAAAAAGTTTAGCCACAGCCAGCATTGCCGTTTACGGACTCGCAATGAAAGATTACTCTAACGACGATCGCATCAGTCCGGCACATCAAGTTTGTGAGCTGCTACTTGCTCATGGTGCCGACCTTTATGCGCATGACCCGCTTGTTGAATCAGAGAAGCCCTACATTAATCCTGA
>CAZKBI010000014.1:19849-33953 GCA_964551195.1 uncultured Caryophanales bacterium | reverse complement strand
GACCAGACAGCACTATTTAAAGCAGAAAATTTATTATCAGCAGTTGGTACAACTGTCGCTAGGTACTCTTGAACTAACTCAGGATATTGTTTAACCGCAGAATCAGTATCAATAAAAATTACTCCCTTATCTACAAGTTCCTTCAGCATATTATGATAAACAACCTCTGACTCATACTGCGCGGAAAGACCACCTAAATATTTCTCCTCCGCTTCCGGCACACCTAAACGATCAAAGGTATCTTTAATATCCTCAGGAACATCCTCCCAAGAACCCTCAACACCTTCAGAAGGTTTAACATAATAAATAAGCTCATTTAAATCGAGGTCACTTAAATCAGGACCCCAGGTCTGCATTGGTTTCTGATAGAAAATTTCTAATCCAGCTAGACGAAAATCGAGCATCCATTGGGGCTCGTTTTTCTGGCGGGAAATCTCACGCACAACCTCTTCGCTTAGTCCCTTTTCCGTCTTAAAGATAGAAATATCCTTATCACGAAAACCATATTTATACTCTTCACTTATCTCTGGCACTTTATCAGTCATTTTCTCACCTCTTGCTAGTCTCCTTTATTCAAATCCTTCTGCCTCACCTATACGATGTTTGTGGCAGCCGCAATCTTCATCATAGTCGCAGCCTTCACAAATACCTTGTTCCATCGCTTTCCAGGAAAGTGTTGCACATTTTATTCGTGCTGGAAATTTGCAAACACCTTGCAGTGCCTCGATATCCTCGAAGCCAGTAGTGTCGACATCTTCACCAAGCATCATTTTAGAAAAACGATTAGCCATGTCAAGCGCCTCATCTGCATTCTTTCCAATTATCGCTTCAGTCATCATCGATGCGGATGCCATGCTTATTGAGCAACCTTCACCATCAAATTTAGCATCAGTAATCTTTCCATCATCAATTCTGAGTTGTAATTGAATCTGATCACCACAGCTCGGATTCTTTAATTGAATCGTTGCATCTGCGTTCTCCAATTGACCACGATTGCGTGGCGTTTGGTAGTGGTCCATTATAACTTTTCTATATAAATCATCAAGCGAAGCCATTAGCAAAGTACTCCTTTGTTTTTTCTAGTGCTGAATACAAAATATCAATTTCTTCTATAGTATTATACAGGAAGAAACTGGCTCTTGCAGTTGAAGATACTTGTAAGTGTTTGTTTAGCGGCTCTGCACAATGATGTCCCGCTCTGATCGCAATGCCCTCAAGGTCTAACGCTGTAGCAATATCATGCGGATGTACCTTGTCTAAATTAAAAGAAATTAATGAAGTGCGATTTGTTTTGGGCCCGTAAATAGTAATTCCCTCAAAATCTGCAAATCTATCCAAGGCATAATCGATAAGTTTCTTCTCGTAAGCCTCAACCTCATCCATGCCCAGCTCCTCAAGAAAATCGATCATTGCTCCCAGACCAATCGCACTAGCAATTGGCATGGTTCCTGTCTCAAATTTCCAAGGAGTCTCTTTCCAAGTAGAGTCGTATAGTCCAACTACATCAATCATCTCGCCACCGAACTCCACAGGCTCCATCTTATCAAGTATTGCTCTTTTGCCGTATACAACGCCGATGCCCGTGGGCCCACCCATTTTGTGACCGGAAAATACAAGAAAATCACAATCAAGATCAATCACATCAACTCGCTTATGGGGGACACTCTGTGCTGCATCAATTAAAACGGGTGTGCCTTTGCGATGAGCAATTTGGATAATCTCCTTAATGGGATTAATCGTTCCTAATAGATTAGAAGCATGAGTGATGGAAAGAAGTTTAGTTCGCTCGTTAATCATCTCTTCCACATCAGATAGCTTAATCGTTCCATCAGATTGTAAAGGTAGATATTTCAAAACCGCATTTTTCTTTTTGGCTAGCTGTTGCCAGGGCACAATATTGCTATGGTGCTCCATGATGGAAATTAGAATTTCATCCCCCTCATTAACGTTAGCCATGCCGTAGCTCTGTGCGATAAAATTAATACCACTGGAAGCTCCACGGTTAAAGATAATCTCATTGATACTTTTTGCATTAATAAATTTCTGCACCTTTTCACGCGCACCCTCATAGGCATCTGTAGCCAGTAAGGCAAGTTTATGTGAGCCTCGATGAATATTCGAGTTATAAATTCGATAGAAATTATCAACAGCTTCAATAACAGCTAGTGGTTTCTGTGCTGTTGCAGCACTATCAAGATAGATAAGCGGCTTTCCATAGACCTTTTCTTGTAGAATTGGAAATTGTGCTCTTATCTCTTTACCAATCATCCTAACAACTTCCCTTCTATCGTCTCTTCTAATTTATCCTTCATTGCCTCGATTGGCATACGTGAAACCACTGTCGCCAGAAAACCATAAATTATCAGGCGCTCTGCCTCTTCATAGGGAATACCACGTGACATAAGATAGTAAATATCTTCCGGATCAACCGGTCCAACACTTGCCGCATGACCAGCCACGACATCATATTCATCAATTAATAGAATCGGGTTAGCTTCACTTCGCCCCTTTTCACTAAGCATCAATACCTTGACTGATTGGTCCGTTTCTGACTTGCTGGCACCCTTATTCATTTTTGTTATCGCATTAAAGACTCCACGAGACTCATCACGCATTATTCCCCTGAATAGAATAGTACTATCTGTCGCCGGAGCATCGTGAACCACTTTAGTGGTGAAATTGCCTCGCTGTTCGTCCCTTCCGATAAAAATTGTTTTGACTTCAACGTTGGCACGCTCGCCTTGAAGAGTAAATAGATTATTGGCAGTTGTTTCGCCATCATTCATCTCACTAATAACCCACTCTAGGCTTGCATCCTCAGCAATCGTCGCCTGTCGATGAGTATAATCACTTAAATTCTTATTAAAACTATGATTCGAAAATATTTCTACCTTTGCTCCACTCTCCAAGTAAATCTCTGAAATGCTATTATATTGCGCGCTTATTTCCTCGTAAATTGAGAGGTGAATATCAATATAAGAAAAACTACTATTTTCTTCCGCTACAACAATCGTATGCGGCATGAGTCTCGCCTCTGTACCAATGAAAACTACTTGGATCGGCGATTCAATAACAACATTCTCGGGCACGAAAAGAAAAATTCCATCATTCCATAGTGCTGTGTGTAATGCCAACTCAGGTGTCTCTGAAATCTCAACCTCTCGCATAAAATATTTGCGCACTAAGGCCGGGTATTTACGAACCGCATTTTCTAGCGTAGTGAAGTTAACGCCCTGCTTTAGAAGCTCAGACGAAAGATGCTTATATAGAACAGTAGTATTATTGTAGACAATAATACTACGATTATCCGTATTAGAGTTTATAATAAATTGAAGCTGCTCAGGAAGCAGGTCAAGCTGTGTGTCTGCTGTAACTTCTTCGTCGATTGCAATTAATGAAACATCCGCTTCATTACCTACTAGCTCAAAATACTTCTCCAACCCAGCTATCCGGATCTCCTGCAGCCACTCTGGTTCACCTAGCTGCTTAGACCGGTTGACGAGTCTTTCCTTAACATAAGCTGTATTCGCTTTGTTGCTCATCTCTACCCCTCCTCGCAAGCTAGATCCAGCTATCTATCTCTTCTTTTAATCCCAATTCTTCTCGTAGCCATTCATATCCTTCAACTTCGACCTTCTTCGCTAGCTCCGGCCCACCGGAACGAACAATTCTTCCCTGGATCATAATGTGCACGAAATCAGGCACAATATAGTCTAACAATCTCTGATAGTGAGTTATGATTAAAAAACCTCTATCTGATGAACGAAGTTCGTTAACTCCTGTAGATACAATCCTCAGAGCATCGATATCCAGCCCAGAATCAATCTCATCGAGAATAACAAATTGTGGCTCTAGCAGCATCATTTGTAGGATTTCATTTCGCTTTTTCTCGCCACCAGAAAAACCTTCATTAACATAACGTTGGGCAAATGACTCATCAATTTCCAAAAACTTCATCATTTTTTCCATTTCGCGTATAAATTTAATCAGTGAAATTTCATTGCCAGAACCACGTTTCGCATTGATCGCGCTACGGATAAAATCAGCATTAGTCACGCCGGTAATCTCGCTGGGATATTGCATCGCAAGAAACAATCCGCTACGAGCACGCTCAGCTGTCGACATTTCTAATAAATCCTCATCATTTAGCGTTACTGTTCCTGAGTTGACAACAAAATTCGGATGTCCCATTAGGGTTGCAGATAGGGTGCTTTTGCCAGCTCCATTTGGCCCCATTATTGCATGGACCTCGCCACCCTTAATCTCTAAGGTTAATCCTTTCAGAATTTCTTTTTCCTCAACAGAGGCTCTCAGATTATCAATCCTTAATGCAGCTTGAGCCATTCTATTTAACACCGTCCTCTTCGTCGTCCTCTTCAACTACTTCTTTTATTTCTGTAACTTCCTCACGTTGAAGTGTAACACCATCTCGATCACTTCTGTCCACTTTGGCGTTGCTACTTTTAAAAATCAGCAACAGTCCAACAACTACCAGAACAATCGCAATAATATAATCTCTACCTAATGACATAAAGTATCTAAAGTAATACATCAGATCTAAATGTAACACCTGATTAAGCAAGAACAATATTCCTAAGACAACAAAAGTTATACCGATAATGAGCAACCCGCGTCGGCTAGTTTTAACAGATTCTTCGCCAGTAACAGTACCGTCGGACTCAGGCATAACTATTGCAGCAATTACATAGATAATAAATAATGGGAAGAATAATCCTGGGATTATCAACAACAGAAAAAAGCCAAATCGCAACCAGCCGGAGCTAATTCCAAAATATTCTGCTATCCCACCAATAACTCCACTTATAAGTTTGTTTGATGATTTAGTTAAACGATTCATTTAGCGTAACCTCCTTAAGATAAAGTTTAAATTATTTATTTTTTTCGAAAAGTTTGTTTTCCTTACCAGCAAGTAATCTCTGTATGTTCGCCTTGTGGCGAAAAATTACAAACAATACCAGCAAGGTTATACCAATCTTGATAGTTATTGAATCCCCAGGGGATAACCAGGTTATAACTGCAACTGAACTTGCAGCAATCAATGATGAGAGTGATGGATATTTTACAATAATCACAAGAATTACAAAAATAAGAATGCCTGCAATGCCTGCAAACCAGTTCATCGCAAGGACTGCGCCAACACTTGTTGCAACTCCTTTACCACCCGTGAACTTGATGAAAATCGAATAGGAGTGACCAAGAACCGCTGCCGCAGCTGCTACTACCATTAAGAGATCTCCACCATACAAACCAGCGAGTAGAGCAGGTAGGAATCCCTTGAGTAGGTCACCAATAAAAACTGCAATACCAGCTTTTTTTCCTAGAACTCGAAAACTATTTGATGTGCCAATGTTGCCACTACCCAACGTTCGAATGTCTTTATTTTTTAATTTGGAAACAATCAATCCGACAGGGATTGAACCAAACAAATAACTTAATAAAAATGTAATTACATATGACATCTCTTCACCCCTCTTAACTTTCAGTATTTATATAATATCAAATTTTAGACATAATAAATATAGGTAAATATAGTTTACTACATTTTACCTATATTAGTCGCTAATTAGCTGTCATTGTGATGCCTTACTTCATGTGTTTGGGCAGTCTGATAATAAAACTGGTACCTTGATCCAGTTCACTTTCTACTTCAAGTGTTCCAGCGTGTGCTTCTACATAGCCCTTAGCAATTGACAAGCCTAACCCTGTACCACCGTCATCGCGTGAACGCGAACTGTCAGTTCGATAAAAGCGATCGAAGATATATTTCAACTGTTCCTTTGAAATACCCGGTCCATTATCAACAACCACAATTTCAATCGAATCTAGCTCTGGTTTTTCTGTAAGTTGCAGTTCGACCTTTCCGCCAGTTTGTAAGAGACGAACTGCATTCCCTAGTAGATTAATAACTACTTGTTTGATTCGGTCTGAATCAATCATCGCAGTAATCTGCTTATTACCATCAAGTTTAATTGTGATATTTTTCTCCTCTTCAACCCAGGAAAAATTGTCGACCACTCTTTCTAAAAGCAGATAAACATTTGTCTCTGCATACTTTAAGGAAAGCTGTCCTGCCTCTGCCAGGCTTAGTTGTTGAAGATCATCTACTAATCGGTTTAAGCGCTGCACCTCGTCAGACAGACTAATATAAAATCGGCTATCCGGCTCAACCGTTCCCTCTTGCACTAGTTCTAACTCGCCCGCAATGATTGAAATCGGTGTGCGCAGTTCATGTGCGACGTCGGCTATTAAAGCTTTGCGATTAGCTTCATTTTCTGCAAGTTTTTCCGACATTTCATTAAAGGAATCAGCAAGCTCTTGAAACTCATCCTCTGTGCCTAGCTCAATTCGGTAGGCGTGATCACCCTCGGTTAAGCGTCTGAGCGCCATTAACAATTTACTTAAGGGCTTAGTTATTCGGTTTGAGAATATAATGCTAAGTATTACCGAGAAAATTAATGAAATTATCAAACCAATAATAACAGAGTTAATCATTGAATCTTGGAATTGTTCTTCAATCGTAAGTAAACCTTCAATATACCGTTGAATATAAACCGCTTCACCTATCTTTACGTTGTTAAGCGTAAGCTCTTGGTTGATTCCTTTAATAGATGCAATGTTCTTGCCCAAATAAAGATTATCTGTATCACCAACTATAATTCCCGTCTGGTCAGCAACAACAATCGCTAAGCGATTATGCGCTCCAGCGAAACCACCCATGCTACTATTAGGGCCCTTCCCACCTTGACCTTGTTTCGGACCACCCATACCACCGGTAGGCAGACCACTAGTTAAGAGGGTCTGAACATTATCCCAACCATCGTTATTCTGATAATGCTCAACAAGTAATCCGTTCCAGATAACGGTCTCTTGTAGTAGGTTCTGACTTAAGTAGTCATCAAAGTTATTGACCGTCCGATTGTGGAAATAGACTGCCTGCACCAAACCCATTACTAACAGAACAACTATAAAAGCAATAATTAGTTTTCCTCTTAGTTTCATTCCTCTGTACCAAAACGATAGCCGATACCATACACTGTAAGAATATGTTTCGGGTTCGCTGGATCCTCCTCAATCTTTTTTCGTAAATTACTAACATGTGTATCAATTGAACGCTCGTAGTTGATGTATTCTTCACCCATTGCAATACTCATTAATTGTAGTCTGCTGAAAACTCGTCCTGGTTTTCTAGCTAAAGCAAGCAGGATTTTGAATTCGGTTGGTGTGAGGTTGGCTTTCTCACCATCCACATAGGCCTCGTACTCCTCTGGATGAATTATTAAATTTCCCCGATTAATCTGCTCAGGTCGTGAATCCTCCTTATAGTCGTAGCTTCCGCCTGATCTTCGCAGAACCGATTTTATCCGTGCTGTTAACTCCCTTAAACTAAAAGGCTTTATTATATAGTCATCCGCACCCAGCTCAAGGCCGAGCAGCTTATCTATTTCATCAGTTTTTGCCGTAAGCATAATTACTGGTAGATAATTATCCACATTTCTAAGCTCACGTAGCGTCTGGTAGCCATCCATTAGCGGCATCATCAGATCCAGTACTACCAAGTCTACTGTTTCTTTCTTAATCTGCTCTAGGGCCTCTACCCCATTGCCAGCTTGCAGGACCCGATAGCTCTCATTGGTCAGGTGCTGTGAAATCAACTCTCTGATTTTTATTTCATCATCAACAATTAAGATTGTTTTAAGCATTGTAATAACCTCCATATTTTAATGATAGTTAACAAGCTTTAAGAACTAGTTAATCTGCTGTTAAGATTATATGAATCTCTATATTACTATTATATCTACTTTAACTAAATAAACACTATTCATTTTTTGTTGGAAATAAGATAAACTATAGTGGATGCACAAATAGTAATATCTAAATAATATTAGATAATCTGTTATATGAATCAACTAATACCGAGGTGAGAGAGATGAATATTAAAGAAATTAACAAAATACTAGTTGCCAACAGAGGCGAGATTGCGACACGAGTATTTAGAGCATGTACTGAGCTTGGAATAACAACGGTTGCAATTTACTCTGAAGAGGATGAAGTTTCTCTTCACCGTTTCAAGGCTGATGAAGCATATCTAGTGGGTGAGGGTAAGGGCCCAATTGATGCTTATTTAGATATTGAAGGAATCATCGATATCGCTAAACGTAATGACGTTGATGCTATCCATCCTGGATACGGATTTTTGTCAGAAAACGAACTACTTGCAAAACGTTGCGCTGAAGAGAATATTATATTTATCGGACCGGATGCAGCTCATATCCGCATGTTCGGAGATAAACTCGATGCAAGAAAGGCAGCTCTTGATAATAATATTCCTGTAATTCCAGGAACAGACGAGCCCATAAAAACAGTGCAAGAAGCAATTAATTTCGCCGATAAACATGGTTATCCAATCATGATTAAAGCAACTTCTGGCGGCGGCGGGCGTGGTATGCGAATCGTCCATGAGGGTGAAAATATTTCCGAGGCAATTGACCGTGCGCGATCAGAGGCGAAAACTGCTTTTGGTAGTGATGAAGTTTATGTTGAGAAATTCCTAGTCGAGCCTAAGCATATTGAAGTGCAAATTATAGGTGACCAGTATGGTAATGTTGTTCATCTTTATGAGCGTGACTGCTCAATCCAGCGACGCCATCAGAAGGTTGTTGAGGTTGCACCATCATTCTCGCTACCAACTGAGTTGCGTGACCAGATAACTGGTGCTGCTTTGAAATTAATGAAAAATGTCGGCTATGTAAATGCGGGAACAGTTGAATTCCTTGTAGCTAATAACGAGTTTTATTTTATTGAGGTTAATCCAAGAATTCAAGTAGAGCATACAATTACTGAAATGATTACTGGAATCGATATTGTGGCAACGCAAATTAAAGTTGCTGAGGGATATCCGCTTGATCATGAAGAGATTAGAATTAAATCACAAGAAGATATTCAAGTGCACGGCTATGCAATCCAATGCCGAATCACTACTGAAGACCCAGAAAATAATTTCATGCCAGATTATGGCAGGATTAATGTTTACCGGTCGGCAAGTGGATTTGGTATTCGACTTGATGCTGGTAGTGCCTTTCCTGGCGCAATAATTTCACCACACTATGACTCCTTGCTTGTTAAGGTTTCAGCTCAAGGCCCATCGCCTAAAGATGCGGCAGCCAAAATGGCAAGAACACTTAAAGAGTTCCGAATTCGTGGTGTTAAATCGAATATCCTTTTCCTATTAAATGTTGTTCAGCATCCTGACTTTTTAAGTGGTGATTATAGTACTACCTTTATTGACAAGCACCCTGAACTATTTGAATTGCCGGTCCGTCGTGACCGTGCTACTAAAATAATTACTTATGCTGCTAACGTAGCAGTTAATGGCAGCCCAAATATGAAAAGGGTCGATAAACCATATTTTGCTAAGCCGCGCTTGCCGGTAATTGATATTGACGCGACTGCCCCAGCAGGAACAAAGCAGTTGCTTGATGAACTAGGTGTTGATAAATTCTCGCAATGGATTATAGATCAGAAAAAGGTTTTAATAACTGACACAACTCTACGCGATGGACATCAATCCTTAATAGCGACTCGTCTGCGGACCAGCGATATGGTCAAGGTTGCTGAAGCAACTGCGAAGCTAGCGCCTGAACTTTTCTCTATTGAAATGTGGGGAGGCGCGACTTTTGATACGGCTTTTCGCTTCCTAAAGGAGTCGCCGTGGGATCGGCTAGACCAGCTACGTGAAAAAATACCTAATGTCCTCTTCCAGATGCTTCTGAGAGGCGCTAACGCGGTTGGTTACACCAACTACCCAGATAACGTGTTAAAAGCGTTTATAAAGGAGTCTGCGGCCTCAGGTATCGATGTATTTAGAATCTTCGACAGCCTGAATTGGGTTGAAAATGTCCGCCTATCAATTGATACAGTTCGTGAGTCCGGCAAAATAGCCGAAGCCGCTATCTGCTACGCTGGCGATATAACCGATCCTAAACGTGATAAGTACAGCCTGAACTACTACGTAAATCTTGCAAAAGAGCTAGAGCAGGCGGGCGCAAACATAATTGCGATTAAGGATATGGCTGGGCTGCTGAAACCTTTTGCTGCTTATAAACTTGTTAAGGCGCTAAAAGACGAAGTTGGCGTGCCGATTCAGTTGCATACACACGATACAAGCGGGAACGGACTAGCAACTCTTCTTAAAGGAATTGAGGCCAATGTCGACATTGTTGACGTAGCTTTTAGTTCAATGTCTGGCTTAACTTCGCACCCAAGTCTCAATGGGCTTGTAGCGGCGTTAGAGGGGCACGAAAGAGATACCGGAATGAATCTTGATAATTTGCAGAAGTTAAGCAACTATTGGGAGGACGTCCGCCATTACTATCAAGGCTTTGAAAGCAATCTTATTTCAACAAGTGCCGAAGTTTATAAACACGAGATGCCTGGCGGCCAGTACAGCAACCTGATGGTGCAAGCCTCAGTTGTTGGTTTGGGCGATCGTTTTGAAGAGATTAAATCGACCTATACAACTGTGAACAGAATGTTTGGAGATATAATTAAAGTTACACCGACATCAAAGGTTGTTGGTGATATGGCACTATTTATGGTGCAGAATAATCTGACTGAGACCGACGTTATGGAAAGAGGGGATACAATCTCCTTCCCTACTTCAGTGGTTGAATTCTTCCAAGGTTATCTTGGTCAACCATACGGTGGCTTCCCAAAAGAACTACAAAAGATTATTTTAAAAGACCGCAAACCAATCACTGTTCGGCCAGGTGAACTGCTTGAAGAGGCTGATTTCAGTGCTACTGCAAAAGAGCTGATCGATAAGGTGGAACACGAGGTATCTCTTCGTGATGTTCTCTCCTACCTACTCTACCCAGCGGTTTTCTTAGAGTACGATGAACACCTAACTACTTATAGCAATGTCTCATGTATTGATACACCAACCTTCTTTTACGGAATGCGACTTGGTGAAAAAATTTCAGTAGAAATTGAACAAGGTAAAACCTTAATTGTTAAACTTACACAGATTGGTAAAGTACACAGCGATGGTACTCGTAATGTTTACTTCGAACTGAATGGTGTACCACGAGAGGTTTTGATCACTGATCTACATGCCAACGTGACAACGGAATTAGCGCGCAAGGCTGAAAGTAATAACCTAAATCATGTTGGTGCATCGATGCCGGGTAAAGTATTGAAATTATTAGTGGAAAAGGGAGATCGGATTAACAAGGGTGATACCCTAATTATTACCGAGGCAATGAAAATGGAAACATCAATACAGGCTGCCTTCAATGCAACTGTCAAGGAGATCTATGTTGCTCCTGGAGATATTATTGAAACAAATGATCTATTAATAGAGTTAGAAAAAAGATAAATGGAGGTATGGATAAATGACTTATGAGAATGAATTCAATCTAGAGGTAGGACTTAATTCTGCACGCATGTTAGTCGTACACTTTGAGGACACTGCTAAGGCGATCGATGATACTAATCTTAAGGTAGTATCAACTCCTACAATTATTGCTCTAATGGAGCAAACAGCAGTGGATGCAGTTCAATTATCTCTGCCGGAGGGCTGGACTAGCGTTGGCACATCAATCAACGTTAACCATATTGCAGCAACGCCAATCGGAATGACAGTAACTGCGTATGCTGAATTAATTGGTGTCGATGGGCGAAAACTGATTTTCTCAATCGCAGCACGCAACGAAAAAGAATTAATTAGCGAAGGAATCCACGAACGCTTTATTGTAAATAAAGAACACTTTATGGAAAAAGCTAATAGTAAGAATGAAGGACTAGCAGCGGAACTACCGATCTAAAGCAAAAGAGACATTATCCTTAACAGATAATGTCTCTTTTATTTATGTAACTCACGATATTATTAACCAATTATGGCAATCTTCCGACCATTAACAACCTCAACAGTTGCCTCGATATCATAGACATCTGAGAGTGTCTCTGCAGTTACGATCGATTCATCACCATATTTGTAAACTCGACCCTCTTTGATAAATAGGAAACGGTCGCAGTAGCGTAATGCTAGTGTCAGATCATGCATCACTATGATCGAACTAATCTGCTCTCTCTTAGTTAGGTCAGCAACTAGTTCCATCATTTCGTGCTGGTTTTTCGGGTCGAGGTTACTTGTCGGCTCGTCAAGCAGCAATAGCTGTGTTTGCTGAACTAGCGCGCGTGCTAGCATTACCTTTTGTAGTTCGCCACCCGAAAGTTGATTAACCAGCCGCAATTTAAAGTCGGACAAACCCAATCTTTCAATTGCATCCTCTACAATGTCGATGTCTTGTTGGCCAACTGACCATTGAATATAGGGCTTACGTCCGAGCAGAATCGTGTCGAATACTGTGATCTGACTTATCTCGTTTTTCTGTGCCACATAAGAGATGCGACGAGCAATCTCTAAACGACTCATTTTCAGAATATCTTCATTGGCAATTTTCACACTTCCGGTTTTTGGCGTGCGAATTTTGTTAAGGCAGGTAATCAATGTGCTTTTACCGGCGCCATTGTTGCCAAGTATGCCAACACACTCGCCGCGCTTAACGTCGAAGCTGATATCTTTTATTATTTGTTTTTTGCCATAGGAAAACGAAATATCTCTAATTTCAATCATTCTATTCTCTTTCCTTTTCTTATAATTAAATATAGGAACAAGGGTGCACCGATAAAGGTTGTGATTGCTCCAATCGGCAGGATTGCCGGCATAATTACTAGCCGTGAAACTAAATCAGCTATTAACATGATAATCGCACCCATAATAGCTGAACAAGGAATTAAAAAGCGATAATCATTACCAATGAATCGACGAACAATATGCGGCGCAATTAAACCGATAAACCCAATCGTACCAACAAAGGCGATTGCCGTTGCCGAAATTAGGGTTGCAACAATCATGCTAATAATGATCAGGCTATCAACGTTAACACCTAGACTTTTGGCAGTACTTGTACCGCTTTCTAGGGCGTTATAATTCCATCGATTATAAATGAAATAGAGAATAGCCAGGGCGCAGACAAGATAGATTAATCCAATCTCATTCCAACCAGCTCTGCCAAGGTTACCAAAGGTCCAGTAGACTACAGAAGCAACCATGGTATCATCGCTTAAATATTGGATTATAGTTGTCGCACCTGCAAACATTGCACCGATAGCAACACCAGCAAGAATCATCGTTGTCGGCGAGACACCTGCCACACGCGCCAGCAATAAGATAAAGGACGTTGTTACAATCCCACCAACAAAAGCACTAATAACTACGATATAGGGATTAGAGATGGAAATAATCGCACCAGCAGAGCCACTGACCGTTACACCAGCTTGAAAATAAATAATAGCAACCGCCGCACCGAAAGATGCACCTTGCGTTACACCAAGTGTCGACGCAGAGGCCAGGGGGTTGCGCAAAACATTTTGCATGATGCAACCGGCTAGAGCAAGCGCAATACCGACACCAACCGCCGTTGCCACGCGAGGCATCCGAATGTTCCAGAGAATTTGTTGGCTTGAATCAGTACCGCCACCAAATAGTGCGCGTATTATTTCATTTAGTGACAATCCAGAAGAACCGACAGAAATTGAGATTAAGGCAGTTATAAACAGAATGAAAATCAGCAGAAAGAGAAAGAGCCACTTTCTGCCTACATATTTACTGTATGTCTTACTCTCAATTGCAGCTTGTTTCACTGTTGCCATCTATTTATTCACCTAACTTAATTTTCCCATATTTTAAACCTGCTGCTGCCATTTCATCATAGGTGTTTTCTCCAAGAAATGTAGTCAGGATCTCGGCTGCCTTATCAGCAATTTCCACATCTGCAAATTGTTCAGGAAAAAGAACTATCCCTGCATAATAAGCATCGATAAAGGCATAACTAATATTTGTTCCCATATAATTAAATGCAGGCATTGCATATAGTTCGCCATTTTTAACAGCAGTTAACGAATCGAAAAACCGACCCTTGGTACGATACTCCTCATTAACTAAATCCATATTACCAGGATCAAGGAAGATTATATCTGGGTCCCACTTAGCGAGCGCTTCTAAATCAGCCTCGTAGAAACC
>CAZKBI010000014.1:0-19749 GCA_964551195.1 uncultured Caryophanales bacterium | reverse complement strand
AGATTATATCTGGGTCCCACTTAGCGAGCGCTTCTAAATCAGCCTCGTAGAAACCACTTATGCCAGCTTTTGTGGCAACATTAATTGCATTAATTGAGTTGAAAATATCAAACTCTGAATAAGTACCCGCTATTCCGCGTCTACCACTAAAAGTTACTGCACCAGCGTAAGCAAGCGGCTTTTCCTTGTCAAGAATTGAAACTGTACGCTGATTTAAATCTTCCAGCAATGAGTCCGTATAGGCTAATAACTCTTCGCATCGTTCCTCAGCTCCCACTACCTCTGCAAAAACGCGCATAGAATGATAGAAAGATTCATTTGCAAGTCCTGTCTCATGAATCACCGACACAACTGGTATTCCCGTCTGTCTCTGTAGTTCCTCAGCCGATTCATAGTTGAAGCCAGCAAGAATAACATCAGGCGCCACCGTAATAATTTCCTCAGGATAGCCATTATTGATCGTCCCGCCTCCTTCACCAACAAGAGGCAGTCGAGTGAGATCATCATAGTGAACAGGTAAATAATCAAGCCGTATATTGATGCCATCGGCAACAAACTTCTCCGCACCCACTTGCATATCCATAACATCAAGATAAGACGCAATTCTTGGTGCATAAGAAGCTAAAGTGATAATGCTATCTACATTGACAGGTATTTCTACCACACGTCCAACCATGTCCGTGATTGTTCTAGTTTCTGTTGTTTGATCATTATTGTCACCATTTCCGCCGGATTGGTTACCACAAGCAGCCAAGCTTAATAACATTATGAGCGACAGTAAGATTATCAGTAATTTTCTCATTTTCTACTTCCTTGTCTCTTTATATTTTTTACATATAAATGTTCTTAGTAAATTGAATTTTATCAACTCTTTTCTGCCGCAACAAGCCCTGTGGGGGGATGTAAATAGAAAAAGCGCCCCGAAGGCGCCTCTTATTTTTTCGTTAAATTACTATTTCCCCGTGAAATTATTACTTTTCGTTAATAGTTGCAAAATAATCCCGAATTCCCTCAGCAATCGCTTCTGCAATAATATCTTGATTCGTTGGCTTAAGTAAGTACTGTTCTTCCTGTAGATTCGTTAAGTAGCCGACCTCTAACAGGACAGCGGGCATCGTAGTATATTTCACTACCTTATAGTTACTAACCATTATGCCACGATCGCTAAATTGTGTCGCATCCAAGAGTTTATAATGTAAAATGTTAGCCAAGTTGGCGCTATCGTTATAGTAGTAAAAGGTTTCAACTCCAGAGACTGATGGTAAATCCTCATAAGCGTTATGATGTATTGAAATGAAAATATCAGGATTAAGCTTATTCGCCATTTGGTAGCGATCTTCTGGAGTGTAAAAGATATCTACCTCTCGCGTTAAAACAATTTCAATCTGATCATCATCTTCAAATAAATTTGCAACTTTAAGAGCGATATCTAAATTCAATATCTTCTCGTCAATACCTGAGAGGCTCTCTGCACCATGATCGATTCCACCATGTCCTGGGTCAAGCAAAACTGTGTGTTTATTTTCTTCCGTAATCGTTGGAGTGGCACTAGCCGAATCCATTTGATCACCATCTTTTGCAATAAACGCACTTAAACCCCAGACCGCTACAAAAATCGCTATTAAAATCCCAACTCTAATTTTATTCATCCGCGGGTATCTCCTCAGTTTAAAAGAACTACTCCTTTTTCACTTTAATTCGTGGTAGAATCCTTGTCAAGTCCAGGTTGTTCTTTTTATCCCAGGTATCTGGGTCATTCTCATCGTATTGTTCAAGAAAATTAATCACTTGTCGTGTTAGATGTGTTGGCGTTGAAGCACCCGATGTAACACCGATGCATTTAATTCCTTTCAACCAATCCAGATCCATCTCCCCAAGCTGTTCGATACGATAGGCCTTAACACCAGCAACCTCTTCCGCAACTTTTGCTAACCGGCGTGTATTATTACTACGCGGATCACCAACAACAATTACAATATCGCAACCCTGTGCTTGTACGGCAACAGCCTCTTGCCTTTCTTGTGTTGCCATACAAATTTCATTATAGACCTCGGCTTGTGGATATTTCATGATTGACGCTTCTACCACATCAAAGATATCCCACTGACTCATTGTGGTCTGATTAGTTATGATTATTAGGTCTGATGTAATCCCGAGGTGTTCAACATCCTCAACGCTAGTAACAAGATGAACCTTGTCTGGTGCAACTCCAATAGCACCTTCTGGTTCAGGGTGCCCGTGTCTACCAATATAGATAACTTCATAACCCTCAGACACCATATCCTTAATCAAGGTATGGGTTCGCGCAACGTCAGGGCATGTTGCATCAACAACCGTTAAGCCCTTTTCTAGCGCTTTGCGTCGAACCTCAGGCGAAACCCCGTGTGCTGTCAGAATAACTGTCCCAGTGTCAATTTGGTCGAGCAGAGCAAGGCGATCTTCACCATCGAGTGATACAACACCGATTTTCTTTAAGGCGTCAACAACGTATTGATTATGAACTAGCATTCCCAGAATATAAATTGGCTTTTTGGTGTTTGGGTTAAGTGCTATACTCTGTGCGACAACTACTGCATCAACAACTCCATAGCAATAGCCACGCGGTGTAATCTTCCTTACTTCCATTATTTTAATACCTTAAAGAGGTTAGCCATTTCGATTGCGCTGATACCTGCGTCCCAACCTTTATTTCCACCTTTTGAGCCTGCGCGTTCAATCGCTTGCTCTAAGGTATCTGTTGTTAACACGCCAAAAATTATTGGAACCTCAGTCTGCATCGCCGCTGTTGCTACGCCCTTTGCTATCTCAGAGGAGACATAATCGAAATGTGGTGTCGCACCGCGGATAACAGCCGCCAGAGTGATTACTGCATCATACTTCTGGCTTGCCGCCACTTTTTTCGCTGCAAGCGTCACCTCATAAGCGCCAGGAACCCAGACCTGGTCAATATCCTCTTCCTTTACACCATGACGCACAAGTGAATCAAGCGCTCCACTTAATAGCTTGCTTGTAATAAATTCATTGAAACGGCCAATAACTATACCTACCTTAAGTCCCTCGCCAAGAAAGTTTCCTTCATAAACTTTACCCATTAAACTCATTCCCCCTCATCTTATTTTTTATAAATTTAGTAGATGCCCAAGCTTAGTTTCTTTAGTTTTCAAATATTTTAAATTCCGTGTATTCGACGGAATAACGATTGGAACGCGTTCAACAACCTTAATGCCATAGCCCTCTATCCCCTTTATTTTACGAGGATTATTGGTTAGTAGGCGAATTTTCCCAAGACCAAGGTCTTTTAGAATCTGCGCTCCGATTCCATAGTCGCGCAGATCGTCTGGAAATCCTAAGTGATGGTTAGCCTCAACCGTATCTAGTCCTTCTGCCTGCAAGTTATAAGCTTTTAGCTTATTAATTAAGCCTATCCCACGTCCCTCTTGCCGCATATACAGAAGAACACCAGTGCCCTCTCCCTCAATCCTGCGCAGGGCCTCATGTAACTGTGCCCCGCAATCGCATAATTTAGAAGCAAGAATATCACCGGTAAAACATTCCGAGTGGACACGAACTAACGTCGGTCTTTCCTTATCGATAGTGCCTTTAACTAGAGCGACATGCTCCTTATCATCAAGTTTATTAGTATATACGATTGCTTGAAAGTCACCGTATTCAGTTGCTAAATCTACGCAAACTTCTTGCTGTACTAGAATCTCGCTCGAACGTCGATAACGAATCAATTCTGCAACTGTTATCATCTTCAGACCATGACTCTTAGCAACCTTCTCCAGATCGGCTACTCTTGCCATGCTGCCATCCTCGTTAATGATTTCACAAATTACGCCCGCTGGATAGGCACCAGCCAGACGTGCCAAATCGATAGCTGCTTCCGTATGCCCTGCGCGCCGCAAAACACCACCATCTTTAGCAACTAGCGGGAAAACATGTCCTGGCCGACGAAAATCTTCGCCACGAGCTGCTGGATTTATCATTTGTTTAATTGTAGCTGCTCGCTCATGTGCTGATATACCCGTCGTGCTATCGCGGTGATCAATCGAGATGGTAAAGGCAGTGCTATGCTTATCCGTGTTTTCTGAGACCATTTGAGCTAAGGATAACTCATCCGCTCGCTCCTGTGTAATCGGTACACAGACCAATCCACGCCCCTCGGTAATCATAAAATTTATCACCTCAGGCGATGCTTGCTCCGCTAATGCGAGAAAATCTCCCTCATTTTCGCGGTCCTCATCATCGACAACAATAATTATCTCGCCCGCTTGTAAACTCCTGACTGCCTCTTCAATTGAATTAAACATTATATCTTCCTCCCTTAAAATCCCTGCTTGCGCAAAAATTCTTCTGTGATCGCATTTTTTTCGCCCTTAGCAGATACGCCTGCACCAAACAAAATGCTTTCTATATACTTAGCTAACATATCTACCTCAATATTTACTTGACTACCCAAGGTGAGCTCACCTAAATTCGTTTCCGCCAGCGTGTGTGGAATAATGGATACTGTAAATTCTGCTACACCTAACTCTGCAATTGTCAGACTGATACCATCAATTGCAATCGAACCTTTCGCCACAAGATATTTCTGCAGCTCAGCTGGGAATTTGAATTTGAAAACTATGGCATTATCTAAGGATTTTTTATCCAGCAGTGTCGCCACGCCATCGATGTGTCCAGAAACAAAATGTCCACCGAATCGTCCACCTGCTGCCATCGCTCGCTCTAAATTGACCTTGCTGCCTGAATTTAAACCATTTAAGCTTGTGCGTGATAGTGTTTCTGGCATTACATCAACGCTAAAGCTGCCAGTGCCGAAATCAGTTACTGTTAAGCAGATACCGTTAACAGAGATACTATCACCAACTGCTAAGTCAGTCATTATTAGCTGTGCTGCAATGTCTAAGCGCATTGATTCGCTTTTTTTCTTAATACTTATAATGTATCCAACTTCTTCAATTAACCCAGTAAACATCGCAGTTCCCCCTCACCATTTCGGATAGCCAGTAATACAAATATCCTCGCCAACTTTATCAAACTTCATCTCTGTAATCATAACGGCTTCACTTATCTCAGCTAGACCAATTCCTCCAATACTAGTAATTGCATTCCTACCACCAATTAATTTAGGTGCAATAAAAGTAATATATTTATCGATTAATCTTTGATCGAAAAGCGAACCAATCAGTTCTGAGCCGCCCTCTATTAAGACCGATGTTATCTCATGCGCTCCTAACAGTTGAAAAACCTCAAGTAATCTGTCAGGCTGAATTGAATAAACCTTAATCCCTAATTCGATTAGCTCCTGTGCTTTCCTTGTTGCAAGGTCCTGTGCTGTAAACACCCAGGTTTCAGCCTCTCCGTCGGTAACAACCTTCGCTGTTAAATGTATATCTAGATTTGCGTCAATAATTATTCTTAATGGATTCCTACCCGCTTCAAGGCCACGTGTTGTTAAGCTTGGATCATCAGCAATAACTGTGCCTGCTCCAACCATGATTGCATCGTTCTCGTGTCTTAATCTATGCACATTTTCACGCGATTCTTCGGCGGTTATCCACTTGCTTTTGCCTTTGCGCGAAGCGATTTTTCCATCTAAGGTCATTGCAGTTTTAACTGTAATAAAGGGCAGTCCTGTAGTAACATATTTTGTCCAATCTTCGTTAAGCTGCATAGCTTCTTTCTCATACAAGCCCACCAGAACATCAATTTTAGCTGCTTGCAAAAGTTCAATCCCTTTACCGGCAACAAGCGGATTAGGATCCTGCATCGCCACATGAACTTGCTTAATGCCAGCCCTGATAATCTGCTCAACGCAGGGGGGCGTTTTTCCATAGTGAGAGCATGGCTCCAAGGTAACATAGAGCGTTGCGCCGTTTGCCGCTTCGCCAGCCATCTCGATAGCAAGCACCTCAGCATGCGCTCCTCCTGACTGTAAATGTGCTGCATGACCAATAACCTCTCCATCTTTCACAAGAACTGCACCAACTGTTGGATTGGGGGAAGTTAAACCTTTTGCACCTGCAGCTAAATCAATCGCTTGTTTCATAAATTGTTTATCATTCATTAATAAATCTCCTACTTTCTATCTTTCCACTCAGAAAAAAATAAAACCCTAGGCTGATAGCCACAGGGTTCGTAAAGGAATGTACATCTAAAATATAAGGTATATACAGTATATATAACCTCAATCTTATCCTTCTTTCATCCAGACTTTAACTGTCGGTTTTGGAATCCCACCAAATCGGCCAATCATAAATGACTGGCTCGCGGACTACAGATGATATACCTGATTACCGCCGGTAGGGAATTACACCCAACCCTGAAGAATAGCTATTTAACTTTATATAAGCATTATACACTAGCCCAACAGATTAATCCATAAGCATTTCCGTAGGGAAACATGGCGAAAGTTATTAGATTACAGATATAAAGTATCCTATTTAAAATAAATTATGATATTCTATACAAGTAGGTTATATGTAAATTAGTTGGGAGGTAGCTAATTGATAAATTTTTTTAGAAAGATTGATGAACAAGCCATTGAAAGTCATTTATTTGCTGTAAATATTCGCTACTTATTTTTAATCTCTGGCTTACTGTGGAGTGGCGTCGGACTTTTTCTGGATCGCCTAGCTTTTACCTGGTTAGTTAGTGGTGAATACGCAAATTCAATATTATACCTTCTTGCTGGTCTACTACTAGCAATACCAATTCACCTTTTCGGCTTTAGTAAAGTCGCCAATACAAACATCACACGGATTGAAGCTATGGGAGACCGTAAGACCTGCATCTTTGCCTTCCAGAAGCTTAGTGGTTACTTGGTGATAATTTTCATGATGTCACTTGGGATTTTTCTACGAAACACAGAATTTATTCCAAAAAATTTGCTTGCTATTGTTTATACCGGAATCGGTACAGGACTTTTTCTGTCGGGCTTCAAATACTATTTCAGTTTTTTTAAAACATTTAAGAAAAACTAATTGGTAAAAATAAAAAACCTCCACAAAAATATGTGGAGGTTTTTCTTATGCTAAATATTTAGTTAGAATCCAAAGTAACTACTATCTTTCAGTTCACGGTATGATCTTAACTCACCAATATTTCTTGGATCGTCGATATCAGTACCGGAGACTAAGAACTGATGGTTAGGTACAAGAACATCTTTTTTCCAAGTACCTTCTTTACTGATTAGGTCTACTAAGCGCCATACCATAAATCCAGCAAGGACCACGAACACAGCACCTAAACCAATCATATCAGCAACCATAATTCCATTAACAATAGATTGTTGCAGGTATTCTCCTACAACTAGTCTCTTCATCTCGAACCACATCATTGCCATTAGAGCAATGTTCGATCCAATGATTAGAGTCCAACCAAAAATCACACGCATTTTACCTTTCATATTCCAACGGTCTGCTAAGTATAATAGCAAGATAACCGCACAGATTAATGAAAGTGCATGCCAGTGACCTGCAAGCTCAATTCTCTCTTCACGATGATTCCAGTATTGGTTACGGAATATTTTCTCAAGGAAAGCTGCCATGAATATTCCAATAAAGCTTGTAACGAAGTTCATATAAATCATCATCCAAAGAGGACCAAACTTCAGCGGATCGCCTAACATTGCGCGGAATCCATCAACAATACCCGCTTTATTGCCAGTACGCTTCTTGCCGAGTCCTCTTTCTTCCAGGCGGTCTCTAAAGATCTTGTTCATACCATAGATAACAAGAGTTAGTCCACCACCCATAGAAAAGACGGCCCCCACGTAGACGAAAATATGTGCTGCCTCAGTCCATATTACCGAGTTAGAACCGCCACCCAAGAATAATGCACCGATTACAAAACCGATCATAGCAATTTTCTGCCAGTTCCCTTTTATGTCAAAGAATCTACCAATAAAGATTGCAATGAAAGTAGCTATTAGAGCAAGCATAATATGCAAGTGTCCAACAACCGCTTTCATTTGAGAAGTTTTGGTGTTCTCTCGAACAGTATCCTCAGTTAAAAAGGCTTCAAAGCCATTGCCGAAGTATGCACCAGCATAAGCACCAACTCCAGCAGAAATAACTGCCACTAGAACCACAAACCAGATAGTAAATCTTTCCCAGCTTGCACCTTTCTTCGTTTTTGCTAGAAGTGAGTCTTCTTTAAGATAGAATCTTTTATCACCCGGCCATAGTGCAACAAGTAATAAAAGTCCCACTAAGAAAATAATCGACATACCAACAAGGTAAATACCATGTAGTGTCCACTCGTGCCCAAAGTATGCAAAAATCATACCATTAACAACAACAAGTAAATAACCAACTGTTACTAAACCATTAATCCATTTAGCCCATACCTTATCCATCGGTGCAAGAGCTGTAATTAAATATACTACCATTGCGGTAACAATCATTGCAAACGAATGATAAAGCATTATAATACGGCCTTCTCTTTCAGCCTGTACTAGATCCATACTTAATAGATTTACTGTAATTTCTCTTACTCCCCAGTCAACCATTGGGCCGGATAGCGTTGCCCAAATTGCAGCCGTAATACTAAGAATAGCAGCTGCACCAAGAAGAAGACCTTTCGGCGTTGTAAATAAGTATTTCAAACGTCCCGGAGACTTACCAGTCATTAAAATCACCCCTTCATATATTATTTAAACTTCTAAGTTTAAATACAGATTACACTTTATTACCAAAATGTCACAAAGCCATTTGGCTAAAACTATAGTGCGAAAATAAGTAAAAGCATAGAACCTAACATATAGACTGATGCCACTTTAAATAGACTAAAGTTCAACTTAGACGATTTTTTCAACACGGTTACAGTAGATAGTGTAATTAATCCTATACTAAATAGTATTAAGAATATTAAGTAGTAACCTTGCATCTCTAGTAAGAAGGCCGCGCTAATCATTGCTATGCTAGCTAAAATAGCCGACCAAGCAATGATTTTGCTAGTCACATCTACACCATAAACTGAAGGAAATGTTGGTACCCCAACCTCAGCATATTGGTCCTCATATTTGATACTAAAGGTTAGAATATGTGTTGGAATCCAGAGAACAATTGCTAGTGCAAGTAATACACCGACTAGATCGATGGATCCTATACCAAGCGCTCTTCCCGCTAATATCGGCATTCCACCGGATAATCCACCCCAAATAATTGAGTATGGGGTAACTCTTTTTAAGACAACAGTGTATAACACTGCATCTAAAAAGAGTCCAGCCAATATAATCCAACCGTATAATGGATCTATTGTGAAGGCCCAACCTACACCTACCCCTGCCATTATACTGGCAACTAGGAGTGCGTTGGGAACAGTAATTGTTCCCGTCGACAACGGTCTCTTCTGTGTTCTACCCATTATTCTATCAATATCTCTGTCATATACCATGTTGAAAATTGTGCAACCACTAATCGCTAAGAATAAACTACCAATAATAGCTAATGAAAGCTGCCAACCGACAACCGGACAACTTGCACTACTAAACCCGGCCCAACCAGTTACAACTAATAGAGCTGTTTGCCGTGGCTTAATCAATACAAGGTATTCCTTTATCAATTGCCAGAAGCTTAATTTATTCATTTCATTATTTGTAGCATCTTTAGCCATTTAGCTAACCTCCAAATTATTCGTTAGTTTCCTCATCAGCTGGTGCTTCTGGTGAAACTGGTTCTGGTGATTGTTGTAGTGGATCTCTTACAACACGGAAACCAACACTCGGTGCTCTATATCTTGGATCTGCATTATCTGATTTCCATATTCTTGCATCAATGTCATAAGTTCCTTTATTTCCGCCTTTAATTCTGCGGTAGTGATATCCGAAAGGTTTATTTCCGGTCCATTCACCTACGTTACCAGACATATCATAAATACCGTATGGACTTGCACCATTCTCGGTTTGGAAATCTCCATATTTGTTACCATTATAAAAGCCTACAGGAGTTGTATCACTGTAACCATCTGATCCTTCAAACGGGTCACCACTATTATTGAAGTTTAGATAAGCTCCGCCTTCCTCCCATCCCCAAGGGAATGGACGATCATCATCTCCACGAGCCGCTTTTTCCCATTCACTTTCAGTTGGTAAGCGATAGCCGTAGAATTCAGCGTATGCCCATGCTCCATACCAACTAACCATTGTTACTGGATGATTTTCATAACCCTCTTTAACTGTGAAGTTAGTACCATCAAAATTAATGCGGCTTGCTACATCATCAAGTACCATGTGTGGATACTCACCTGGTTCAATTAGGAATTCATGACGCATACCGTCAAAATCATCAACATCTCCAGGATAAAAACCACTTACAACTTGGTCAGAATCATAGGTATAACCCTCTTCAAAATATTCGCCAGCAACACCCTCAAAGTCTCCACCAAAGTTCCCTACAAAGGTCCCTATAGTAATTGTGCCTGCATTTAACGCTTCGCCAAGATACTTAGCATACTCTGCATTTGTTACAGGTACAACTTTCATTTCAAAAGCATTCTCGACATAACCATTCTTGAATGTTTGCCCTGTCTTAGCGCGTCCTTGTGTGTACTGACCCTCATAAAAATCGCCAGCTGGAACTAATGCCCAAGCGTCTTGGTCAACGCCTGATGATCTAAACTCTAATACTGCACTGTTTTCTTCTGGCAAAGTTCCACAACCTGCTAGAAGAGCAATTACTAAAATAACCGATAATACAATACTAGTTTTTCTCATACTGACACCCCCTTATCAAATTATTTATGTCTAAAGGCGATTAGATTAACTAACGCCATGACAAATATAGCAAAAATTTTCAATGCATCAATAGAGAAAAATTACTTCGTTTTAACCTTCGGTTCCCAATCACCTATTAATAATTCTTTACCACGTGGTACAAGAATTATAACCAGTATTATTATTGCAAAGATTGGTCCTAACAAGAACAGTGAGAACAATTCTCCACCTAACATACTATCTAATCCTAATGGAACTCCGCCAATAATATTAAGTATTGCCGCGCCTACGCCGACTGGAAGAATCCATTTCTGACGGTATAGGAAACCTATTAGGAACACGCCCCAAGCAATCATACCTACCCAGTTTAGTTGCTGTACTGAGGCAAACATAGCCATGTCTGCAGGCACACCAATATGACTTGGATCTGCTACTTCTTGTAGTATAGACTTTTGTGACATTCTACTTGCAGAAGCAACCCCGTTCATCAACGCCAACACGAACATCATGCCATTCAAGGCAGCAAAAGCAATTGCTTTGCCAGGGAATTTGCGTGCCACAGTAATAAGCAAGAAGAACGCGAGTAAGTTAGGTAGTGCAATAATTGTGTACATTGGGAAAATTCCCGCACTTGCTGATCCAATTTGTGCGAAAAACGTTCCTTGAACAGCAATTAGAGAGCCAATTATAGCAATGTGCCATGCCTTGGAGTAATTTTTCCAATACATAAATGCTGCAACTAGTAGCATTACTCCACCAACAACTGCTAAGTCATGAAATGCAGGATACATGTACTTGATAATAAACACTTCATCTAAACGATGAATACCCAGCAATTCACTATAGTTACCTGCTTTTGCAATCCAAGTTTCATTCCAATGGTCAAAGACTACGAAAACTAAGAATGCACCAATTGTCGCCCATAGACCGAAGATTAAAGAAATCCAAAAACCAGCTTTTTTATTTTCTTTCAAAGTAATAACCTCCTATATTTTTTTAAATTTCTCTCTTTATAATTTAAATATTATCTTGAACTATTAATAATATTCTTGCTCACCGCCTCCTTATTAAAGTACTAGTTTAATCCCTTACAACATAATTATCTAATCAAGTTTCAGAACATCCGAAAACTCAATTAAACTTAATTAAACTTAAACAAACAATAGTCAAATGATTCCCTAGTCATAAATCAATTAGACTAGACACGTTTGCCTACCCCTTGCTTAAGATATCACATTTCAATCATTAACTCACAAGTAATTATATGCTACCATGATAACAGATTCAAGCCTTTTCTGCTATCTTCATGAAATTGTCTAATATAAAAGCAGCACCCTAACAATTCAGGGTGCTGCTGCATTATTACATATTATCTTTCTGTTAATTCACTTTATCTCCTAAGCTTCTTCCTTTTCTTCGAATTTCCAATTAGTAAGAATTTGTTCTAAGAACAGGAATAAGAAAGCAACAAGTAGCACGATAAAGATAATTGACTGATGGTTTTCTAATCCCAGATTAAAAGCATCAACAGCCGCTGGATCCATAAGACTTTTCTTTTCAGCTACAAGATTTATTGGTGAAAATCTTCCATTGATAATATATGCTGCAAAGAACATAACTCCCCAGCCAATCGCACCCCAGATAGCATGGATATCAAACTTCTTAGTAATGATTCCATAGATTGGACCGACAACTAAGACAAGTGCGCTTACTACAGCAAGAATCATGAATAATTTAGGCATCCAGAATTCATTTGGCACACCTGCGTAAGCAGCCGTATACCCAGTTAGAATTGCCAGAATTGCTGCTAAAACTGTGTAATATGGAGCTATTCTTTTCTTAACATCGAGCGCAGCCACAGTCCCTGATGAGAATAATGCTATAGCAACAGCAAACAAAGCTATAAAGTATGGGTCCCAGCTAGTTACTTGAACACCAGCTACCATAGCGGTTTGAACGTGTTTTCCACCTGTGTAAATCCAACCAGCTAGCGACAATACAATAATACCACTAAGCCATAAACCAGTCTGTACATTTGACTTGCTATAAAATCTATGAACTAAAAGTAATATCAAAATAATTGAAAACATTAGTATGAACGAATATATAGCCATATTTAATGACCCTAATGATCCTCCACCACCCATTAAATCCTACCTCCTTCAAATATACTTATTATCTCAACCTACGCTTTGTCTGTTGAGGTCTTCTTAGAAATAAATGCAATACCTCTTTCGATAGTAAAGCCAAATTTGGTCATTACTACTAAACCAATACCTGCTGCTAAGAATGCTCCACCAATAATATAAAGCTCAGGTAATAATACACTCATAAGATTAACTTCTCCAAATGTATGAGAAGCTCCAGCCATTAGAGGTGTAGTTAATAATCCTAACCCCGCAAGACCAAACGCCATACCTACAGGATTATTGTAAGATCCTTTTTTGGAGCCTAGAGGCTTTGTTAGGTCAAGCTTGTTCCAAATCATTGGAATACGAACGACTAGTAGCAATAAAATTGCCGCTCCGTCAATAATAACTCTAAGATTACCAGGAGCTACAGCACCACGACCTGTTGAAGAAATATACATGTGCCATAATCCAAATCCAAATCCGATTAGTAAAACGATTAATGAGCCATAATAAGCCCATTTTTCTCCACGAATAAATGCATATGCTAAAATTGCAAGTAAGAAACCAACTACAAGTGTAACAATTGTAATTAATTGTAACGCCCCTACATAAGGCGCCAGGCCTGGGAACATTGGATAGCTCTCAAATCTAAATGCTAAACATACTGTGCCAATGCCCGAAATAATACTGAACACTGCCGCAACAGCAACAGTTAAAGCTAACAATAATTGAACTCTTGGTGATGCCTTCATCTTTTAATAACCTCCTTTGAATAAATACTATAAGATTAAAAATCTAAAACTACGACTAGCTACCATCCCCTCCTTATCACGTATAGTGTTATCTATACATAAATCGAATTTATAGGATACTATCTAAATACTATAGTAATTATATCAAACTATCACTGGTGTTTTTCGCTTAAATTGTAACAAAGATGTGACAAAATTACGATTTTCTATAATTGTAAATATAAAAGCCTAAAGCAATCAGTCCCGCAACAATCACAAGTTTGGCAACAATTACTCCTGATTCAGCAATTATTCCTGATGCAATGGAAAACTGTAACCAAAAGCCAACCAGAATTACAATCCAACCAAGATTACCCACTAATCCTAATAGACCAGTAACTCTTTCTTTATATATATATATAAATTCTATGATAACCACCACAAGTGCAATTGCGTAGAAAATCGGCATCGTTAAAATCTGATTAACCGCTCCCCCAAATTGAACTGTAAACAACAGAAATAGTCCCAAGAAAATTGTAGCAAAAGCATAATAAGGGTAAATCCGTTTGCCTGGATCTATCCGAGCTAACATAAACGAGGAGAGCACAGCAAAAGTCACAGCTACAATCCCTATAGTAAAGTTAGGCATTACTTGTTCGTTCACGCCGTCAGCTACTGATTTCCGTGACATCTCCCATAATAAATCTACGAAGAAAGCGAAAACTAAAAGAACTAGTGATGGCATCCATATTAGCAGTTCTTTGCTACGTCGGCGAACGCTATTAAAGATAGCCAGTATTAGCACCACAATTGCGGCAACCAGAATAATACCATTAAGAATAATCATACAATCATCCCCTCCTCACTCAGTGTCTAAACTATTCAGTATCTACGCCTGCCTCAACATGCTCTCTTGTAAGCCCTTCATCCGTCTGTGAAGGTACACCCCAGACTCCCAGGAGATTAGTTGTAAGCATCGTGGTAATTAATAAGACAGCAACAATGATTCCGTATACTTGGGTTTTCATCTTTGCTTTCTCTTTAACCTTAAAGCGTATATCGAGTGTCTGATCAACTGGACAGACATCAACACATTTTAAACAGGTGTTGCAGTCTAAATCCTGAACTACGACTTTATTTGCTACATCTATATTTACTGGGCAAGCGCGTGTGCACATATTGCAGTTGATACAACTTTCCTCATTTCGTTCGATCTGAGAAAATCCAAAACGACCAACAATTCCAAGCACCGCACTAACTGGACATAGATACCTGCACCAAGCGCGCTCTACGAATAATCCTAGCAGAAGCAAACCAATCACTAGCGGCAGAACAGCAAAAAGTCCGTGTTCTCCCTCTCCTTTTATGGATGCGATACCAAAAATAGCCGCCTGCAGTATCCAGATTAAAAACAGATACTTGAAAAATCTAGCGTATTTGTCAACCTTGTCAAGTGTTGCGCGATTATTACGTATGAAACGACGATAGCGTCGATTAAGCGGTTTGACAAAGCTTAGTCCACCAAACCAGGCACCAATCTTTCTTACGAAATCTAAGATCGTCCCTAGGGGACATAGCCAGCCGCAGAATCCTGTGCGGAAAAATAAGGTAATAACTAAAATAGTAATTGCCGCAGCTAACATAAAACTGCGATTTGGTTGAAAAGTCACTAAGAAAAGCACAAATAACACTAAAAACGAAATCTGAATAACTAAACGCAATAACCAGTTTTTTTTCTCTCTGTCCATACTCTTCCCCTTACAATGTTTTTTCTCTCATTTTTTATATCTCTTTATCTATTCCTTAATTTTAATATATACGTTAACATCAATATTCTCAATGAATAACTCATCATTAGCACCTTCACCACGACCAATAAAATTGTTAAATGTATAGAATATTGCCAACTCTTCGTTCTCATCTGCAAGTGTAATATCATCAGTAATGCGTACGCCTTTGGATAACCGATCAGCGTATTCATCATATAGATTGTATATAAATCCTTTGAAGTCGTACTGGTAAATTGCAGCACCATCGCGGCTTATCTTTAACACGAATTCATTACCATAACTCATTGTATAATCATGCGGACCATAGGTAAACTCGCTGACTTCGTTTTCCTCTAAATACTGATACATCTGCACCTTCTGGAAAACGTTGTAGTCACTAATAATTACAGGTATAAACTCCTCACGATAATATTCGAAATAGTTGACTAAATTGCCACCCCATGAATATGGTTCAAATCCGAAATAAGCTCTAAACTGCGACATTTCAAAGCTCTCTGGTAAATATTCTAGCTCGCTCAAACCATGATAACGTTCAAAATATTCTATCGCTCCCACGATTTCCTTCTGGTCTGCACGTTCAAATGTTGTTGTTGTTTTAGCAATAACACCATCCTGCAAAATGTCATAGGGCTCGATCGTTTGATAGAAGCGGTCCGACTGACTTGCCAAGGAAACATTGCTAGCACTAAGTGGACCAACAGCAGAAATTAGCAGAATGGCCGCGAGTAAGAGAGGTAAAAACACATTGTTTTTGCCACGATTAAAAATATAGAAGATAACGGCCACTAAGGACCATATACCAATCAGAACTATGAAATAACGATTCTCAGTAAAGCCATACTGATTAATTCGCAAACCGATAGCTACAAACATCATCCCCAATAGAGGAATAACTGCAAAGTTAAAACCATTGGTAAAGTAACGCCCCCAACGATTCGTCTTGCGGAAGGGATTTGCAAAGAAAATCGTCAGAATTCCCACCGCTGTATAGGAAACAACCAAGTAAGAAACTAGTCCGCTCGGCCATTCCTGAGTAATCAGCACCTGTGCGAAGTAGACATATAGTACAACTGTATAAATTACAAGTAAAGGCATCATAATATAAAGCACCAGAACCTCAAGCACTTTATTATAATTTTCGACCGGCATCTCCTCTTCGCGCTCTGGTATTCCTGCTAATAAGAAGATTGGTGCGAAAATTAACATTGCAAAGGTCCAGACATATGCATAGGTTTCACCACGCAAATTAGAGTAGATTAATTCCTGCACGGCAAAAATCGTTGCTGATAAACCAAGTCCAATCACCACCGCGAAAAAGAGACTAACAACGGTTTGTGTTATAATTTTACTAATATAAACCTCGTAATTTTCTCTTCTAAAGAAATAGGGCGCAAAAAGAAATACTAAAAGGAAAGCAGCTGCCAACAAACCTAACTGCATGTTCTGCGCATACTCAGCTGTTGTAAATACAAATTGAAAATATACAGCAAGAAGCACGAGCTCGACTAAATAAACTGCAATGCGTATCGCCCAACTCTTTCTGGAAAGTCGTTCCAACAATGACTCAACAGCTAATGAAAATGCAATGGCCATTACATGAAGACCAATCAATCTATTCAGTAGATCCATTAACTCTGTATTATCATAGGAAGTCTCAACCTGAACAAGCACAATTACCGACAATGAGATAAAAATCAGCAAAGTAAGTGGAAAGCGTTTGAAGGTTTGGAAAATTGCTACTAAGCCCATTTTGATGTATTCACCAAGTGATGATAATCTGAATCTTTTTCTTCGAGTTCTAGCCATAATGTCAGCCCCCTTAGTTCAAATATAAAATCAAAAAAGCGTAAACAGTAATCTCTCCTGTGTTTACGCTCATTATACCACTTTTGTATGTAGTTGCTATATGTTTCTTTCGAACACAAGATTATTTAATAATACTTAGCACACGCTCACGGTTGTCGCGAATATCCTGCTCTGACAACCGATTTAGTCGGTAGCGGTTGAAACGGTTGAGGTCTGTTAAGTAAGTAACATGCATCTTCAATTGTTCAAGTAAGTAATAATACAGCTGCTCATGCTCTTGAATAAAGAGTGGACTAATACTGTAATATTGTCGCTCCTCATTCGATAGAGAGTAGATTAGGCCTTGCTCCTCAAGATCTGCTAAACATTTTTGAAGCAGCGCCGTGTCGATATCAAGTAATATTTCAAATTCAAGCAAGGTAACGCGTCGCGACCTTATCACCAGATTAACAATCCTCATCGCCTCTTGTTGTCCAAGAAGTTGAAATAATTTCTCCATAGCACTTAGCCCACCACTAATTTTTCAAAACTTTCCTTACCAACACCGCAGACTGGGCAGACCCAATCTTCGGGTATATCTTCCCACTTTGTACCTGGTACAATACCATCCTCTGGAATTCCCTTAGCCTCATCATAAACGTAACCACATACTAGACATTCGTATTTGCTCATATCTAGCCCTCCTCTCACATTTTCCGATTATTTTTTAGTGTATCTCCCAGACAAATGAAACCGTATCACTAACATCAATATCTTCTGGCTCAATATCCGGTGAAAAATCTCTGGATAACGCTTCTTTATACGACACGCTATAATTCAATTGTGAATAAAGATGTAATTCTTGCCAATTATAATCAATATTTACTAAATTACCTAGGCTTACACCTGAAGCCTTGGCAAGAATTTCTGCTTTCTGTCTAGCATTTGTTGTTGCATTCACTAGAAGTTGCTCGCTTACAGCATTTTCGTCCTTAATAGAGAATCTGATCCTAAACTCTGGTTTTGTTGGTGATTTGGAAATAGCATTTAACAAGTCTGACATAACTCTGGTATCATAATCAAATTCTATCTTTAATCCTTGTTTGCAAATATATCCCACAAATTTACTCTTATAATTACCGTCTTTATCCTTGTAGCTTTCATAATTTGTATTAACGCTAAAACGTGTTGTTTTTAAATCTTTTTTCTCAAACCCCGCAATCTCAATTGCATTTTGTAGATTTTCGATTGACTCGGTCGCAAGCTGCATCGTCTTATCATAATTCCAGTTTTTTGACTCTAGATCCATTGTTATAACTATCAGATCTGGTTTCAGACTTAAATCACCAGTACCTTTTACTGTAATTAGTCGATTCATTTCTAGTCCTCCTCAATTTATAGAATACTGATTATCCCTAATATAATTCGTCACTCTTACCCCATGCATGAATACATGGACCATCCAGAGTTTCAAAGTCAAATGATACAAAACTCTCATATCCATTTAACTCAGTCTCATAACCTAGGAAATAACCTCCACTTAGAGGATCAACTTCCAGATTAAAATTAGCGATTCCTAATTTATTCGCTATTTCTTCCGCACTATCTCCAATAAACACACCTTTGATTACTTGACCATCGAAGACATCCACAAATTTAATAATTTCATCATCTGTAAATTTAAATCCCCCAGGTAAAATCTCACCGATGTAAAAAACCCAATCAACATCTTTATAATACAGACCTGTGCTGTTATTCTGAATAACCTCATAATCATCACCAAGCAGTTCTATTACACGATTAACCGATAGGCCCATATAATCTGTAGCAGAATCGCCATGTTCATAAGCCGGTGGTGAGTTATCCACAGGGTCATCAATAGGCGGTGTTACCTCTCCTACCGGAGTATCGGCCGGTGGTGTTGAATTACACCCGATTAGACAGAATGAAAACAGAATTAAAATTGTAATAATTAATATCCCTTTAAACGAAAAAACGTATTTCATTTTTTTACCTCCTTAAAAGATTATTATTTGACATAAACTATTTAACTTTAAACAATCTTTATTGTCTTCCCTTTGGGAACTCCTTTGAAATCTTCAATAGCATGCTCCCAAGCTTCTAGGCCAATATACTCATTGTAATAGAAATTTGATTCTCTTAGATGTGCTAAAGCAATTTTGGCAGTGATTAATAGATTATCATCAGATACATTGGTTTCGGGATCGACCGTGCCGTGTTCCAATTCAATATTGATACCCTCTAGAAATTCTTCTGCTGTAAATCCAACATCATCAAAATTGATATTTAGTTGTTTGGCTACTTCTATAGCCTCAGTTAATGTAAACTTTTTCATAATCAACGCCTCCCTCGATTATTTATTCATAATTGTATTATACATCAAATAGCTTTTATCATATATCTACCTTGTTTTTCCATAGCTCTTGGAAATCTGCAATGCGGATACTAATATGAATATAATAATTATAGTAAGCCGATTAACTCAGTAACATTATAAGTCTATTTCCAACAAAATCGGCGTATGATCCTGCCGCTCGCCAGAATCTATCATCTCAGATTTACGGACT